>CAZHRW010000063.1:0-4135 GCA_964535025.1 uncultured Planctomycetales bacterium
CCCGTCCCCGCCAGTTCCCACCCGTCAAGGCGCGTCGATGGTTGCATCGGCGCGCCCGAAACGCTAGGGTACATTCAGGAAGTGCCTTGCGGGCCCTACGTGGAGACTCGATGCCCATGACCGTCCTGAAGATCGCGTTATTGCTGCTACTACCCCTGGCATGGGGGCTTGGCGTGGAGTATCTGTTCGAGCGACGCCGCCGATCCAGGACGGCCAAGGCGGCCGACACGGCGCGATGATCGGGGGGCTGGACGGCGTAGCCTCCCTCGACGGCCCCGTCCTGGCCTTGGCGCTGCTGGGGATGGGGCTGGGGTTGGGGGTGCTCACCGGCCTGTTCGGCGTCGGCGGCGGATTCCTGATCGTGCCGGTGCTGAACGTCGCGTTCGGGATGGACTACACGATCGCCAAGGGATCCTCCCTGGCCTGCATGCTCGGCACCAGCGCCTCCGGTGCCATGCGCCACCTGCGGCTGGGGAACGTCGCCGTCAAGACGATGCTCATCATCGCCGGCGGCGCGATGTCCGGGGCGTTGCTCGGGGGAATGCTCAACGACTACCTCGAACAGGCCGTCTGCGGCGGCGATCAGACCCGCGTCGAACTGGTCATGCACCCGATGTACATCGTCCTGCTGGCGGTGGCCGGGTGGTTCGTCCTGCGGGGCACCGATGACGTCATCGCCCACAACGCGCCGCTCCAGCGGCTGCCGCTGGGCCCCAAGATCCGCATCCTGCGCACCGGCCAGCAGGGCGTCAGCCTGCCGGGGCTGGTTTACGTGGGCGTCCTGATCGGCCTGCTGACGGGCCTGCTGGGCGTCGGCGGCGGCGTGCTGATGATGCCGCTGCTGCTGTCGGTGGTGGGCATGACCCCCAGGCAGGCCGTCGGCACCAGCCTGGGCATCGTCCTGTTCGCCTCGGCGTCCGGGACGGTCAAGTACGGGCTGATCGACGGGGTCAATCTCGCCGTGGCGATGTCGATCCTGGTCGGCAGCACGCTCGGCGTACAGGTCGGCGCCTGGCTGTGCAGCCGTCTCCGCGCCGGCAGCATCCGGCGCTACTTCGCGGTCCTCGTCGCCGCGGTCATCGTGATGATCGCCGCCGACCTGGTCGGCACGCTCCTCGACTTGCGCGCCCGCCCGTGAGGCGCCTCACGCCAGCGCATCGAGGGCGATGGCCCGCCCGGCCTTCGTGCGGAACACCTGCTCGATATACCGCCGTCGCGACTGGGGCGTCTCATCGTCCCGCTCGTCGGGGATGTTGGCCAACTGGTCGGCGTCCCAGAGGATGCGGAACTCCAGCGAGTCCATCCGCTCACCCGTGTGATGGTCGGCGATGATATCGCAGACGTGGCGGATCGTCGCGTCGTCGAGCCCCACGTCGGTCATGATCGCCCGCGCCAGCGGCGGCCCCTCCTGCTCCTGGTATTTCCCCTCGGCCGAGCCGTACTTGCGCTCGGCGCTGGGGATCCCCACGTCGTGCAGCAGCGCCGCGGCGGTGATGACCGTCGGGTTGCCGCCCTCGAGGATGCGGATGGCCTCGGCATTGGCCAGCACGTCCAGGGCGTGGTCGACGAAGCGGGGCTCATCCTTGAAGAAGGCCCGCATTCTTGTGATCAGGGCTTCGCGTTGTACGTTCACGAGATCGATGCTCAACATGGCTGTCCTGTTCCGCGCGTCGTCCGGCGGACGCGGATGTTCCGGTCATCGCGCTTCGTCCGCACCCATGCTACGAACGCCGCGATCTCCGGGTGCGACCGCAGTGCCTCCAACGTATTGTAGCAGGCGAGGGCAACTGCAAGGGTTGCCCCTACCGCCCTTGCCGCGGCTTGGTGTATAATCCCCGCCTCGTTGAGGATCCACAGACCGGTAGCTCGGGAGACACCATGGCCGGCAGAACGAAGTTGAGCGTGATCGGGGCCGGAAACGTCGGAGCAACCTGCGCCGTGTGGGCGGCGCGGCGGGAGCTGGGCGACGTGGTGCTGCTGGACATCGTCGACGGCCTGCCGCAGGGCAAGGGGCTAGACCTCTACGAGGCCAGCCCCGTCGAAGGGTTCGACGCCCGCATCACCGGCACGACCGACTACGCCGATACCGCCGGCAGCGACGTGGTGATCATCACCTCCGGCCTGCCCCGCAAGGACGGCATGAGCCGCGACGACCTGCTGGCCGCCAACACGACCATCGTCCGCGAGGTCGCGGCCCGCGTCGCCGAGCATTCCCCCGAGGCGATCCTGATCGTCGTGAGCAACCCCCTGGACGCGATGGTCACCGTCGCCCACCGCGCGTCGGGCTTGCCCGCCCGCCGCGTCGTCGGCCAGGCCGGCGTGCTCGACACCGCGCGTTTCCGCGCGTTCCTCGCCGAGGCGATCGGCTGCTCGGTCAAGGACGTCACCGCCCTGCTGCTGGGCGGGCACGGCGACGACATGGTGCCCCTGCCCCGCTACGCGTCGGCCGGCGGGATCCCCATCGGCCAATGGCTCACCGCCGAGCAGATCGACGCCATCGTCCAGCGCACCCGTAAGGGCGGCGGGGAAATCGTCGGCCTGCTCAAGACCGGCAGCGCCTTCTACGCCCCGGCCGCCGCCACCGTCCAGATGGCCGAGGCCATTTGCCGCGACCAGAAGCGGATCCTCCCCTGCGCCGCCTACTGCGACCGCGAGTACGACGTCGGCGGCTACTTCGTCGGCGTCCCGGTCGTCCTCGGCGCCGCCGGCGTCGAGCAGATCATTGAACTCGACCTCAACGACGACGAACGCGCCCTGTTCGACGCCTCCGTCCAACACGTGCGCGAGCTCGTCGATTCGCTCCCGTAGGCCGAGCGGGCGCGGAAAACCCGATAGTCGCCGTTCTACGCGCCCGTCTGGCCCCGCGGGTCCAGCAGCCGGTCGAGTTCGGCCTCCGGCAGGACCTTCTTCTCGCGGGCGACCTCGCGGACGGTACGACCGCTGTCGAAGGCTTCCTTGGCGATGGCGGCCGCGGCGTCGTAGCCGATGGCCGTCGCCAGGGCCGTGCACATCGCCAGGGAGTGCTCGACCAGCTCGCCGCAGCGATCGGCGTCGGCCGTCAGGTGCTCCAAGCACTTGCCGCCAAACGCCTCGGCGACGTTGGCCAGCAGGACGATCGACTCGAGCAGGTTGACGGCGATGACGGGCATGGCCACATTCAACTCCAGGATCGACCCCACCCCGCCGGTCGCCCCGGCGGCCACCGCCGCCTCGCAGCCGACGACCTGACAGGCGACCTGAACGACCGACTCGCAGATCACCGGGTTGACCTTCCCCGGCATGATGCTGCTGCCCGGCTGGACCGCCGGCAACTGCAGCTCACCCAGCCCGCAGCGCGGGCCGCTGGCCAGCAGGCGGATGTCCGACGCGATCTTGCCCAGCGTCAACGCCGCACCCTTCAACGCCCCGGCGGCCGCAAGGACGGCATCGAGGTGGCTCTGGGCGGCGACGTGGTCCGACGCCTCGCGGAACGGCATCTCGAACATCTCGCCCAGCTTGGCGCACACGCCGGCGGCGAACCACGGATGCGTGTTGAGCCCCGTGCCCACCGCCGTGCCGCCGATCGGCAGCTCGCACAGGTCGTCGGCGGCGCGGTCGAGCCGTTCGATCGCGCGGCGGACAGCCGTGGCGTATCCACCGAACTCCTGGCCCAGGCGGATCGGGACGGCATCCTGGAGGTGGGTGCGGCCGATCTTGACAATCCCGTCCAGTGCGACGGCCTTCTCCGTCAGCGTCCGCGCGAGGTCGTGCAGCACGCCCAGCAGCCAGTGGCGGATCTCGCTGGCGGCCGCCACGTGGAGGGCCGTGGGGATTACGTCGTTGGAGCTCTGGCCGAGGTTCACGTGGTCGTTGGGGTGGACCGGTTCCCTCGTCCCCACCGTGCCGCCGGCCAGTTGGATCGCCCGGTTGGCGATGACCTCGTTGACGTTCATATTCGTCGACGTGCCGCTGCCGGTCTGGAAGACATCGACGGGAAACTGGTCGGCCCACGCGTCGCCGACGATCTCGGCGGCGGCCGCCCCGGGCCCCCCCCCCCCCCCCCCCCCCCCCGCGGCCCCCCCCCGCGTGGGGGGCGGGGGGGTTCCCGTCTTGGCAGCCCCGGCCGGGGTGCCCGCGGCCCCCGCCAGCGAGATCC
>CAZHRW010000064.1:0-26330 GCA_964535025.1 uncultured Planctomycetales bacterium
GCGGCGGGGGTGTTGACGACGATGTAGTCCAGGCCCTTGGCCGTGAGCTTCTGGCGGGCGACACCGTCGGGATCGACGTCGGCGACGGCGAAGCCGATCACCATCTGCCCCGGTCGCCGGCGGGCGGCGAGGGCGGCCAGGAGGTCGTCGGTGGGGGTCAGCTCCAACATCACGGGGCCGGATGCGCGGCGGAGTTTGGTGGCGGACGGGGCGGCGACGGTGAAATCGCCGACCGCCGCGGCCATGACCAGCACGTCGCAGCGGTCGAAATGCTCATCCAGGGCACGCTTCAAATCGGCCACGGTCACGAAGGGCACCACGGCGACCTTCGGCGGGGCGGCCAGGGCGACCGGGCCGGTCAGGAGCGTCACCCCATGTCCGGCCGCCGCCGCCGCGTCGGCGACGGCGTAGCCCATCTTGCCGCTGGAGGCGTTGGTGATGAAGCGGACCGGATCGATCGGCTCGCGTGTGGGCCCGGCCGTCACCAGGACGTTGCGCCGGCGGCAGGACGCGGCAGCCACGGGTCACTCCGTCAGCAGCGCGACGATCGCGCCGAGGATCTCGTCGGGCTCGGCCATTCGCCCGGCCCCGACCGTCCCGCACGCCAGGCGGCCTTCGTTGGGGCCGATCGTGTCGACCCCCAGTTCGCTCAGGCGGGTGACGTTGCTCAGCACGACGGGGCTGTTCCACATCTGCGTGTTCATCGCCGGCGCCAGCAGGACCCGCGTGGAGGCCATGGCGGTCATCGCCAGCGTGGAGACCAGATCGTCGGCGATTCCGGCGGCCATCTTGCCGATGATGTTGGCCGTCGCGGGGGCGATCACCAGCACCTCCGCCCGGTCGATGAGGGCGATGTGCTGGGGGTCGTAGCGTTCGACGGTCGACCACAGGCTCGTGTAGACCGGCCGGCAGGTGAGGCTCTGGAAGGTCAGCGGCGCCACGAACCGTTGGGCGCCGTCGGTCATCGCGACGGTCACCCCCGCGCCGGCCTGCGTCAGTTGCGAGGCCAGGGCGGCGGCCTTGTAGCAGGCGATCCCGCCGGTGACCGCCAGCAGGACCTCGTGGCTGTCCAATGTCGCTGGGGCGTTCATTGCAGGGTCACACGTCGAGCCTGGTGACGTCCGACTTGTCGTAGTCGATGGCGATCTTGTCGGCGAGGATCTCCTCGATCACCAGTTCCATGTCGGTCATGCCCGGCTTGCGGTCGACCAGCGGGCGGGCGCCTTCGAGCAGCTCCGTCAGGCGGCGCTGGATGAGGGCCGTCAGGCGGAACCTGCCGCCGACCTTGTCGATCAGTTCTTCGTGCCGCAGGGCTTCAATCATGCTAGGCGTTCTCCTGTCGGATCAGCTCGACGACCTGGCATACCGCCTCGTAAAGGTCGTCGTTGATCACCTCGTGATTATAACGCCCGCTGTCGCGGGCCATTCGGATTTCCTGGTGCGCCTTGGCCAGCCGTCGTTCGATCGCGTCCGGCGCGTCGGTGCCGCGATCGGTCAGGCGGCGGCGCAGTTCCGCGTCGTTGGGCGCCGTGATCAGGATCAGCCGTGCCGACGGCCGGCGCCGGGCCACCTGCAGTCCGCCCTGGACGTCGATCTCGAGGATCACGATCCGCCCGGCCGCCAGGGCCGCGTCCACCGCCGCCGCGTCGGTCCCGTAGTAGTGGCCGTGGACCTCCGCCCATTCCAGCAGGGCCCCGTCTTCGATCATCCGCTTGAACGTCTCGACGCTCACGAACCGGTAGTCGACCCCGTCCCGCTCGCCGGGCCGGGGCGCGCGGGTCGTCACCGACACGCTGACGACCGCCCGGTCGACCGTCTCGAGCACCTGCCGGACGATCGTGCCCTTGCCCACCCCGGACGGGCCGCTGATGACCACCAGGCGGCCCGGCGTCGCTGTCGCATCGGCGTTGGCCATCCTATTCGACGTTCTGCACCTGTTCCTTGATCCGGTCGATGGCGGTCTTGATCTCGACGATCGCCCGGGCGATCTCGGCGTCGTTGGCCTTCGAGCCCATCGTGTTGGCTTCCCGGAGCATCTCCTGGCTGATGAAGTCCAGCTTCCGCCCCGGCGCCTCGTCCCCGTCGGTCGTCCGGCGAAACTGCTCGAGGTGGCTGCGCAGGCGGGCGATCTCCTCGTTGATGTCGCTTCGCTCGGCGAAGACCGCCACCTCCCGCAGCAGGTCCGGCTCGCTGACGGTCAGCCGGGCGGCGGCGACCAGTTCGTTCACCCGCGCCGTCAGCCGCTGGTGGTAGTCGGCGACCACCTGCGTGGTTCGCGGCTCGATGCGGGCGAGCTGGGCCTCGATCGCGTCGCACTGGGCGAGCAGGTCCGCCTGGAGGGCCCGGCCCTCGTCGCGGCGCATGGTCAGCAGGGCGTCGATCGCCTCGTCGAGCGCGCCGAACAGCGCCTCGCCCGTCGCTTCGCGGAAGTCCTCGGCCTCCGGCGGCTCGCAGACGGCCGGCAGGGCGAGCATCGTGCCGACGTCGACGCGGGCCTCCTCGCCCAGCACGGCCCGGGCCTGTCGGAGGTAGTTCCGCAGGACCTCGGCGTTGACGGTGTGGGCCGCCGCGGCGCTCTTGACCCGCATGCGGGCCGTCAGTTGCACCGAGCCGCGACCGAGCCGCTCGCGCAGGCGTTTCTCGATCTCGGCCTCGCCGCCGGCCCAGAGCTCCGGCAGGCGGATGGAGGCCTTGAAGTAGCGCCCGTTGACGCTGCGGAGTTCGACGCCGTAATCGACGCCCTCCGCCACCACCTGGGCGCTGCCGTACCCGGTCATCGAGCGCAACATGCGTTCTCCTCGGCCCTCAGGACTCGTTGTCCGCCTCGTCGGCGTCGTCGGGCGTTTCAGCCGCGTCGCCGTCGGCGGGCGGGGTGTCCGTGTCCGTGGCGGGCGCATCGCCATCGGCCTCGGCCTCGCCGGCGTCGGTCTCGTCCTGGTCGGCCGGTGCGGTTTCGGCCGGCAGCGTTGTCGGCGGCGTGGTCTGCTCGGCCTGCTCGGCCGGGGGCTGCCGGTCGCCGTCGCCGGTCTCGTCGGCCTGTTGCTCGGCGGCGGCCGCCGGCGGCGGCGTCTCGGGCCGGAAGCGCCGGACCATGACGGTGGTGACCAGCAGGAACAGCACTACCAGCACGACGGTGATCCAGGTGAACATGTCGCCGGTGCGGCTGCCGAAGGCCGAATGGCCGCCCACGCCGCCGAAGGCGCCGCTCAGGCCGCCGCCACGACCTTTCTGCAGCAGCACCACGCCGATCAGGAAGATGCAGATCAGGATGAACAGGATCGCCAGAATGATATCCATCGTAGGTCTCGCTCGTTAACGGGTCGTGTCCGATTCTCGTTACTGCCCGGCGCCGGCGGCGACGATGCCGGCGAAGTCGTCGGCCTTCAGCGCCGCGCCGCCCACCAGGGCGCCGTCGATATCCTCGCAGGCCAGCAGGTCCCCGGCGTTGCCGGGCTTGACCGACCCGCCGTATTGAATACGGGTGGCCTGGGCGACGGTTTGGTTGAACAGCTCGGCCAGGAGGGTGCGGATCATCGCGTGGACCGCCTGGGCCTGCTCGACGGTGGCCACCTCGCCGGTGCCGATCGCCCAGACCGGCTCGTAGGCGATGGTGACGCGGGCCATGTCGTCGGCGGCGACGCCCTGGAGGCCCAGCTTCACCTGGCGGGCGACCACGTCGTCGGTTCGGCCGGCCTTGCGCTGCTCGAGCAGCTCGCCGACGCAGAGGATGCACTTGAGCCCGTCGGCGAGCATCTTGAGCACCTTGCGGTTGATCAGTTCATCGTCCTCGCCGAGGATGTGGCGGCGCTCGCTGTGGCCGAGGATCACGTAGGTGCACCCGACGTCGGCGAGCATGGCCCCCGACAGTTCGCCGGTGTAGGCGCCGTTGTCCTCATACCAGGCATTCTGGGCCCCCAGGGCGATGGCCGAGCCGCGGAGGATGTCCCGCACCGTCGTCAGATAGACCGATGGGGGGCAGACGGCCAGGTCGGCCGCGTCGGCGGTGCCCAGCCGGGCGACGAGGTCGGTCGCCAGGGCGGTCGCCTCAACGGTCGACGTGTTCATTTTCCAATTGCCTGCGATGAAAAGCCTGCGAGCCATGTTTTTTCTCCTTATTCGCTTTTTCCTGCGTCGTTTCTCGCCGGAACGATCTGGCGCCCCAGCGCCTGGGTCACGGCTGCCAGCTGCCGGGTCATCTCGGCGAACATCTCCGGCAGCAGGGCCTGGGGGCCGTCGCAGAGGGCGGCCTCGGGCTGGTCGTGGACCTCGACGATGACCCCGTCGGCGCCGGCGGCGACGCCGGCCAGCGCCAGGGCGGTGACGTACTCGCGGCGGCCGCAGGCGTGTGAGGGGTCGACGATGACCGGCAGGTGCGTGTTGTGCTTGATCACCGGCACCGCCGAGACGTCGAAGGTGTAGCGCAGCTCCGTCTCGAAGGTCTTGATCCCGCGCTCGCACAGCACCAGCGACCGGTTGCCGCGACCGAGGACGTACTCGGCGCTCATCAGGAACTCCCGGACCGTCGTGGCGAAGCCGCGCTTGAGCAGTACGGGCCGCTGCGTCTCGCCCACGGCGGCCAGGAGGTTGAAGTTCTGGACGTTGCGGGCGCCGATCTGGATCATGTCGGCGTATTGGGCGACGACCTCGACGTCGGCGATGGTCATGACCTCGGTCACCACCGGCATGTTGAACGTATCACCGGCCTCGCGGAGCAGTTCGAGCCCCTCGACGCCGAGCCCCTGGAACGAGTAGGGGCTCGTGCGGGGCTTGAAGGCCCCTCCGCGGAGGATGGCGGCCCCGCGGGCGCGGACCGCCTCGGCGATCCGCCAGAGCGACTCGCGCGATTCGATCGCGCAGGGCCCGCCGAGGACGGTCACCCCGCTGCCGATGGGCACGCCGGCGACGTCGACGACCGAATCGGCCCGGTGGAACTCGCGGCTGGCGAGCTTGTAGGGCTTCATGATCGGCACGACCTGCTCGACGGCCTCGATGGCCTCGAGGATGGCCTGGTGCTCGGGCTGCTTGTCGCCGATCGCCCCGATGATCGTGCAGAACTCGCCCTGACTGAGGTGCGCCGCCAGCCCCAGCGACGCGATCCGCTCGCACACGTGGTCGATCTGGGCCTGGGTGGCCCCCTGTTCCATGACGACGATCATCTCAGATGGCTTCCTTGGTTTTGGGACGGCCCCAACCGGTCTTCGGCGGCTTGGTCAACTCCATGGTCTGGTGATCTCCGCTGCCTCAGATGGCTTCCTTGGCCTTGGGAAAGCTGCCCAGGACGTTGAACGCCAGGCAGTGTTCCTTGGCTTCGGCGATGGCGGCGCGGAAGTTCTCCGCGTCGCTGTGGCCGTCGCAGTCGACGAAGAAGGTGTATTCCCAGTTCCGCCGCTTGCTGGGGCGGGTGTCGATGTTGGTCATGTTGATCCCGTGGCGGCGGAAGACGTCGAGGACCTCGACCAGCGCCCCGGGCTTGTGGGCCGTGTTGAACATCAGGGCCGTCTTGTCGTCGCCGGTGACGCCGGTGGGCCGGGTGCCGATGACGAAGAAGCGGGTCTGGTTGTCGGGGTTGTCCTCGATGTTGGCGAAGACGATCTTCAGGTTGTACAGCTCGGCCGCCAGGGCCGAGCCGATGGCGGCCAGCCCGTGCTGCTTGGCGGCCATGTCGGCGGCCTTGGAGGTGGAGGCCACGGGGATCAGGTCGACCTTGTGGAACTGCGCGCCCAGCCAGTTGCGGCACTGGGCGAAGACCTCCGGCTTGGAGGCGACCATGGTGATCTGCTCGGGCGGACAGTTGGCCAGCAAGTTGTGGTGGATCTCGACCATCACCTCGGCCACCACGCACACGTCGGCGTCGGCGAACGAATCCAGCGTGTCGACGATCCCGCCGCCGATGCTGTTCTCGATGGGCACCACGCCGAGGTCCACGTGCCCGCGGCGGACCTCATCGAACGCGGCGCGGATGTCGGTGACCGGCAGGTACTCCACCGAGGCGCCGAACTTGCGCATCGCCGCCAGGTGGCTGAAACTGCCCTCCGGGCCCAGATAGGCGATCCGCAGGGGTTTTTCCAGGGCGAACGACCCGCTCATCATCTCCCGCCAGATCGCCGTCAGCGTCCGGTCGGGCAGCGGGCCGTCGTTCAGCGCGCGGACCCGCTGGAGCACCTCGTGCTCCCGGTCCGGCGCGTAGACGGCCGTGCCGCTGTGCTGCTTGGCCTTGCCCACGCGGACGACGATCTCCGCGCGGCGGTTCAGCAGCCGCACCAGCTCGGCGTCGACCGCGTCGATCTCGGTCCGAAGCGCCGCCAGCGATTCGCCTTGCGATGATTGTTTACTCATGGCCACTCTCGTCGGGGGAGCCGGGCGCACAGTCTCCCCGTCACAAACAGGAACCCACCTTTGTAGCCCGCGCGCGGCGGCGGGTCAAGATGCATTTTTGGGCGGGTCGGGGGAAATCCGCCGCGCCGCGGCGGCCGGTGGGCCCTTTCTCCGGCGTGGGGGGTCGACTATACTGAAGGAGATGAAGCGTGTGCGCGTCAAGGTGTGCGGCCTGCGGGACGGCCCGACGGCCGCGAAGATCGCCCGGCGGGGGGCCGACGCGATCGGGCTGGTCTTCGCCGACTCCCCGCGGTGGGTCTCCCCGGAGCAGGCCCGCGAGGTCACCGACGCCCTGCCCCCGTTCGTCGCCGCCGTCGGCGTGTTCGTCGACAGCAGCCCGGCGGTGCTCAACCGCGTCGGTGAGCGGGCGGCCCTGCACTACCTGCAGTTGCACGGCGACGAGCCGCCCGAGATCGTCGCCGAACTGGACCGGCCGGTCATCAAGGCCTTCCGCGTCCGCGACGAGCGCTGGCTGGACGATGTCCGCCGCTGGCTGGACGGCGTCGGCGACCGCGGGCGGGTGGCGGCGGTCCTGCTGGATGCCTACAAACCCGGCGCCCACGGCGGCACGGGCGAACGGTTCAACTGGGAATGGGTCGGCGACGCCCGCGCCGTCGGCGCCCTGGACGGCCTGCCGCCGATCATCCTGTCGGGCGGGCTGGAGGCCTCGAACGTCCTGACCGCCATCCGGGTGGTTCAGCCCTGGGCGGTCGACGTCTCCAGCGGGGTGGAAAGCCGACGGGGTATCAAGGATGTTGACAAAGCGAGCCGATTCATCACTACTGTGGTGGACGACGTCCCGGAACTGAATGGGGGATTTTGGACATGACCCGCGAGGCAGGGGTTCCCGGCATCCAGCGTCAAACCCGGCGCCGGGGGCGGCGTGAGAGACAGATACGGAGAGAAGGTATGGCGTCCAAACGCGCAACGGCAGTGAAGCAATACGAGGCGACGGACTACAAGGTCAAGGACATCGGCTTGGCCGACTTCGGCCGCGAGGAGATGGCCATCGCCAAGCACGAGATGCCCGGCCTGATGGCGGTGCGGGAGAAATACGGGCCCAGCAAGCCCCTGACCGGGGCGCGGATCACCGGGTCGCTCCACATGACGATCCAGACCGCGGTGCTCATCGAGACGCTCGTCGACCTGGGCGCCGACGTGCGGTGGGCGTCGTGTAACATCTTCTCCACGCAGGACCACGCCGCCGCCGCCATCGCCGCCGCCGGCGTGCCCGTGTTCGCCTGGAAGGGCGAGACGATCGAGGAGTACTGGTGGTGCACCAAGCAGGCCCTCACCTTCCCCGGCGGCAAGGGGCCCAACCTCGTCGTCGACGACGGCGGCGACGCGACGCTGGTGATCCACCGCGGCTACGCCGCCGAGAACGATCCGGCCCTGCTCGATGCGCCCGCCGAAAACCGCGATGAGCAGGTCCTCGGCGAACTGTTCAAGACCACCCGGAAGGAGGATCCCCGCTTCTGGCACAAGGTCGTCGACGACTGGCGGGGCGTCTCCGAGGAAACCACCACCGGCGTCCACCGGCTCTACCACATGGCCCGACGCGGCGAGCTCCTCGCGCCGGCCATCAACGTCAACGATTCGGTCACCAAGAGCAAGTTCGACAACATCTACGGCTGCCGCGAGTCGCTCGTGGACGGCATCAAGCGGGCCACCGACGTGATGATCGCCGGCAAGGTCGCCGTCGTCTGCGGGTACGGGGACGTCGGCAAGGGCAGCGCCGAGACCCTCGCCAACCACAAGGCCCGCGTCTGGGTCACCGAGGTCGACCCCATCTGCGCCCTCCAGGCCGCCATGGCCGGCTTCACCGTCGGCACCGTCGAGCAGGCCCTGCCCGAAGGCGATATCTACGTCACCGCCACCGGCAACCGCGACGTCATCACCGCCGAGCACATGGCCCAAATGAAGGACCAGGCCATCGTCTGCAACATCGGGCACTTCGACAACGAGATCCAGGTCGAGCGCCTCGAGCAGTGGCCCGGCATCGTCAAGACCAACATCAAGCCCCAGGTCGACCGCTACACCTTCCCGGACGGCCACTCGATCTACCTCCTGGCCGCAGGCCGCCTGGTCAACCTCGGCTGCGCGACGGGCCACCCCAGCTTCGTCATGAGCAACTCGTTCTCCAACCAGGTCCTCGCCCAGATCGACCTGTGGACCAGCCAGCGCGAGATCGGCGTGTACATCCTCCCCAAGGAGCTCGACGAAGAGGTCGCCCGCCTCCACCTCGAACGCATCGGCGTGACGCTCACCAAGATGAACGAACAGCAGGCGGCCTACATCGGCGTGCCCGTCGAGGGGCCGTTCAAGCCGGAGCACTACCGGTACTAGTCGGAGGGCGCGCGCCGGAAAAGTTTTTTCGCCGAGGCGAAGAGATGCCGTTTTGGAAGGGGGGGCGGCAAGCTTAAGTTGGTGATTGACCGGGAGTTGCTATTTCGGAGTTGCAATACCGAGATACCCCGCGTTTGTTAAGTCACCGTCCCTGTTTATGGCCGGGCGCGAAAACCCAAGTTTGGGTGTTTAAAACCCAAGTTTGGGTTTTCGTGCAATGAAATGCAGGCGCCGAGCCATAAAGTTAAGGGTCAACTCACGATTGTGAAACCCCGGCTTCACAATGTTAAGCAAACGCTTCATAAAGTTACACTTCAGCGTCATAATGTAAATTTCCGAACGAGGTCCACAAAACGGTGCCCGGTACGGTTTTGCTCTGCGGCCATCACGAACCGCTCCCCCTGCGAGGGGGAACTGCGCCCCGCCGGAGCCCAACGGCCGAAGCCGCGAAGGCCGCGTGGGGGTGACGGTACGGCCGCGCCGGACGGTCCGGCAGGCCGACCGCCGCCGGACGGCTCGACGGGTGCGCCGCCGTCAATGGGGACGCCGTGCAGCCGTGGCGGACCGCCGGTCGCGCCGCGGGAACCCCCTTTCCGCTCTGCGGCACCTTCGGGTACAATGACATCCATCGCGGCGGGCATCTCAGGCGAGGACCGGGGGAGGTTGACATGAAGCGTATGGTTATCACTCTGGCGGTAGTTCTTGTAGTGTTCGGTTCAGTCGGTTCGGCGACGGCGCGGGGTTCGGGGGAAGGAAGGCCGACGCGATGGCAAAGCCAATCGGACGATGGCGGATAGGGATCGTGTTGGTATGGCTGCCGGTCTGGGGCGGCGTTTTGGCGCTGCTGGCGGTCTCGCTGAAGGCCAACATCAACCCGTGGCACGTGACGTTTGCCGACTCGGAAGAAGGGCCGTCGTGGTCGTTCCGGGCACGTCCGCCCGAACCTCCGCTGGACGAGGCCACGTGCCACCCGGCCTCGGTTGGGCTTGACGGGCGGCATCTGGCCATCGCCAGGCTAGACGGCACGGTGGAACTGCGGGATCTGACGAATGGAGCGCGTGTCCAGGTCATCGAGGCGGGGGCAGGCGAGTGGGACTTCTGGGTCAACAAGTGGATCCACCTGCTCGCTGACGACGCCGGTGTGCTCGTGCTGCGAGGGTCGCCGCCGCGATTCAAGATCCTGCCCACCGGCGCCCACACCGTCGCCGAGCCGGCCCACGAGCGGGTCCACGGGGCGCTGGTTCTGTCGGACCGCCGGCGCGTCGTCTCCGTCACCCCAAGGGGCCTCTTCCTGGACGACCTTTATAGGGGCGCAGTGCGCGCCTTGGTCGACCGGGAGGTCCCCGACGCGGCCACGGTGAAGCTGGCACTGGGCGGAGGCGATCGCGTCGTGGCGTGTGCGATCGACGAGATGGTGTACGTGGAGGCAATCGAAGGCGAAGCCGGGCCGGCGTGGGCCGATCGGCTGACTGTGCCGGCCGATGCTGCCGCCGGTCCGCCCGAGGGGGCGGCGTCGACCTCGTCCGAGACGGCCGCCGGGCCTTTCCGCGTCTCCGTCCTGGCACTCTCGCCGGACGGTCGCTACCTGGCCGTCGGCTATTACAACCCGCCTTACGCCCCGATCAAGCGCGTGCGGCTGTACGACGTCGTCAGCGGCGAACGGCTGTGGGACCACGAGGCACCAGTGTTGGATATCCTGATCTCGCCTGACGACGAGAGCCTCATGATGACCAGAATGTACCCCCGCCGCGGCTGGAGTTTGCCCCCGACGGGGATCGAGCGGCGGGACATGAAGACGTTTGGGCCGTTGTGGGGGGCCGTAGTCCGCGGCTTCTATGGCGACACCCTCTGCCAATGGATGCCGGACGGCCGCGAGTTCATCATGTACGGGCGTGAGGGAGTGTGGCTGGTGGATGCAGCCCGTCGCCGACTGCCCATGCGCCTGGGGACGGGGCATGACCCGGAGTGGTCGCCGCCCGATGTACTCCAGGTCATTCTCGCCGACGGCGGGTCGCGCCTCATCGAGGTGACCAAGGGCCGGGCGGTCCGCGTGTGGCAGCGGCACGCCCAGGCCTCGCCGTGGGGGGCGTTCCGGCGGGTGGAGGCGTGGGGGATCGTCCTGGCCGCGGGCGCTGCGGTGATCGGCGTGGTCGCGCTGGTGGGGCCGTCACGGCGTACGCAGCCTGGTGACAGGGCGTTGAGGGGGGCCTGTTTCGTCCTGGCCGGCGTCTCGGCGGCGGTGTTGGCCCGCCTGGTGATCGACCAGGCGACCGGATGGCTGTGGGGCCAGCAGTTTTCGGGCGAGTGGGCGTGGAACCTTTGGTGGGTATTGGGCGGCGGACTTGATGTGAGTTGGCTGGTGAGCGATTGGCTGCCTGTGGCCCTTTGGGCGGTTGCGGCGCTGGTGCTGGCCCTCGGCCCGGTTGCCATGGCCCGAGCTGTGCCTGGCGCGGGGATCCTGGGGCTGGTCTTCATCCTCGGCTACGGCCTTGGGTTGGTCGGGCCCCTCTGGACGCTCGGGCGCGTGGCAATGCGAGTCCCCGCGTCCCCGCCGACCGCCGACGGGCTGATGGGGATTCCCGTTGGCCCGGCGCTGGGCTTGGGCCTCGTGGCGGTCCTCGCGACGGGTCTCGCTGCCGCCGCGACGGCCATGATGCTGTTACATCGGATGCGGAAAGCACCGCTCGCCCCAGCAGGGGGGCAGTAAGAAGATGAAGCGTGTCTCTCCGCCGCTTCTGCGATTCTCTTCTTGGCGACGCTGTGAGGATGCTAAGACAAGCAAAAGACAGGGTTTACACATCGCCCGTCACCATGGCACCAAGACGGTCACCCGGTAGGGCACTGATCCCGCAACTCTATATCATAGAGTCGGTTACATCTCATCTTCTCCAGGAATAAAAGGGGCCTAACCCCTTTTAGGCTTTTAGGTGCTGTTAGCATCAGGAGTTACAAGCGATCAAGCGGTGTCCTGCGGCCCGCCTGCTAAGCTAGGGAGATTGCGGGTTCGCGCCCAGATGGAAATGTGGTTTCGCCTCGACCGGGAGGGCCAGTCATCGCCGGCCCGCCGGGAGCTGCGCTATCGCGTGGCACCGAAGTTCTGCTTGAGGATGGCGAAGTCGTCGAGGTCGACGTCGCCGTCGGCGTCGAAATCGCCCATGCCCCACGTCGCCCCGGATGCCGTGCCGAAGTTCGTCTTGAGGAGGGCGAAGTCGTCCAGGTCCACATCGCCGTCGCCGTCGGCGTCGCCTGGAAGCCTGACAGGGACCTCCGCGGCGACACGCAGGCCGAAATGGTAATCCTCGTCGTCGGGCGCATAGCCATACATGCCGACCCGATCCGTCGATGCGAGATACTTGGCCTCATAGGTGGGGTACATCGACGACCCGCCGCGGAGGCCGCGACCGGCATTCGGGCTGTACCCGAAGCCCGTCCACGGATCTTCGAGCCATTCCCAGACGTTGCCCATCATGTCGAAGGTGCCATTGAGTTCCTCGCTGCCGCTGCCGACCGCCCAGGGCCCTGGTGGGTCCGTCGCATACTGATCGCCGTCCTCGACGAAATTCCAGCCGCTTCCACTGACGCCGTCGCCCTGGTGGGGCCGCGCGCCGGTCGGTGTGGCCCAGGTCTGCAGGGTCGTACCGTTCCAATAGGCGGCCTTGACCCATTCATCCTCGGTGGGCAGGTAGTAGAACGCATCCTTGTGGCGGTAGAAGTTGGTGCCCCCGGCGGCCTCCGCCTCGCTCCAGGTGGCCAGCGCGTAATCCCAGTAGCCCTGGACGCCGGTGAACCTGTAGGCGGGGTGGTGTCCGGAGCTGGTATTCAGCCAGTTGACGAACTGGGCGGCTTCGTACCAGCTCACGCGATTGGTCGGCACGTCGGGGCCGCTGAACCAGGCATCGCTGTCATAGGCCGTCCATGGGGTGCCCGTCACGGGCAGGTCGAGGTCGGCCTTGAACTTGTCCCACTGGTCGTTGGTGATCTCGTAGACGCCGATGCGGTAATCGCCGCGATCGACCCCGGTGAACGTGTAGTGTTCGCCGGCCGGCCAGGGGCCCAGGTCTCCGGCATCGCCGGGGATCGTCACGAAGTCGATCGTGAACTGGTTCGCACCGTCGGCGAAGGTATCGGCGGAGGCGAACGAGGCCGCCGCCATCAACACACACGCCGCACAGGCGAAGGCACATTGTCTTGCCGTCATGATCTATGCCCTTACGGTCCGCCGGCGGAGCATGGCGAGCCCGCCGATCGCCAGCAGGCCCAGCGTCGCCGGCTCGGGCACCAGCGTGAAGGTGATTGTGTTGGCGTCGGTGTCGTAGAACCAGTCGCCGCCGTAACCCGGCGTGATGTCCCACTGGCAGGCCAGTTCGGCAAACTCCTTGTCGGTGAGAGGGTCGTCGCCGCCCCATTGGAACATGGCGTAATCGCCCAGCGCGGGACTGCCGGATATGTTGACGATCACGTTGTAAGGGTCGTCATCCGGGTTTTCCCTATCGGCGGCGAACATCTGGAACGCGTCGTCGGAGCCGATGATGCGGACCAGGTCCGAACCGGTCGGGTCGATCTCGAAGACGTAGCCGGCGCCTTCCAGGATGCTCAGCCGGTCGAAGGTGAGCGTACCGATGCTTCGGCCGGGGTCGAGCGTGCCGGCGAGGTTGGCCTGGCCGGTCACGGTGCCCGTGCCGCCGATGGTGCCGCCCTGGAGGTCCAGCAGGGCGCTGACGGTCAGGTCGCCGTTGACGACGGTAGCCCCGCCGGTCTGGGTCAGGGTGCCGGTGAAATCGAGCGTGCTGCCGGCGACGACCTCGATGAGCCCATCGCTGGTGAAGCCCCCGGTGCCGGGATCGATGGCCAGGTCGTAACCCCCGTCGGCGATAATCGTGCCGTGGTTGACCATCCCGCCATTGTTCGAGAGCAATGTCCCCGCGCCGCGAATGGTGTGGCCGGCGGCGTGTGTGAGCGTGTCGCCGCTGGCGCCGACACGAACGTAATTGTCCCCGTCGTCGGACATGACGATCTCGCCCGAGCCGCCGAGCGTCTGGCTGCCGGTGAACCTCAGGACCGTGGCGGCCGCGCTGGTGCCGGTGGCGTTCAGGTTCCACGTGCCGTGGTTCACGAGGCCGCCGGCGATATCGACGCTGTTTGCGTTGGCCTGGTCGACCGTGGTGCCGGCGTCGAGGGTGACGGCGTCGAACTCGCTGGTGTTGCCGACCCGGATCCGCCCCGAGCCGTCGCCGAGCGCGGCAAGATGCCCGCCCACGAGGTCCACGTCGTTGATCTCCACGACGGAGCCGGCCGCCACCTCGATCGTATAACCGGTATTCGTGATGGTCCCGGACTTCAGTTCCAGCCCGGCGGGACCGACGGCCCGCAGCGTGCCGGCGTTCGTGAACCCGGGCAATCCGGGGTAGATGACCAGCGGGTTGTCGCTGCCCTCGGCCAGAATCGTGCCGTGGTTGATCATCCCGCCGTTGTTTGAAAGCAATTCCCCCGCACCGCGAATGGTGTGGCCGGCGGCGTGTGTGAGCATGTCGCCGCTGGCGCCGACACGAAGGTAATTGTGCGGGTCGTCGGACAGGACGATCTCGCCCGAGCCGCCGAGCGTCTGGCTGCCGGTAAACCTCAGGACCGTGGCGGCCGCGCTACCGCTGATGGCGTCGAGCGTGATCTGCCCGTCGTTGGTCACGTTGCCGCCGTTGACGTCGAGGAGCCTGCTGTTGGCGATATCCAGCGCGTCGCCGGCGTCGAGGATGAGGGAAAAGACGTCCGCGTTGATGTCCAACGTCACAAGGACATCCACATTGGGATCGCCGTCAATCACCACGTCGACCGTGTCGCTGTTGGGCACGCCCTCGGGGAACCAGTGTTCGGGAACGTTCCAATTGCCGTCGCCGCCGACAATCCACGTGGATTGGCCCCGCGCCGGATGGGTGCCTGCCGCCAGAAGGATCACCACCGCCGCGCAGATAGCGCGACCCAACCCGACTGTTTTCGTTTGCATCCCCAACTCCTCCTCCGACGGGGCTCAGCCGCGCGACAACACGTGACATATATTATTCGGACATCCGCGACCGAATTCTGGGACATATTACCCCAGCTTGACGTTCCCGTCAAGGGCATTCCCGGCTATTGAGCCCATGGTGTCACCGTGGTCCGGAGCACACCTGCGGCGCACGGGGGCCACGTGGGCGGGGGGTCGGCCGTAGCTTCAGCGGAGGCGACGGCCCGCAGGGCCTGGCCGGCGCGCGTGCCATTGGGCTGTGGCCCCCGGCTAAACGCTGCGGCGCCTCGCCGTTGGGGGGCTAGACGGGCCCCATGGTATCGGCGCGGCGGAGATCTTCCCCTTACGAGGGCAAGGCCCCCCAAGGGGTCGGACGCGTGTTCGGTCCGACCCCTGTTCGCCGGCACGGTGTCGGGCGCCGCCGTCGCGCGGAGTTGCCACAGTGGCGGCGCCCGTGCTCGTGCCCGGCGCGGGCGATGGGCGGCGAGGTCACCGCCGGCGCCGCCGCAGCAGGCCGAGGCCGCCCGCCAGCAGCAGGGCGCCCGTGGCCGGCTCGGGCGTGTACACCTGGAACTGTTGCACGGTGCCCTGGGTGGTCAGCGTCACCGTGCCCGCTTGAATATCCCAACGGGTCTCACTGCGCCCGACCTGCTCGCCGAGCCGGTCGTACTCGTTGTACCCGTAGGCCAGCGCCCCGTGGATCTGCAGGCCGAACGTTTCCGCCAGTGTGCCGTCCGCCGGCGAGATATGCTGACGGTAGGAGGTGAAGGTCAGGTCTTCAAACTGCCAATCGGCCACCACGCTTCGGTAGCCGGTCTCCTTCTCGACGATATCGATCGTCATGGTCGCGGGCCGGACACCCGTCAGGACCGACATGGCCAGTTTCGGCGAGGCCTGGTCCCACGCCTTGGTGATGGTCACCTCCGGCGCGGCAAGCACGCCGTTGCCGTTGGTGCGGAAGGGCACTTCCTCCACGGGCAGGATGTCACAGAGTTCCACCTCCATCCAGCTCCTGTGCGCCGGATCCATCGACTCGCCGGGGATGCCGTCGATCCTCAGGAACATGTCGTAGGCCGCCGAAGCCGGAACGAGCGAAACAGCGAGTGTGAGCAGTACTGTTGTGATAAGCTTGGACATCACGATCTCCTTGAGTTTGGTGTTTCCCAGCAGACAAACACACAGACGTGAAACGACACCGGCACGGATGCTTCAGTGGCATCACCTCCCCATCGACGGACAATCAAGGCTCAAGATGTGCGGGGCGTGCGGCCGGAGGTCGCCGAATGGCGGTCGGCCGGTATACCAAAAGGAATTGTACGCCCGAGCCCGTTGCGCCGACGAGACCCCCTGCGTTTCATGACGGGAATAGGCATGTCCCCCGGAGCTTGTTCACCGGGGACGGGTGGCGGCGCCGCTCAGGCGCCGAAGGTCAGAACGGTTCCCACCGGGCACGCTTCGCAGCGGTCGGGCCATTCGCACCAGAGGCGCCCGACGGCGGCGGGGCCGGTGCAGTGGCAGGGCAGCAGGCGCCGGGGGTCCAGCAGGTGCAGCTCGGCGATCGTGCGGTCCATCCGCTCGGGCGAGGCGTTCAGCAGGTGCATCCCGCCGAGCACGGCATGGATCGGACGGCCGTCGGTGAGGTGGCGAATGTGGCGGAGCGTGTTGATGATGCCGGCGTGGGCGCAGCCGAGCACGACGACGATGCCGTCAGGGGTGTCGACGAAGACGGCCTGGTCGTCGGTGAGCGGGTCGGCCCTGGTGCAGGCCGCGTCGGTGAAGAAAGCGCCGCCGGTGTCCTCGAAGTCGGTCGCGCGGGGGACCGGCCCGGTCAACATGATTCCGTCACCGATTTCAACAGGACCCTCGACGGGCCGCACGTCGGTCCTCTCGCGGACGGCCCGCATCGCCGCGTCGGGGATGCCGATCGGACGGCCCGTGCCGTCGGGGTTGCGGGCGTACTTCGCCTCGAACGCGGCCGGGTGGGCGTAGAGGGGGACGGTCCGGCCGATCAGCTCCGTCGCGTCGGGCAGGCCGCCGGTGTGGTCGTAGTGGCCGTGGCTGAGGGCGATGGCATCGGCGGTCGCCAGGTCGACATCGAGCCGCGAGACATTGGATCGGAGCACCGCGCCCTGCCCGGTGTCGAACAGCACTCGCGTGTCGCCGCGTTCGATCCACAGCGCCAGCCCATGCTCGCCCAGCAGCCCCCGCCGCCCGGCGGTGTTTTCGACGAGGACGGTGATACGCAGCTCAGACATCGGTCACCGTGGTTTCAAGGGTTGCGTTCACCTGGGCCCACAGGTGTCGGATATCCTCGGCGGGTCCGTCGGTGGTGTGTTCGACGACGGCCCGTCGGTGCAGGAGCGCGTCGGTGACGGCGTGGTCGTAGCGGACGCGTCCGGCGATCCCCAGGCCGCGACGGCGGGCGTCGTGTTCGATGGCGTCGGCGAGCTCGGGGTTAAGGTCCCACTTGTTGACGGCGACCATGGCCGGCACGTTGAAATGGCCCGCGACGTCGGCGACGCGGGCGAGGTCGTGGTGGCCGCTGAGGGTCGGCTCGGTGACGATCAGGACCGCGTCGGCGCCGGTGATCGACGCGATGACCGGGCAGCCGATCCCCGGCGAGCCGTCGGTGAGGATCAGCGCGGCGCCGCGCTGCTCGGCGAGCTTGCGGGCCTCCTGGCGGACGACGCTGACGAGCTTGCCGGAGTTGGCCTCGGCGACGCCGAGCGCGGCGTGGACCATCGGCCCGCGGCGGGTGTCGGAGACGAACCACTCGCCCGAGACGACCGGCTCGAACGCAATGGCCCCGGCCGGGCAGAACCACGCGCACACCCCGCAGCCTTCACAGGCGATCGGGTCGACGACGTAGTGGGGGCGGGTGTCGACGCCGGCGGCCTGGGCCATGGCGAGGATCTCGCTGTTGACCCGCACCGGGCACGACCGGCGGCAGTAGCGGCAGTGCTTGCAGGCGGCGTCCAGCTCGGCGAAACCCTCGGGCTTGGTGATGCGGATCGCGTCGAAGCGGCACAACTCGGCGCACTGCCCGCAGCCGGTGCAGGTGGCCGCATCGATCCGGGCCCTCTTGCCCGCGGAAAACGGCTCGCGGCGTCGGACCGTCGGGTGGAGCACGAGGTGCAGATCGGCCGCGTCGACGTCGCAGTCGGCCGTGACCACGCTGTCGGCCAGCACCGCCAGGGACGCGACGATCGACGTCTTGCCCGTCCCGCCCTTGCCGCTGATGACGACCAGTTCCTTCACGTGAGGCTTCGCTTTCCGTTCGAGGTTGGACGGTCGAGGTACGACAAGGGCTTTTGCTTCAAACGGCATGCCATCGCCCGAAAGCGTATTTTAAGCTGTTTCTATGAAAGGAATTGCGATATTCGCGCGAACAAAGCTTGACGCAGGGTCGTGCAGATTACTAGGATGGGGTCTAAATGGAATTGCAGAATGCACGGATTGAAGGCGGCTCGATGACGACGGAAATCACGCACCGGCAGGAGAGGACGATCCTCGACTCGATCAACGAGGGCGTGTTCACCGTGGACCGCCACTGGCGGATCACCACGTTCAACCGGGCGGCCGAGCGGATCACGGGGGTCGGCCGCGACGAGGCGGTCGGCCGCCCGTGCTGCGAGGTGTTCCGGGCGAATATCTGCGAGCAGCACTGTGCGCTGCGGCAGACGATGAACAGCGGCGCGCCGATCGTCAACGCGACGGCGTACATCATCAACCAGCAGGGCCGGCGGATCCCGATCCGGCTGGCCACGGCGGTGCTGACCGACGATCAGGGGGCGATCACCGGCGGGGTCGAGACGTTCCAGGACCTCCGGCAGGTCGAGCAGCTTCAAAAGGAGCTCCAGTCCCGCTATACCTTCGAGGACATCGTCGGCCGCAGCGGATTGATGCGCCGGCTGTTCGAGGTGCTCCCGCAGATCGCCGACAGTGCGTCGACCGTGCTGATCGAGGGCGCCAGCGGCACGGGCAAGGAGTTGTTCGCCCGTGCGATCCACAACCTCTCGCCCCGCAAGAACAAGCCGTTCGTGGCCGTCAACTGTGCCGCCCTGCCCGATACGCTGCTGGAGAGCGAGCTGTTCGGCCACGTCGCCGGGGCGTTCACCGATGCCAAGCGCGACAAGCCCGGCCGGTTCGCCCTGGCGTCGGGGGGGACGATCTTCCTCGACGAGATCGGCGACATCGCCCCGGCGATGCAGGTTCGCCTGCTGCGGGTGCTCCAGCAGCGGGAGATCGAGCCGCTGGGGGGGATCAAGGTCGTGCCGGTCGACGTGCGTGTGATCGCGGCGACCAACAAGGACCTCGCGCGTCTGGTGCGGGCCGGGACGTTCCGCGACGACCTGTACTACCGCGTCCGCGTCGTGCACCTGGAACTGCCGCCCCTGCGGAAGCGGCGGGAGGACATCCCGCTGCTGGTCGATCACCTGGTCAACCGGTTCAACCGCCTGCAGGACAAGCAGATCGCGGGGGTCTCCGACGAGGTGATGGCCTGCCTGATGGACTACGATTACCCCGGCAACGTGCGGGAGTTGGAGAACATCATCGAGCAGGCGTTCGTCCTCTGTCGCGGCGGGCTGATCGAACTGAACCACCTGCCGGCGGAGCTGCGGCCGAAGAGCGCCCGCGGCGCCGGCGGCGGACGACCCATGAGCCTGGAGGCGATGGAAAAGCTGTTCATCGACGAGGCGCTCCAGCGCCGTCGCGGCAACCGCAAGCAGGCCGCGGCGGATTTGGGCATCAACGTCAGCACGCTCTACCGCAAGATCCGCACGCTCGGGATCGAAACGCCCGAGGAGGATGGGCGGGGCCGGCGCCGCTACGAGGAAATCGTGCAGGATGCATGACTGACCGGAATGCCGTCCGGGGCGACGGGGGGACGTGTATTTCCTAAGTATTGTTTGATTTTCAACTTGTAAACACAGCCGCCGACGGGCCGTCCTGGCACACGGGTTGCACGAGAGTTCGGCGGAGAGGAGCGTTCATGAAGATTGCAGTGACAGCCCAGGGTCGCGATCTTGACGCGGCGGTCGATCCCCGCTTCGGGCGGGCGACGTGTTTCGTGGTCGTCGACACCGAGACGGGGGCGTTTTCGGTGACCGACAACGCCCAGAACCTCAACGCGCCCCAGGGCGCCGGCATCCAGGCGGGCAAGAACGTCGTCGATCTCGGCGTCGAGGCCCTCATCACCGGCAACGTCGGGCCCAAGGCGTTCGCGACGCTGACGGCCGCCGGCATCGCCATCCATACCGGCGCGACCGGCAGCGTCGGCGAGGCGATCGAGCAGTTCAAGGCGGGGGCGCTCGAATCGGCCGCCGGCGCGACGGTGGAAGACGGCTGGGTGTAGGATCATGCAGACGGCCCTGGAGTGCATTCCCTGTTTCGCGCGGCAGGCGTTGGAGGCCGCCCGGGCGGTGACCGACGATCCGGCCGTGCACGAGCGGCTGCTGCGCGACGTGCTCCGCACCGCCGCGGCGATGGACCTCTCGCAGTGTCCGCCGGTCGTGGCCCAGCGGATCCACCGGACGCTGCGCGCGTTGACCGGCGTGGCGGACCCGTACCGGGCGGCCAAGGCGCGGTTCAACCGCATGGCCCTGGACGTGGTCGGGCCGCTGGGCGAGGAGGTTCGCCGCGCCGACGACCCGTTCGCCGCGGCCCTTCGGATAGCGATCGCCGGCAACGTGATCGACATGGGCGTCAACGGCGCGATCACCGAGGCGGAGATCCTCGCGAGCATTCACCGCGTGATGGATGAGCCGTTCCACGGCGACGTCGACGCCCTCCGCGACGCGGCCGCCGGCGCGGAACGGATCCTCTACCTGGCCGACAACGCCGGGGAGATCGTCCTGGATCGGCTGTTGATCGAGCAGCTCCCGGCCGGGCGGGTGACGGTGGCGGTCCGGGGCGGGCCGGTCCTCAACGACGCCACGCGCGAGGACGCCGAGGTGGCGGGGCTGGGCGAGGTCGCCGAGGTGATCGACAACGGCTCGGACGCGCCCGGGACCCTGCTGGACGATTGCAGCGAAGCCTTCCGCCGGCAGTACGCCCGGGCGGACCTGATTCTCGCCAAGGGCCAGGGCAACTTCGAGACGCTCAGCGACGAGGACGCGAACCTCTTTTTCCTGCTGAAGGTCAAGTGTTCCGTGATCGCCGACCACATCGGTCTGCCGATCGGGACGCTGATCGCCATGCGCCGCCGCGGCCGTCCCGCCGGCGCCCACCCACGGAGAAGCCATGGAACCGATGCCGCTGCCGGATGATCTTCAGCGCTGCGTCGATTTCCACGGGCACCTCTGCCCGGGGGTGGTCATCGGCTACCTCGCCGCCCGGGTGGGGATGCGGGCGCTGTCGGTCGCGCGGGCCTACGACGAGGAGATGATCGCCATCGTCGAGAACGATACCTGCGCCGTCGACGCGATCCAACTGCTCACCGGCTGCACGTTCGGCAAGGGCAACCTGATCTTCCGCGATTACGGCAAGATGGTCTTCACCTTCGCCACCCGGGCCGACGGGCGGTCGGTCCGCCTGGCCCTCAAGCCGCTCGCGCCGACCAACGGCGACGAGGCCGACGAGGCACGTCGGCGGCGGCGCCAGATCGCGTCCATGCTGGCCGTCGAGCCGGGGACGTGCTTCGACCTGCGGCGCGACGTGCTGGACGCGCTGCCGGCGCCCGCGAGCATCCGCGACAGCGCCGCGTGCGATGTGTGCGGCGAGCGGGTGATGGTCACCCGCCTGCGCGGCCGCGGCGACAGGCGCCTGTGTATTCCCTGCGACGAACATCTTTCGAAGGAAGCTGCAACGCCATGACTTCGCAATCCCCACAGCCGGACGGTCCCGATCGCTCGCAGCGCGAGCTGCAGGCCCAGCAGTTGGCGGCGCGGATGGAGCGGATCGGCCGCAAGTTCATCGTCCTCTCGGGCAAGGGCGGCGTCGGCAAGAGCACCGTGGCGACCAACCTGGCGGTGGCGCTGGCACGGGCGGGGCGGACGGTCGGCTTGCTCGACGTCGACCTGCACGGGCCCAGCGTGCCGACGCTGCTGGGCCTGACCGGCCGTCGCCTCGAGACGGGCCCCGCCGGCGGGCTGATGCCGATCACGGCGGCCGAGAACCTCGCGGTCGTGTCGATGGGGCTGCTGCTGGCCGGGCAGGCCGATCCGGTGATCTGGCGCGGGCCGATGAAGTACAACGTGATCCGCCAGTTCCTCACCGACGTCGAGTGGGGGGCGCTGGACGACCTGGTCATCGACGCCCCGCCCGGCACGGGCGACGAGCCGCTGTCGGTGGCCCAGATGGTCGGCGCGAACGCGTTGGCCGTGCTGGTCACCACGCCCCAGCAGGTCGCCGTCGCCGACGTCCGACGCAGCGTGTCGTTCTGCCGCGCGCTGGATTTGCCGGTGGCGGGGATCATCGAGAATATGAGCGGGCTGATCTGCCCGCACTGCGGCGAAACGATCGAGCTGTTCGCCACCGGCGGCGGCGAGCGCCTCGCCGCGGAGATGGATGTGCCGTTCCTGGGGCGGATCCCCCTGGACGCGCGGATCGCCGCGGCCGGCGACGCCGGCACGCCCTTCGTGGGCGAAGCCTTCGACCGCGTGACGGAGGCCCTGATCCGACAGACCGACCCCGCGGCCGCCGCCCAGACGGCCGGGGGCCACCCTGACAAGGAGTCGACACCAATGAAGATCGCCATTCCCGTCGTCCAAGGACGATTGAGCCTGCACTTCGGCCATTGCGAGCAGTTCGCCCTGGTCAATGTGGACGCCGACCGACGTGCCGTCACCGATATCACCTACGCCACGCCCCCGGCCCACGAGCCGGGCGTCCTGCCCCGCTGGCTGCACGAACAGGGCGCCGAGGTGATCATCGCCAGCGGCATGGGCCAGCGGGCCCAGGGGCTCTTTGAGCAGAACGGCATCACCGTGGTGATCGGCGCGCAGGCCGAAACACCCGAGACGATCGCGCTGGCGTACCTGAACGGCACGCTGGAGGCGGGCGAGAATGTCTGCGATCACTGAGAACGGCAGGCTGTAGGCTTTAGGCTGGAGGCTGCAGGCACGGCAACGGCAACGGCGCAACGGCAACGACATTGACCACGGCTGGCCGCGACGGGCCCAGAGCGTGCGCTGCGGCTGGATACTTCAGAGGAGGCGTACGGTTGTGACATCCCCCCAGGCCATCGATCCGTTTCGCATCACCGCGCCGCCGAACTACGTGCCGCAGGAGGACGAGGAGGTCGTCTTCCGCGTCGCCCACGCCTCGCGGATCCCCGTGATCCTCAAGGGGCCGACCGGGTGCGGCAAGACCCGCTTCGTCGAGCACATGGCGTACGACCTGGGCCTGCCGCTGGTGACGGTCGCCTGCCACGAGGACCTCACCGCCGCCGACCTGGTGGGGCGGTTCCTGTTCAAGAACGACCAAACCCTCTGGCAGGACGGCCCGCTGACCCTGGCGGTCCGCTACGGGGGGATCTGCTACCTCGACGAGATCGTCGAGGCTCGCAAGGACACGACCGTCATCATCCACTCGTTGACCGACGACCGGCGCATGCTCTACGTCGACAAGACCGGCGAGGTCATTCCCGCCCACGAGGAGTTCATGATGGTCCTCAGCTACAACCCCGGCTACCAGAGCATCGTCAAGGACCTCAAGCACTCCACGCGGCAGCGCTTCGCCAGCATCAACTTCACCCATCCCGACGAGGCGATCGAGGCCCGGATCATTCACACCGAGAGCGGCCTGGACGAGCCGGACAGCCGCACCCTCGCCGAGATGGGCGCCAAGATCCGCCAGTTGAAGGGCTTCGGCCTCGACGAGGGCGTCTCCAGCCGTCTGCTGGTCTACGTCGGGCGCCTGGTTCGCGGCGGACTGACGCCGATGCAGGCCACACGCCACGCGATCAGCCAGACGCTCACCGATGAGCCGGAGGTGCTGGCGTCGATCCAGGATATCGCCAGGCTGTACTTCGGGGACCTGATGGACGACGAGGCCGATGACGACGCACCGCCCGACGCCTGAGAGAGATCCCGCCGATCGCTACCAGGGCTTTCGCCTGCGCGACGTGACGTGGGGCTACCGCGACAGCTTCCAGCGGATCATCGAGGAGCTTTTCGCCGACGGGCTGCTGGGGGCCGGACGCGAGGACGTGACCGGTACGTTCTTCGACCTGCTCAAGCGGGCCGACCGGAGCTGCTACGACGACGTGCTCCGCCAGTTTCTCAACGCCCTGGCGCCGGCCAACCGCTGGATCCTGGACCTGCCGGCGCTGTTCGCCGACCTGACGGCGCTGGGCGGGTCGCTGGCCGACAGCCGTCTGAACTACGGCCGCCGCTTCTTCGAGACCTTCGCCGCCGGCGGCATGGGCGATTCGCCCGTGTCGGTCCGCGCCTGCCTGGACGGCATGCGGCGGCTGCGGACGGTCGACGAGGACCTCGCCATGGCCTTCCTGGCCGGCTACCGCTGGATGACCGAACGGCTCGATCCGACGGAACTGAACCGCTACATCGAGGTCGCCCTCCAGGTCCATCATCGAAACCGCGAGAACGGCTACCGGTTCCTCCGCGGGGAACTGAGCTCCTGCGAGGCCTACATCCGTTCGATCACCCAGGAATGCCGCCTGTCCGATGTCGCCGAGAAGCTCCAGGCGATCGTCGGCGCCCTCAGCGGCCGGGCGTGCGAGATCGAGGCACTCGACCAGCTCGACTCGGACTATCGCATCGAGCGGGGCACCGCGGCGGTGACGGTCGACGGGCACGTCTACCTGCCGTCGCGGCTTCGACGGTTCGACACCACGGCCGCCAACCGCCGCTGGTACCTGCTGTGCGGGATCGCCTCGGCGGGGATGCTCCTGGACGACACCTTCGCCCGCATTCACGGCCACCCGGCCTATCCGACCTGCGCGGCGCTGGTCGGCGACGACGGGGGGCGGATCAACCTCTTCCAGGTCGTCGAGTTCACCCGCGTCCTGCGGAACATCGCCCGTCGCTGGCCCGGCGCGCGGCGGCTGACGGCGTGGGGCCTGCGGACGGCCTTGGGCGAGGTGTTCGGTGACGGCGGGGCCGAACGCCTGCTGGCCGACGCCCTGGACGACACGCGGGGCGGGCCGGCCCTCGACGCGCTGCGCGCCGCCGCCGACGCGTGCCGGACCTGCTTCGACGTCGCCGCGCGCCTCGACGAGCCGTGGGCGCAGCAGATCGTGACGGCGTATCCGTACCTGGCGCATCGGTCGCTGCGGCCGCTGCCGTTCCTGTCGGACTTCATGTTCCCCATGGAGGTCTCCGACCCTCCGGCCGACCAGGTCGTCCGGGACCTCAAAAACGCCACCGGCCGGCGGGGCCGCGCGGGGGCCGACCGCCCGGCCGAGACACTGGGCACCGACGCGCCCGACGCGGGCGACACGACCGACGCCGCCGAGACCCCGGCGGCGCCGGCGGCGTTCCTCTACGACGAGTGGGACGCCCAGCAGGAGGCCTACCGGCCGCAATGGTGTCATGTGCATCCCCGGCGTGTCGAATCGGCGGCCCTGGCCGCCCCCCCGACCGACCGGTCCGACGACGCGCGGCGGGTGCGACGGCTGTTCGAGCGGATCAAGCCCGACGTCGCCCGGCGGCGCAAGCGCCTCGCCGACGGGGACGCCATTACCATCGACCTGCTCGTGGAGCACCTGGTCGACCGCCGTCGCGAGCCGGCGCCGCCGGCGCGGTTCTACGAGCGGCCCCTCATTGTCCGGCGGGACCTGGCGGTGCTGATCCTGCTGGACGTCAGCGGCTCGACCGGGGCCCCGCTGGACGGGAAGCGCAACGTCCTGGACGTCGAGAAACAGGCGGCGATCATCTTCGGCGAAGGCCTGGCGGCGCTGGGCGACGCCTTCGCGGTGTGCGGGTTCAACTCCGACGGCCCCGAGCAGTGCGAGTACCTCGTGTACAAGGATTTCGACGACCCCTGGGCCGGCGCCGCCGGGCGGATCTCCGCGGCACGGCCAAGGCGGTCGACGCGGATCGGGGCGGCCCTGCGGCATTCGGGGTACCTGCTGTCGCAACGGCCCCAGCGGCGGCGGCTGATCCTCCTGGTCACCGACGGCAAGCCCATGGACCGCGCCTACGACCCGGCGACCCGCTACGCCCAGCACGACGTGCGGATGGCCTGCCAGGAGAACCTCCGCCACGACATCCACACCTTCGCCATCGCCACCGAGGAGCCCGCCCTGGACGACCTGGAGATCATGTTCCCCGGTCACCGCTTCGTCATCCTCCCCTCGATCACCCGCCTGCCGGCCGTCCTGCCGCAGGTGTACCTCCGGTTGACCGTGTAGGCCACGGCGGAGCTGTCGTTATCCCTCGTCGCGTCTCACCAGGGATGTTATCTGGATCTGCTCCCGTTTCCGTGGCTACGACAGGGATAGCCACAAAGGACACAAAGACAGAACGGAAAGAACAGCAACGACACAGCCAGACCAAGAGTTCACAGAGGGTCAGAGAAAACGCCCAAGTAGTGGTGAAGCTTCTTCCTCTGTGTTGGCCGTGCCCTCTGTGGCACAAGCCGTTGCCGTGGGTTCCTTTGCGTTCTTTGTGGCCTTTGTGGCTCTCTTGGCCGTTCTGTTTGCGGC
>CAZHRW010000065.1:0-2515 GCA_964535025.1 uncultured Planctomycetales bacterium
CACCGCCTTCCGTGCTGAAGAAAACCTCGGGCCTGTCGTCGTGCTCGCGGCCGTCCAGGAGGCGACCGGCACGCTTCTTGCCGACGCGGGCAAAGTCGCTCTCCAATGCACGCAACCGCTCCAGTTGCTATCTCGGGTTCTCTCGTTGCCGCCGCTCGATCCACGCCAGCACGTCGTCCAGGCGGAACAGGACACGCCGGCCGACCTGGACCGCACGAAGGCCCTGAACGTCACGCATCCGCCGGATAGACTGACCAGGGAACTTGCTCGTCAACCGGAAGAACTCGGCCAACTCCGCCTCGGTCAGCAGGTACGGCGCCGGCCGCCCGTCGGGCAGGTACGGCTGGACCGCCGGAATGTCGCGCTCGCCTGTGCGGATCATGCTCCGAAACTCTCCCCGCGATAGGCGTGACTGAACGTCGTCGTCCGCCGGCTCCACTTCAACCGGACCGCCGCCGGCCCGCTCCAGGGGGTCAAGGGCATGCTCCGGTGCTTGTCCTGGCAGAAGAGCGTCTCGTCGCCAGCGCACCAACTGGCGTACTTCCCGTCCAAAGCCGGCCGCCACAGGAGCCAGATCGCGTTCGAATGGTTCTCGATGTCGCCGCTTTCCTTGAGTGCGAACTTGCTCGGGGGCTTGTCTTCTCGAAGGTCCGACCTCGTCAACTGACTCAGCAGGAGCACGGGGACCTTCAAGCCAACCGCCAACTGCATCTTCATCGCCCACGCCTGAGCGGAGACCTGCTCGGCCCGTCGCGTCCCCTGCTCCCGGGTCGGCGTCAGCAACTGCAGGTAGTCCACGACCACCAGGTCCAGCCCGCCCCATCGCTTCTTGACACGCTTCGCCGCGGAGACGACGTCGGCGGTCGACAACTCCCCGGTCACGAAGTCCAGCCGCATCCCGCGAAGACGCTCGGTCGCCTCGTGGAGCGCCTGCCAGTCCGCGGCATCCAACCGCTGGGGCTTTCGCATCCGCGCGCCGTCGACCTGGCCGATGATCTGCAGGATCCGCTGGGCCCGCTCGTCGGCGAGCATCTCGACGCTGGCGATCAGGACCCGCTGGCCGCCGGCGGCGACGTAGACCGCGATCGAATCGGCCAAGGTGCTCTTACCCGACCCCGTCGCGCCGGCCAGGACGATCAACTCGCCCGGACGCATCCCCCCGCAGGCCGCGTCAATCGCCTCCAGGGACGTCATAACGCCAGGAGGTGTATCGCCCGCCTGCGCCGCCTGAACGTCCCGTAGGACCGATTCTGCGGCTTCCTGGGCGGAGATGATCCGCTCGTCCGCACGTCCGGTGGCGATCTGATCCAGCCCCGACTCCGCGGTCTCCAAGAGATCGGCGGCGGTCACCGTGGGGTTGAACGCCGCCGCTTGGAGCAAGACGGCCAGGCGCAGGATCCGCCGCTTATTGGAGAGGGCCTTGACGATCCCGGCGTAGTGGGCCAGGTTCGACGTCGAGGGTACGCCGTCCACGATCGACAGCAGCCCGTCCACCCCGCCGATCTGATCGAGGATCCCCGCCTCGAGCGCCGCGGCCTTGACGGTCACGAGATCGACCGGGTCGTCCTTGCCGTGCATCGTGACCAGCAAATCGAAGATCAGCCCGTGCGCCGGGTCGAAGAAGTCGTGCCGGGACAGGACGCTCGCCGCCTCGTCGATCACGCTGGCGTCCAGGATCATCGCGCCCAGGACGCAGATCTCCGCGGATCGGTCGGAGGGGGGAAGGCGATCGTTCGGGTCGAAGGGCGGCGGGTTCACTTACTTGCCCTGCCCTTCCGGGCCATCAAATTGGCTTGCTCGGCAAGCTGGCGCCGGGCCGCCTCCCGCTCGGCGATCCACTCAGCGTTCTCCACTCGATAGTCCCGAACCGCCTGCTCGGCCTCTCGCTTCTCGTTGCGGACCTGATCCAGGGCGTACTGAAGCTTTCCGATGGTGCCGGTCAGGTGCTCGATGGTGTTCATGAGCTTGAGCTTCTCGCTGGCCGTGACCTGCCCGCCGAAGGTGATCGTCGGAGGCGTGTAGGCTGGAACGACAGCCTCCCCCGCCGGCTCCATGCCGTGCGGCTCAAGGCGGGGCTCAGGCGGCGACCCACCTGCCATGGTCTCCAACTGCCTTACCTTGGCCTTGAGGCTGGCGATGTCGTCCTGCCGGGAACGCATGGCCGACCAGACGGCCTCGAAATGCTGCCGAATGTCCTCGTGGTGCAGCCGCAAATGTTCTCCCAAGAGATGTTCTGCTAAGTCTTCCGCCATCACGCACCGCCTTTCTTCTCGTCGTCGAACACCGCCATCGCATCGGCCTGGCGGGCGGCATCTTCGGGGGTCAGTGCCGGCGTCGTGTCGACAGGCTCGCCGTACTTGCCCTCGATGATGTTGTGATAGGTCTCGTCGCTGCGGATGACGAAGTCGAAGGTGATCCGCCAGCCCCGGGCGTTCTTGCCGATCAGGAAGGGGATCTTCGGGACCGTCTCCATCAGCGCCGGCCAGTAGAGGCGGAAGTCGGTCTCCTTCCAGCG
>CAZHRW010000066.1:0-9625 GCA_964535025.1 uncultured Planctomycetales bacterium
CGTGACGACGCAATCGCAGACTCCTTCCGAGGGGGTAGGGGCATCATCTCCCTCTACCTTTGTTCTTTTGCGTCGCGCGGCGATCCTTCGCAGGGGATGTGGGATTTGGGGAGTTGGGGGGTGGGCTTCGCCGGTACGTTCGCCATATGCGACCGAATGAATTCGGGTGCGAGGGCTGGATGTCAGAGTCGGCACGTTCGGTTCGATGAGCGGGACGTGGAGACGGAGCTATGGAACGGCCTGAGGCGCCGGCATCACGGCGAAAGCCGCCTGTCAACAGCCACTCTCCGTTTCCGTCGCCACCGCGCCACATCTCGACGCTGCCGGAATTCCACAATCGTCGTGGGGGGCGCCAGGTCAAGCCGCGTGTTGGCAGGCCGCGCATTCTCCGGTTCTCCAAAGGACGGTCCGAAGCGCCGGCGGACGTCGGGCCTGTTGGGTTTGCCGGTCCGGTTCGGTAAACTGACCGGCTATGGCTACGCAGAAAGACATCGCTCAGCGCCTCGGCGTCTCGCCGTCGCTGGTGTCCAAGGTGCTCAACAATCGGCTGGGCACGACGAACGTGCGGCCTGAACTGGTCGGGGCGATCCGCCGGACGGCCAGCCAACTGGGCTACCGGCCCAACCGGACGGCTCAGGCGCTCGCCCACGGCCGCCAAGGGGTAATCGGGGTCTTTCTGCGGCGGCTGGGCCAGCCCGGCAGCGGCATCAACGAAGCACTGGCCGAAGGGGTGCTGGCTGAGGCCCGGGCGGTCGATCAGAAACTGCTGATGAACTTCTACTCGACCGACGACGAGTTCCGCCTGCTGTGCACGCTGGCCGACCGGGGCATCATCGACGGACTGATCGTCGGGGGGTTCCTCGCCGAACGGCTCTACGGCGATCTGCTCAAGGTGCATCGCTCGGGGACGCCGACGGTGACGGCCTTCCAGGGGCACGACCGGCCACCGCTGCCGAACGTGGAGGTTGATCAGGGCGAAGTGGCCCGCCTGGCCACGCTGCACCTGATCGAGCGCGGCTGCCGGCGGATCGCCCACCTGAACACCCACAGCTTCCGCTGCGACGGCTACCGGGCGGCCCTGACCGGGCGGGGCCTGGCCGTGGACGAGACGCTGATCTGGCCGGCGAAGTACGACCTGACCTATCGGGCCGGGGCGCAGGCGGTGGAGCACTGGTTGGCCCACGGGATCGCCTTCGACGGGATCGTCGCCCAGTCCGACGAGCAGGCCGTCGGAGCGCTCAATACACTGATCCAGCGGGGCCGCCGCGTCCCCGAGGACGTGCGGATCATCGGCATCGACAACGCCCCGTACTGCAACTACAGCATCGTGCCCCTCTCGTCGGTCTCCCAGAACTTCGACGTCATCGGCCGTCGGGCGGTCCGCCTGCTCATGGAGGCCATCGAGCACCCGGATCGTCCGCCGGCGTCCATCGCGGTGGCGCCGGTGCTGCATGCCCGCCGTTCCACACGATGACAAGGTTTTCTTACGCTTCGTTTTCAATGCGTCGGCAGGGTGATCAACCGCATGATCAATGGGCATAATGAGCCTAGAAGCAACTGTAGATAAAGCAGTTAACGCAAATCATCTCTTGACCATTCGGCCTTCATGCGGTAGGCTGGGATTGTCGGTTATTGTGTTTCAACGGAACTTGCCTCGCGGCGGCCCCCTGTTGCCGGGGCGTCGGCGGGGGGGTGTGCCTTGTCCCTGGACGGGAGCCTCAATACAGGCCGCCGTTGCGGCCGCAACTTGCAGGAGGAGGAACGATGATGCAGTATGGAATGGTCTGGAAACCAGCCGCGGCCCTCGCGCTGGCCCTGGCGGTCGCCCTGGCGCCGTCAACGGCCCTGGGCTTCACGTGGGAAGGCGACGTCAGCAGCGACTTCTGGAACGGCGCCAACTGGGTCGGCGGCACGGCCCCCCATGCGTCCTACCCGGCGCCGCTGCTGTTCCCGGGAGATCCCGCCGCCGCCTATCAGCCGAACCTGGGCACCAAAACGCTCAGTCGCTTGCGCGGCCTGACCTTTGAGCAGGCCGGCTGGACCATCTCCGGCACCGGCGCTATGGTCGTCGATAACCCGTCGATCCTGACATCGGCCGGAAACGGGATCAACCGCATCGAAACGCAGGTCGATTTCTCAGGCTACAAGGAGGACTCCACCCTCGACATCGCCACAGGCAATACGCTGGCGATCACCGGGTCGCGCTTCCAGATCCGGTATAGTACCAACACCGTCACCGGGGGCGGCACGCTGGCGATCGACGTTCCGTCGGCGCCCCACGACGCCTACAACAGCAACATCGTAGTCCAGGGCGCCACCCTGCTGGCCAATAACGCCTTCGGCGTCGCCCGGCTTTACGTCCGCGACGACGCTACGGGGACCCGGGGCGTCTTCGGCGGCACGGGGGAGGTCACCGGGCGCTTCGGCCGCGATGCCCTCTTCGAGGATGGCTCGACGCTGGCCCCCGGCGGGGACGGCACGTTCGGCGACAGGATCGGCACCCTCCGCTGGAACAGCGCCCTCGCCGCCGGCCACATCGTGACCCTCCAGAGCGGGTCGATGCTGGCCATCGACTACCTCAACGCCACCGCCGACAAGGTCGAGTTCGTCGGCGCCAACGCCAACGTGTTCACCATCAACCCCGGCGCGACCCTGGCCCTCAACGGCAGCACCGACAGCGAACAAACCTACACCCTCGTCGCCGGCGACGGGGCCGGCCTCTTCACGTTCAACGGCATGTTCAGCACCTACCTGCTGAACGACGAACCCGTCGATCCGGCCACCGACCCGCGCCTCGACGTCAGCTACGCCAACAACGCGCTGACCGTCACCATCGTGCCCGAACCGGCGACCTTGAGCCTCCTGGGCATCGGCATGGCCGCCCTTGCCCTGCGCCGCCGCAGGTAGCGAGCGGCGGGCGACTGCTGACCCGTGGACGGCCATCCTTCGCAGGAGATGTCGGATTCGTCGATTTCGAGGATGGGTTCAAGAACCTGTTTCACAGACCTGGCTGAGTCGCGGGTTCTCCAAGGCACTTCCCGCCTGGGGGCGGGTTGTGAAACAGGTTCCAGATATCGTTTGCCTTCACCGATGGCGACAAGTGCCGGCGACCGCAGCGGGAATGAGTTAACCCAATCCGGCCAGGCCGGAGCACATAAAGGAGTCGTTCCAATGACCAAGCCGTGTCCGCATTGCCTGCTCCGTCTCCTCCCCCTGATTGTCCTTTTCGTTCTGGTGACAGGAGCCGCCGCCCTGGCCGATACCCACACGTGGGTGGGCCTGGGCGACGGGACAAGCTGGCATGACCCGGCTAACTGGTCGCCGGCCGAACTGCCGATGGAGATCAACATCGGCGACGGCGCCGACGCCGTGGTCATCGACGGGGCCTGGGATGTCGTCGTCGACACCAACGTGATCGCCGTCAACAGCATCAAGATCGACGGGGACGCTACGCTGACGATCGCCTCGGGCGTCACGCTCAAGACCAACAGCCTCGACATCGTCAACGGCGGGCTGATCCTCGAGAAGATCGACGGCACGGGTGCCAATCTGGAATGGGCCAAGGCCGGCCGCGGACACCTGTACGTCGAGGCCCAGGGCTACATCACCGGGAGCGGCTTGATCCGCCCCTGGTGCTCCTCGCAGGGCATCCACTTCCGCTCCCAGCGGGCCGCTGATTTCGACATGACGAGGATCACCCTCTCCCTGGCCTACGGGGGGGGGCTCACCGTTGGCTCGGCCGACCTGGGACGCAATAACCTGCCGGCGTGGAACCCGGAGAACTACGCCATCGGCTCCATCAGCATCGACCGCCGCTTCGCGTTTACTCTGGGCGGCATGCGCGACGTCAACGCGCTGTATTGCAACAATCTGGTGTTCGGCGGTGACGCCCTCCTGAGCGCGTCGCTCAACATCAGGGGCCTGAACGTCTACGTGCTCAACAAGATCACCTGGGGCGACGGTTCCTATACCGACACGCCGGGCGAGGTGCCCGTCGCGACGGCCCACGTGGATCTCGAACGGTGGACCTCGCTGTGGGACAGCACTGCCGAACCCGGCCAGGCGTTCGTCGGCCAGGGCGTCGGTCCCAACGATCCGCCCGTCGCCGATGCAGGGCCCGACCAGAGCGTCATCGACGCCGACGGGGACGGGTTCGAGGACGTTCAACTGGACGGCACGGGCTCGAGCGACCTGCAGGGGCCCATCGCCGCCTACGACTGGACCGCCAACAGCACCCCGTTGGCCACCGGCGCGACGCCCGTCGTCACGCTGCCGGTCGGCGACTATCTGGTCACCCTGACGGTCACCGATGACGTGGGCGTCACCGATGACGACACGGTCGTCGTGACGGTTCAGCCGCGGGCGGCCCTCTTCCCGCCGACCGCCGTCGCCGGGGCCGACCAGGAGCTGTTCGACTTCGACGACGACGGCGTCGAAACCGTCGGCTTGGACGGCTCGGCCTCCAGCGACAGCGACGGCACGATCGTGAGCTGGGACTGGACCGACGCGGACGGCACGGCCGTGGCCTCGGGCGCGGTTACCGTGGCGACCTTGCCGGCCGGCGTAAACGTCGTCACGCTGACCGTCACCGACGACTCCGGCTTCACCGGCGCCGACACGACCACCATCACCATCCGCCGCACCGATCCGCCCGTGGCCCTGCTGCCGCTGACCAACCACCAGGCGGGTATCTCCGTGTCGCTGGGCGGGGCCAACGGCACCGACTGGGCCGTCGAACGTACCTTCCACGACGAGATCAACGCCGACCAGGTGATCTACCTGCGGTCGAACGTCGCCATCGCGCTGGCCCACAACGCCAGAAACGTCACGATGAAGCGCGACAGCAGGATTCCCCACCCGCTGGGCATCGGCGGCCTGGACGGAGACCCCGCCACCGACGACGCCGGCGACATCCACTGGAAGATCGACCGCGACATGCAGTGCCACGGCTACACGACCGTCAACACGTCGATCCCCGCCTACGCGCCGCTCTATGACGAACCGTTCAGCTTCGACAGCCTCACCTATGACGGCATCACCCCCGTCCTCGGCGCCATCGGCGACAACGGCCAATCCTGGGGCGGCCGCCCCAAGAGCAGCCCGAACCGGTTCGCCTACGGCCAACTCGACCGGTTCGGCAATGAGTGGCACACGCTGACCTACTGGGATGACGATGCCCCGATCTACAGCGCCACCGGCGTCAGCCCCGAACGACTCGGCGCCTCCGACGGGCACTGGGTCTATATCTGCGTCAACCCCGTCACGCCCATCATCCAACTCACCGCGGCGGCCGGGGAGCAGTACTACACCACGCCGATCAAGACCTACCACGTCCCCAAGACGTGGGACCAGACGACCTACCTGACGCCGGGCGTCGAAATCGCCTTCGTCAACCTCACCAATCACGCCCGCGTCCAGTATCGTGTCGATGGCGGGCCGTGGCAGGAGTTCCGCGGCAGTTCCTTGGTCGCCGGCGACCTGTTCACCGCCAGCGGCGAACACCTGCTGGAACTCCGCGCCGGAGACGGCGCACCCATCGGCGAACGCACCGTCGTCATGAGCCCCGATTACCCGGCGCCCGACGAGCAGCACGGATACCTGCTGTGGGCCGACGAGGACGAGAAGCAGGCCGTCGTCCACAAGCTGAAGAACATCCAGCCGTTCAGGGTGTCGTACCTGACGTACCTGAACAGCTACTACCAGAGCTCCAACGCCACCTACAGCGCCATCCGCGGCGACTGGCGCGACGGGGCAACCATGGCGACGGGATCGCTGGCCAACGCCTTCGCTGCCGCCATTGACGGTCCGGCGAGCCATGCGAACCTCGCGGCCCTGGCCAAGCAGCGCCTGATCCGCATGGCGCGCCTCGAGGCCGTCGGCTTCGAGCAGGACATCAACTCCGCCACGCCCAGCAAGGACTACCTCAACGAACTCGGCCAGACCATCCAGCAGTTCGCCGACGCCGGCGCCGCCTATGACCTGCTGGCCTCGTGCTACCGCCAGAGCGACCATCCGGCGGGGATGACGCCCATCGAGGAGATCCGCATTCGCGACGGGCTGGCCGAGATCGCCAAGAGCATCCTCCAGATGCGGGCCAACAACAACTTCTCCATCGGCGGCGGGGACGCCCACTGGGGGCACGGCTACGAGCTGGCGATCGGCATCATCGCCGCGGCCATGCCCACCTACGCCACGCCCTACTTCGGCGTCAGCGGTGGAGACATGACCACCGTCAACGACCTCGCCGAAGGCGGGTACTGGTGGAACCCCTTCCCCGATCAGGGCGTCACCTGGTGGGCGGCGGCGACCGATCCGGCTGTTCCCACGCTGGGCCATCCCAACGTCAGGTTCCCCCTGCGGGCCGAAGCGATCATCACCGATGACGGCTGGTGGACCGGCCCCAACGACTACCAGGGCGATGGCAACCGCTACTTTGTCGGAGTCTATCCCAGCCGATTGGTGGACCTCGACTCCGGCGGCATGGCCAACGCCGAGTGCCGCGTCGAACTGGTTGAGATGTCCGGCTACGAGGCGCCCTTCAGCGACCGCATGCACGTGCTGGACAACATCCGCCGCATCCGCGGCGACGACGCCCGCCAGCCGAGCGTGACCAACTACATCCGCCGCCGTCTCCTGCACGGCTGGACGCCGCTGGGCTGGAATGCGACGCTGAAGATCTACACCGCCGGGGTGGGCCGCTGCGACAGCTCGCTGCTGGCGTATAACGACCGCTACGAGGCCGCGTCGCTGCCGTCGGCGATGACAATCGTGGGCACGTTGCTGTCGGACCTGAAGAAGTACTACGGCTACGAGTCCGGCACGCCCACGATGAGCATGGAGCAGACGCGAAAAGCCCTCTACGACGCCTACACGCTGGCCTTCATGTGGGACTCGACCCAGATCGCCCCCCATCAACCGGAGCCCAACCACGCGCCGATCCTCAAGCCGCTGCTCAAGCACGTGGTGCACCCCGGCGAGGCGCTGCACAAGGACCTGATCGTCATGGATCCCGATGACGACCCGCTGACGATCACCGTCACGGGCCTGCCGGCCGGCGCGACGTTCGACCCGACCACGCGGGCCATCGACTGGATGCCCTCGGCCGCCGACGCCGGCGTGCACGTGGCGACGGTGACCGTCAGCGACGGGGCCGCCACCGTCGTCGGCCACTGGCCGATGATCGTCAAGGCCGACGCGCCATCGGGCCCGATCCCTGGGGGCGTCTCGAACGCCACGGCCACGCTGAACGGCGACGACATCACCGTCGCATGGACCGAGCCGGGCGGCGTCTCCCACACGATCGTCTGGCGCGACGGCATTCCGGCGGTCGTCCTGCCGGCCGGCACCACGTCCTGGACCGACGCCGACCGGCCCGGCGGGACCCACACGCGCTACCACCTGTCGGTGCTGAGCACCGTCGGCGCCGAGTCCTCCGCCACGGTCGCATCGCCGGGCTACATCTTCATCCCGTTCGCCCAAGGCAAGCCTGGTGACGCCGACGGGGACGGGGACGTCGACCTCGACGACTTCGTCATCCTCAAGACCAACTTCGGCACCCCCTCCGGCGCCACGACGGCCACCGGTGACTTCGATGGGGACGGCGATGTGGACCTCGACGACTTCGTGATCCTCAAGACGAACTTCGGCTCGTAGCGATCGGCTTACCAAAGAAGCATCCGACGGCCCGGAGCGCCCACGCGGCGCCCCGGGCCGTCGTCGTGACCGGCCAGGTCAAACCACCTGTGCGGACCCTGCAGCGGCCGTCTCCCCATCCGGCGTTTCCGCGGACGGGACACTCAGGGCATATCGGCAGACAAGATGGCAGATCAGAGCGACACGCCTCTCGATGCCCTCCGCGCGCGATGTCGAATTTGCCCCTTTCAAGGGTTGGTTCCGAACGTGTTCGCTAACCGGGCGGCCGCCAGACGGCTGAGAGTTCGAGAGCGCGGGGCAAAACGGGCCGCTTGGCCGAAAGAGCGGTTAACGTGGCGGCCATGGTGCAGAGAGGCGCCGTCAGCTAAGCCTTGTCATATCAGGCGTTACGGGCGTGGTGTGCGTTGGAAGGGGCCAGGTAACCAAACACCCCAGGTGCTCGTTTGCACCTGGGGTGATCTCCCCGACTCGGACTCGAACCTGGAACCTGGCGGTTAACAGCCCAACGAACCGCAAGGCAGACGGGCCCCCTCCTTGCGCCGGGCCGGTCGTCGCCGGCATCCGGCGTGCAACGGAGGGAGCCGGCGGGGGCACGCGGGGCAGCCGTATCACCCGGATGATCGTCCGGCCGCGTGAGTTCGCCGCGGCCGGGCCGAGGGGATCATGGGGGTGGCGCGGATCAGTGTGGCGGGAGGCGGTCGTGTGGGAGCGGGTGCCGCCGCGGCGAATGGCCATAACGTTCGCGCGGGGCTTTAGTTGGATTTACCCAGCTCGCGGCTGCGCCGGGCGGCGGCGCGGACGGCGCGGGTGATGGCGGCCTTGACGCCGTCGGCGTCCATGGCTTCGAGGGCGGCCTGGGTCGTGCCGCCGGGGCTGGTGACCTTGACGCGGAGGGCGGTGGGCGACTCGCCGCCGCGGGCGAGCAGCTCGGCGGCGCCGGCGCAAGTCTCGCGAGCCAGGAGGGTTGAGTTCCATGGACACACACGCAACTCAGGGAATCCCGTTGACGGCGGACCGGCAGGAAGCTATATTCGGGGCATGCGGCCAAAGCCTTCTCCTCGGGCGGCACGAGCGCCAGATGCACATGGTTGGGCATCAGGCAATACGGGCAGATGCACGTGCGATATACGCGACGGATCAACGTCCGGCAGCGCTGGTGGGCGTTCCTCCTTCCGATCCGATGTCGAATTTGCCCGTTTCAAGGGTGCGTTCCGAACGTGTTCGCTAAACGCCCAGCTCACAGGCGTCTCGGGGTCGTAGGACAGGAATGCCCCCCTGGAGATGGCCCTATCCAGATGTCGGTAAGCCTCGGGGAGAACGGCTCTTACGGCGTCGCTCTTCAGGGTTTGGTTGATCGCGTTCGTCACGGAGGTGCGGGCACTGTCGAAGGTGCCGGAGAAGGATCGGGCTTTCCCGCCGAGGCCACGCAGTCGGCGAACGTGCTCTTCCAGACGGTCACGTCTCTCCTGGAGCCTCTCCTGAAGGCCCCAATCGTTGAACTGCCGGGCCTCCTCCAGCTCCTCGGCCAGTTCCTTGTCCCGCCGCGCATATTCCCGCATGGCGGCGTCATCGCCCGCTTGCGCGCCCGCTCGCTCAGGCCGCCGCGGGCCAGCTCCTGGAGCCGCCAGGCGCATCGGCGGTACAGCCACTGCCGATTCTTCGATCGGCACTCATCGCCGAACAGCTCCCGGTACTTTTCGCGCAGCCGCTCTGGCGTCATGAACTCCAGTGCGGCCAGTTCCTTCTGCAGCTCTCTCTCACTCATCATGCGGCCCTTACCTTCTCGCCAAAAAGGTTCTCGGGGGCGTTAACCGCCGGGTCACATTGAGCGGTCTTTCGGCGAAGGGCTCAAGGCCCTTTCCCGCAGAGACTTAGGTTTCTTTGGCGGCGACGGCTTCAGGCGGGACAGGCTCCGCGAGAGGATGGCGGCGACCTCGTTCCGCCTGTCGCGGGCGCTCATGTTGGCGGGCTT
>CAZHRW010000067.1:0-18059 GCA_964535025.1 uncultured Planctomycetales bacterium
CAGCGTCGCCGCCGAGGCCGCGGTGGCAACGAGAGCCCTTCATAACTACCCTCTCCTGTACTTAGTGCACCACAAAACTACGTGGGCTCCACAAAAAGAGGACAGGCCGACACGAAACGGCCCATCGGAAAAGCATGATGCGCTTCGACCGGGCGCGGCATCCGCCGCCGATTTTCGGCGGATGGTCCGCTTCCATCCGGCCCGTTTGGCGAGCACCCTCCTTCGGCAGGTTTTTCACATACTCACAAAGGGAGAAGGGGGTCCCCTCTCCCAGGCTCCATTACCGATTGTAACCTAAGCGGTTGCTGCGCCAAGCGCAAAAACCTCGGTCCGGCGATTCGAGACGATCCGCGGCTCGATCGGCCCGAGGAACGACGCCACAAGCGCCTGCACAAGCATCACTTCCAGATACTTTGGTCGTCCGCGACCGGCAGACCCACCGGCGCGCCCCGCGCGGCGGACTGGTACATGGCCAGGGCGATCTCCAACGTCTTGCGTGCGCTGGCGGCCGTGATGAACGGTTCGCCCCGCCCGCGCACCGCCTCGGCCATAGCCTCGATGACAACCTGGTGGTCGGCGAAATCGAAATCGGCCGGCCCCGACGCCGCCGTAGCCACGGCTCCCCGCCCCACCGCGCGGATCGCTTCATCCTCGGCCTGCTCCTGGCGGAATTGCCAGCGTTCCATCCGCTCGCCGATCATCACCGCCGTGCCGTCGCTGCCGTTGATCTCGATCCGCACATCCGCCCCCGGCCACATGGCCGTCGACGCGACCACGACGCCATGGGCGCCGTTGGCATACGTCAACGCCGCGTTGAGCGTGTCTTCGAGGTCCACGTCCCCGTGGGCCATGTTCGTCATCTTCGCCGACACCTCCGTCACCGGCCCCATGAGGTGCTGAACGAGATCGATGTAGTGGAACGCGTGCTGGATCGTCACGCCCGCCCCGCTGCGACGGCTCGATCGCCACGGGTCCATGTGGTAATAGTCCGCGGCGCGAAACCATTTCATGGACACGTCCGCCTGAATCAGCCGGCCGAACCGCCCCTGGGCAATCGCCCGGCGCATCGCCTGGATCGGTTTGCGGACGCGGCACTGCAGCACAACGCCCAGGTGGACGCCCGCCTGGCGGCACGCGTTGATCATCGCATCGGTCTCGGCGAGGCTCATGGCGGGCGGCTTCTCGGTCAGCACGTGCTTGCCGGCCTGGGCCGCGGCGACGGCGGCGTCGCAGTGCAGGTGGTTGGGCGTCAGGATGCAGATGACGTCGATCCGCTCGTCGTTGAGCAGCTCGTCAAGGCTCGCGACGGCCTGGCAGCCGAACGCTTCGGCGCACTTGGCTGCGCGGTCGCGGTCCAGGTCGGCCACGGCGATCAACTCGCAGCCGTCGGCGGCCTGGATGCTCTTGGCGTGGAACGGCGCGATCAGCCCGGCCCCCAGCAGGCCGAACCCGACGGTGGTGCCTTCGGACATGATGGATGCTCCCTACAGGATCACGGGATCAGAACGGCCTTGATGGCCTGTTGATGATCGATGGCCTCGAAAACCGACTCCCACTCCGCCAGCGGGCGCGCATGCGTCACGATCGCCTCGGCGTCGATCAGCCCGGCGGCCACCATGGCAATGGCCCGGTTCCAACTGGTGTAGCTGGTCGACAGGCAGAAGTAAACGTCGAGGACCTTGAACGACGCGGCCTTGTACGGGAAGGGCACCGGATCGGCGGCCACCAGGCCGATCACGCACAGCCGTCCCTTTTTGCGGACCAGCGGCACCGACGCGGCCACGCCGCCGGCCGAGCCGCTGCACTCGACGACCAGGTCGGCGCCGATGCCGCCGGTCAGATCGGCCACGAGGGCCGCCGGATTGTCCTGCTGCACGTTGACCACCTGCGTGAACCCCAGCTCGCGGGCCTTGGGCAGGCGGATCGCCTCGTCGGCGTCGGTGCCGAGGATCATCACCTCGCGGGCCCCGGCGGCCCGGGCGGTCATCGCGGCCAGCAGGCCGATCGGGCCCGGGCCGATCACGACGACGAAATCCCCACCGACCACGCCGGCCCGTTCGAGCACGTCGTGCACCGCGTTGGCCGCCGGTTCGATGACCGCCGCCGCGAGATTCGAGACACCCTCCGGCACCTTGTGGAGCAGGTGCTGGGGCATGACGAGGTACTCGGTCATCGCCCCGTCGATCCCCCACCCGGGCGACCGCTTGTCCGGACAGATCTGGATGTTGCCCGTCCGGCACATCGGGCAGTGCCCGCAGGCCCGGGTGTGCGGCTCGCCGACGACGCGATCGCCCACAGCCGCCAGCGAAACGCCCGGGCCAAGCTCGACAACCTCGCCGACGAACTCGTGGCCGAGGATCACCGGCGGCCAATAGGGAAAAGTGTCGTCCCGCACGTGGATGTCGGTGCCGCACACGCCGGCGCCGAGGATCTTCAACAGCACCTCGCCTTCACCCGGCGACGGAACCGGCACGTCGCGGAGCTCCAGGTAGCCGACACCTTTCTGGGTCTTGACCAGTGCTAGCATTGTTCCTCCAGGCCGCACCATCGCACCGCCAGGTGCGTCAGCGTTTCGGCCGCGGCCGCCAGGTCGGCGATCGGCATGTGTTCGGCGTTGGAATGAGCAACCGACAGCGAGCCCCCGCCGAAGACGACCGTGGGGATGTGCAGTTGGTTGTTGTACAGCCACGCGTCGCACGAGGCGGTCATCGCGTCGATCACCGGGTCGTCGCCCGCGCCGCGGGCCGCGTCCGCCAGGGCCGTCACGATTGGGTGGTCGGCCGGGCAGACCGACCCGTCGTGACGGTAGGTGAAATGGATGTCCATGTTGTCGGCGATCTCCGGGCCGCCCTCCCGCCGGATCGCGTTGGTCAGCTCATCCATGACCTGGCGGGCGGTCTTGTTGGGCAGCAGCCCCAGGACGCCTTCCAGCACGGCCTCGCCGGGCGCCGTCGCGGCCCAGTTGCCCGCGTGGAGCTTGCCGATCGTCAGCGGCATCGGGTTGTCGAAGCGGTCGAACATCGGGTCGCCCCGCGAGGCCGCCAGGAGACGATCGTGGTAGCCTTCGAGGATCTCGATCACGCGGACGGCCATCTTCAGCGCGCTGCGGGTTCGCCCGGCCTGACCGGAATGGCCCGGACGGCCGCGCAGCTTGATACGGAACCAGATCGCCCCGCGGATGCTGGTGAGGAGGCGCCGCTCGGTCGGCTCCAGCACAACGCAGCCGCCGGCGGTCTCGCCCCGACGGACCATCGCCAGCGAGCCGTTGCCGCCATTCTCCTCTTCGACCACGATATGGGCGACCAGATCCCCGCCCAGGCGGACACCCAACTCCTTCAGGGCGGCCATCACCAGAAAGACCGTGGCGACCTGGCCGTTGGCGTCGCAGGCCCCGCGCCCCCACAGGGCCCCGTCGATCAGCCGCGGCTCGAAGGGCGCTTCCTGGCCCTGGCTTGGCGGCACCGTGTCGATGTGCGTATTGAGCAGCAGTCGCTCGCCCCCGCCGGACCCCGGCAGGACCACGCGAAGGTTGTCGCGGCCGCTGTAGGTGATGCCGTCCATGACGTCGCTGTAGTCCCGGTCGTCGCGCAGGCTGTCGTCCATCGCCACCCGCTCGACGGTGGCGACGCGGGAGAAGACCTCCGCGGCCAGGTCCATCGCCGCCGCCTCCTGCCCGGACAGCGACGGCGTCGCGATCAGGTCCGCCAGGAACCGCCGGGCGTCATCCGTCCGGGCGGCGACGGCGGCATGGATGTCGGCGGCAGTGATGCTCATCGCGCTACGCCTCCAGGCTCAGCAGCGCCCGCTCCATGATGTCGAGGCTCTCGTGGGCCTGGGCTTCGTTCATCACCAGCGGCGGCGCGACGCGGATGACATTGCCATAGATGCCCACCGAGCCGATCAGCAGGCCATGCTCCGCACAGCGGCAGATCAACTGCCGCGTCAGGTCCGGCGCCGGTTCCTTCGTGGCCTTGTCGACCACCAGTTCCAGGCCCATCACCATCCCCCGGCCGCGGACGTCGCCGAGATGGCGGGATCTGTCCTGGATCTCCCGCAGGCGCTTGTTGAGGGTCGCGCCGATCTTCACGCCATTGGCGACGAGGGCCTCGCTGTCCATCACCTCCAGGATCGCCGAGACGGCGGCACTGGAGACGGGGTTGCCGCCCACGGTGGAGCTCATCTCGCCTTTGCCCAGCACGCCGATGACGTCGCCGCGCGCCGCCACGGCGGCCGTGGGGATGCCGCACCCGATGCCCTTGCCAATGGCGACCACGTCGGGCGTGAGGCCCTCGTGCTCCATCGCCCACATCGTGCCGGTCCGCCCGTAGGAGCTTTGGACCTCATCGAGGGCGAAGAGGATGCCCTTCTCGCGAGCCCACGCCTCCAGGGCCGTCAGGTAGCCGTCCGGCGGGAAAATGAACCCCGCGGCGCCGAGGTACGGCTCGACCAGCAGTCCGGCCAGGGAGCCGGTTGAATTCGCGCGGACGGCCTCGTCGAGCATCGTCATGCAGTAGTCGATCAGCCCGGCGTCTCCGCCGCCGACGGGGCTGCGATAGGGATAAGGGTACGGCACGCGGATGACGCCCGGCATGGTCGGGCCGTACCCGCGCTTGGGACCCACCATTCCCCCGACCGATGCCCCGGCATAGGTGCGGCCGTGAAAACCGCCGTGGAAGCCGATCATCTCGAAGCAGCCGGTCTTGCGCTTCATGATCCGCGTGCACGCTTCGGTGGCCTCGCTGCCGGTGGTCAGGAAGAAGCACTTGTCGAGGTGGGCGGGCAGGTGGTTGACCAGGTCCCGCGCGGCACGGATCCTCGCTTCAGTAGGACACTCGTAGTTGTTGATGAGCTTCGCGACGGCGTCCTGGACGGCCTTGACCAGCGTCGGGTGGCAGTGGCCGATGTTGGTGACCAGCACGCCGCTGGTCCAATCGAGATAGCGGTTGCCGTCGACGTCGGTGACGACGACGCCGGAGGCGCTGTCCCACACCACGGGAGCCTGGAAGCCCGTGGTATCGGCTTCCCAGCGGTGCCATTCGTCCAGCAGTTGCCTGCCGCGGGGCCCCGGCAGCGGGCCGTTGACTCGGGTAATGCCCATCGCGTCACGCCTCCTCTCGCTGCTGGAGGACCTCGGGGTTGATCGGGATCCGCGGGCCGGTGCCGTCGAGGAACATAAAGATATCCTGGAGGATCTTCTCGCGGATCGTCCGCTCGGCATCCTCGCTGTACCAGCTCAGGTGCGGGGTGAGCACGACGTTATCCAGGCCGAACAGCGGATAATCCGGCGGTGGCGGCTCCTTCTGGTATACGTCGATGGCGGCGGCGGCGATGGTCCCGGCCAACAGGGCCTCGCGGAGATCGTCGACGTCGACCATCCCCCCGCGGGAGCAGTTGATCAGGCAGGCCGAGGGCTTCATCATCGCGATCGTCTCGGCGTTCATGATGTAGCGGGTCTCGTCGTTGAGCGGGGTATGCAGCGTGATGAAGTCGCTGCCGCGAAGAACCGTCTCGAGACTGTCCGTTCTGACACCCAGTTCGTCCTTGCGCTGCTGGGAGAGATAGGGATCGCAAATGAGGAACGCCATGCCGAAGTGGCGGAGCTTTTCCAGCACGGCGCTGCCGATCCGCCCGCACCCGATGATGCCCAGCGTCCGGCCGGCCAGGCGGAACATCGGCTGGACCGGCCGGAAGTCCCATTCGCCGCGGGCGACCGAATCGTCGAGCACCGCACGGCTCCACACCACCTTCCTCGCGCAGGCGAACAGCAGCGCGATGGCGTGCTCGGCCACCTCGTCGCGGCAGTAATCGGGCACGTACTCGGCCAGGATCCCCGCGGCGGTCAGCGCCGCCACGTCGAGGTTGTCGTACCCCGCCCCGTGGCGGATCACCAGCCTGCAGCGCTCCCACCCCGCGATGACCGCGGGGGTGATCTTCACCATGTTGACCACGACGACGTCGGCGTCACGCGTCCTGGCGATGACCTCGTCCTCCGTGGCGCCCTTGAGCTGGTGGCACTCGAACCGGACACCCCGTTTGGCCAGTTCGGCCGCCTCCCAGTCCAGGTCGGCCTCGATGTAGTCCGTGACGACGACCTTGATCGGCTCGCCCATCGCTGCATACTCCATGAAAGGGACCTTTCGGGAGCGAATCCTAACACGCCGGCCGGTCGGCCACAAGGCAAACTGACCGAAAGGGGCACAAAACCGGCCTTTCTGTTGACATGAGGTAACCGGCCGGTTACCTTGCCCGCATGGCACCCGTTCGCCGGTCATCGTCCGCCGCCCGACCCCGCCGGCGGGACGCCGCCGACAGCCATCGGCGGCTTCTCGACGCCGCCATCGAGGTCTTCGCCGCCCGCGGCCCGAAAGCGGCGACACTGGCCGACATCTGCGCGCGGGCCCATCTGAACAAGCGGCTCGTCTACCACTACTTCGGCTCCAAGGACGCCCTGTACGCCGCCGCCCTGGCGGTCGTCTATGAGCAGTTCTTCTCGCTGGAGGTCGAGTTGGGCTCGATGCTGCTGCCCGTCGAGGAGCTGTTGGCCACGCTGGTGCGGCGGTACTACGCATTCCTTGCCGAGCACCCGGCCTTCGTGCGCCTGATCTGCTACGAGAATCTCCAGGGCGGCCGCACCGCCGCGAGGCTGTCGCTGGCCGGGCAAAAGGCGCCGGTCATCACCGCCCTGCGGCTGGCCCTGGCCAAGGGTCAGGCCGACCGGCGGTTTCGCGCCGGCGTGGACGTCACACAACTGCTGATCAGCATCTTCGCGTTGTGTTTCTTCTTCTTCTCGAACCGGCACACGCTCGACCTGCTGCTCGGGCCGTCGGCAACCGGCCGCAAGGCCCTGGCCGACCGGATCGACCACGTGGTGTCGCTGTTGCTGCACGGCATCGCCCACGAAGACACACCCTCAGACCGCCGGGAGGAGTCTGCCCCATGAAACCGCTTGGACTGGGCATCGTCGGCCTGCATCACCAGCACGCGCGGTGGTACCATCCGTTGTGGTCGCACCTCGACGCCTACCGCCCCGTCGCCGTCGCCGAGGCCGACGAGGCTTTTTCAGCGCGGGAGAATGACTTCTTCAAGCTGGAGACCACGGGGGACTACCACGCCCTGCTGGCCCGCGATGACATTGACGTCGTGATCCTCTGGCTGCCCCACAGCCAGATGCCCCGGGCCGTCGCCGACGCCGCCGCCGCCGGCAAGCACGTCATCGTCGAAAAGCCCTGCTGCGCGGACGTCGCCGGGGCCGAAGCCATCGTGGAGACGGCCCGCCGGTATCCGCACATCCGGATCTCCAGCCCCTACTGCTGGCGAACGCACCCGGTCAGCGCCGAGATCCGCAAGGCCGTCGACGCCGGTCTGCTGGGGCCCCTGACCGCCATGGAAGCCCGTCTCAACGCCGGCGGCGCGTGGCGGTACGTCCGCGACAACCAGTTGTGGATGCTCGAGGCCGACGAGGGCGGCGGGCCGATGTGGAATCTCGGTGTGCACTGGATCGACTACTTCCGCTGGATGACCGGCCGGGAGATCGTCCAGGTGTCCGGCGTGGCCAACGGGCCAGTCGGCGACCCGCCCAGGCGGATCGAGGACAACGCCCAGGCGCTGTTCACCTTCGAGGACGGCGCCACGGCCATCCTCGAAGCCAGCTACAGCCTGCCGGCGTCCTACCCCGGCGCCCGCGATATCGCCGTGACCTTCCGCGGCACGTGCGGCGACGCCGTGTGGGCCCCGGCGTGGGAGGGCGTCATCGACGAGCTCCTGCTGGTCAGCGAGCACGACTCGGTGGGCGCCGGCGACCGCTGCCGGCGGATCCGGATCGAGTCGCGCCCGATCCCCGGCTACTGCGGCCATATGGCCTGGGCGTGGCTGAACGACTTCGCCGAGGCGGTCCGCACCGGCCGCGCCCCGCTGGTCTCCGTCGAGGACATCCGCCAGGCCGTCCGCGTCGCCGACGCGTTCTACCGCTCCGTCCGAAGCGGCCGCGCCGAGACGGTCGAAACATGACTACCCCTCGCGCACGAGCTTCAACACGATATCTTCGGCGTACACCGGTGAATTGAACGGCCCGGCGGGGGCTTCGACGTCGCAGATCTCCTCGCGGACGATCATTCCGTCGGCCGGGCGGATCCACGTGACCCGGTACCGGCCGGTCGGCGCGCTCAGCGCCAGCGTCGCCCGCTTGCCGCCGCAGGCGTAGACGGCGTACGTCCGCCCCGGATCGGCCAGGACAACAGCCGACTCGCTGTCGCCGCCGTGGAAACGCAGCGCCTCGTTGTGCGGCGCCATGGCCGGCAGGTCGAGGCCCTCCATGAACCGCTTGCAGACGGCCACCTGCCGTCGCCACTCGGGCGACCCGAAGCCCGGGGTCTCGCCGGTGATCGGCGCGGTGCCGTCGGGATGGTCGACCGTGAACGAGTAGTCCAGGTGACTGAACACGGCCCCGCCGGCGAGCATGAATCGCCACATCTCCCGCCGGTAGGGCGCGGCGGCCTGGCCCTTGAATCCCGTCTCATCGTCAGCGATGACGCGGTTCCAGTGGTAGTTGCCCAAAACCGCCTCGGGCTCGGCATAGTGGAAGTTCACGATCGACACCTCGTCGTGCAGGTCGGTCACCTGCTGAGCGCGGTTCTGCACGTTCATGGCGATCAGGTGGTGGTTGGGCAGGCCGCGCTCCGTCTCGACGATGACATCCACCATGTGATGCTGCCACGGAAGAAAGGCCGTATGATCGTGACGGGAGTAGGGCTCGTTGATGATCTCGTAGTAGAGGTTGTCGAACCCGTTGAGCACCGTAACGATCTTGCGGACGACCGCCTCCTGCACGCCGATCAGCGGGTTGTCCGCCGGGGGCGCGTAGGCGCCGTGGCGCGGCCCGGTCCCGCCGCCGGCTACGGCGTTATCGGCGTGCATGGGACAATAGCGCCACAGGTCGTCGTTGTACATGAAGCAGAACAGGACCAGCTCGACGACGATCCCGCGGCGGGCCGCCTCGGCGCAGAAGGTCTTGAGGCGGTCGAAATAGGCGTCATCCCATTGCGTGAGGTCGAACCGCCCGCCCCGGCGGAATCCGCCCCGCCCGTCGACGCGCTTCCACGGGCAAATGAACGCCTCCGGCGCCGGGGCCATCGTGTTGTCAGCGATGCCGAACTCGCCCGGCAGTTCGCGGTAGGTCCCGCTGAACGTCCGCGTCAGGTTCAACCCGTCGGCCGCCAGGGCGTCGAGGTACCGCGTCACGTCGAACGCGGCGTTCAGCACGGCACCATAGTGCTCGCCGGAAGTCATCAGGACGGCCGGGCGTCCCTGCCAGTGGAGATAGTGGCCGTTGGTCGGATCCAGTGTGATCGGCGGCATGCGTGTTTGCTCCCCGAAGGCCGGACGGGCCGCGCCCCGCGCGCCGCCCACGGCGCCAACCCTACGACCGGGGCGGAATCCTGTCAACGCGCATCCGCCGCGATGCCGGGGCCATACAATTGCAGGAAGACGCTGGACACGGCGAGAGGATCTGGTAGTCTGACGGGTTCGGCGGGCACCGGACGCCCCTCGGGGGGCCGCCCATCGCACAGTTGAGGACGGACAACGATGAGCACGATCGTCATGAAATTTGGCGGCACCTCTGTCGCGAATCCCGACAAGATTCGCGCTGCCGCCAAGCGCGCCATCGCCGCGAAGAAAAAGGGCCACAAAGTGGCCATGGTCGTCTCAGCAATGGGCAAGACGACCGACCAGTTGGAGGCCCTGGCCTTTGCGACGGCCCGGCAGCCCCACAAGCGGGAGTGGGACCAGTTGATGGTCACCGGCGAGCAGGTCACGATCTCCCTGGTGGCGATGGCCCTGCACGACATGGGCGCCAACGCCATCAGTTTCACCGCCGGGCAGATCGGCATGGTGACCGACGACGTGCATACCAAGGCACGTCTCAAGCGGATCAACGCCAGGCGGATCCAGTCCGAACTCGACGCCGGGCGGATCGTGATCATCGCCGGGTTCCAGGGCGTCACGGAGACCGGCGACGTCACCACGCTGGGCCGCGGCGGCTCCAACGTGACCCTGGTGGCCGTCGCGGCGGCCATCGGCGCCGACGTCTGCGAGAACTATACCGACGTGGACGGCGTCTACACCGCCGATCCGCGGATCGTGCCCAGCGCCCGCAAGCTCGACGTCGTTTCCTACGACGAAATGCTCGAGATGGCCTCCCTGGGCGCCGGCGTGCTGCACAATCGGGCCGTGGAATTCGCCAAGAAATACGACGTCCCCATCCACGTCCGAAGCAGCCTGAACAACCGTAAGGGGACGATGATCGTCGCGGAGAACCCCGCCATGGAAAAGATCGTTGTTCGAGGGGCCGCCCTGAAGGAGAAGGTGGCCCGCGTCACCCTCAAGGACGTTCCGGACAAGCCCGGCATCGCCGCGCGGCTGTTCCACGCCCTGGCCAAGGCCGGCATCGTCGTCGACGACATCATCCAGACCCTCGACGAAAACCGCAAGGCGACCGTCAGCTTCACCATCGAGATGCGCGATCTGCCCGAGGCCGAGGGCGTCTGCAAAACCCTGATCGCCAGGCCCCTCAAGGGCGCCGAGCTGTCCCACGTGGCCGACCTGGCCAAGATCTCCGTCGTCGGCGTCGGCATGCGGGTCCACACGGGCGTCGCCGAGCGGATGTTCGGCGCCCTGGCCGACGCCAAGGTGAACATCCAGAACATCACGACCAGCGAGATCAAGATCTCCTGCATCATCGACAGCGCCGACGGCAAGGAGGCGCTCCGGATCGTCCACGATGCGTTCAAGCTCGGCCGCCGGCCCCGAACGGCGAAGAAGACCGCGAAGAAAACGGCCAGGAAGAAGGCCAAGGCAAAGGCCGGAAAGTAGCCCCGCCGCCGGAAGACGTCTGCGACCGGCCGCGTGCGCCAGTGCGGCGCGGCGTTTCCCCGCGAACGATGACGGCACCACTGAACCGGGACCGACCACGTACCCTCCGCCGGCGACAGCTCGCCCGGCGGGTCGCCCTGATCCTCGCGGCCGCCGCGGTCGTGCTCGCGATGGCCTTGGCCGACCGGGGCGGCCTGTTCGGCCGTCCGGTCGGCGCGGACGCGGAGCTCTACCACGGACGGCGATTCACCGTCGTGCATGTCGTCGACGGGGACACGTTCGACGTGGACCACCCCGACGCGGTTCGCGGCGAGCCGGCCACCCGGGTCCGCCTGCTGGGCGTCGACACGCCGGAGACCAAGCGTCGCAACACGCCTGTTCAACATTTCGGCCCGGAGGCGACCGAGTTCACGCGTCGCCGGGTCGATGGTCGGGTCGTTCGCCTGGAACTGGCCGGCGACGGGAGGACCCGGGGTGACTATAAGCGGCTTTTAGCATATGCATTTACGGAAGACGGCCGGATGCTCAACCTCGCCCTGGTCCGCGAGGGCTACGCCTACGCCGACCCGCGATGGGAGCATCCACGCCGCCTGGAGTTCCGCCAGGCCATGGCCGCCGCCCGGACCGAACGCCGGGGGCTGTGGGCCGAGGCGACGGAGGCGGACTTGCCTTACTACCTGCGCGACAATGGGTACGGCCGGCGGTGATGCCCCGGCCAACGGCAGTGGAATTCCAGGCCGTTCCTGCCGATAGAAGAACCGGGGATGCCGCGGTCCGCCGCGTCGGCGGATTGCCGGAACGTCCGAGTCGAGCTTGACCCCCCGGTTCGATGCCGCTAGACTTGGGTGGACAGAGTACGGAGCCTCGCTGTGCGGAACACCCGGTGAGCTCCATGAGTATAACGGACCTTGATCATTACCTTAAAGGTAGCCAACCGCACACGTCCAGTGCGGAGTTTCGCCCCGGCGCCATGGCCGGCGGGGCTCCTTTCACGGACTGAAGGTACTGTGCGCAGCACGCGTCAGCGCGCTCGGGAGCACTAGTGGCAACAAGTTTTGGATCCGACTTCCGGCGCTCGTTCTCGCGAGGACTGGCCGCCATCTTGCCGACCGTCCTGACGGTAGCCGTGATCGGCTGGCTTGTTCAAGCCATTCACACGTACATCGGCAAGTACATCGGGGCGGCGGTGCGCGCCGCCATCGTTTACGTGTGGGATGTGGACGCGGTCAAGCTCGGCGAGACGTGGACCCGGTACCATCTGGACATCCTCGGGTTCATCCTGGCGATCGTCCTGGTTTACATCCTCGGGCGGATGGTGGCCAGCCTGCTGGGCCGCAGCGTCTGGCGGTCGATGGAGGGGTTCCTGATCCGCCTGCCGCTGATCAGGCAGATTTACCCGACCATCAAGCAGGTCACCGACTTTCTGATCCTGTCGGACCCGAAGGTGGAGTTTTCCCGCGTCGTCGCGGTGGAGTACCCACGTAAGGGCCTTTGGAGCATGGCCTTAGTTACCAATCCGGGCATGCGGTCGATCCAGAAGTACTCGGATGTGGGGCTGTTGACGGTATTTATCCCCTCCAGCCCCACCCCCTTCACGGGGTATACCATTACAGTGCGTCGCGATGAGGTGATCGACCTGCCCATCGATATCGATGAAGCGCTGCGATTCACGGTCAGCGCCGGTGTGATCTTGCCCTCCACGGAGGTGGCGGCCGGCCCGGCGGCCGACCGGCTGACCGAGGACAGTCAACGTTTGCCGACTCGGACCGCCCCGTAAGACGTGATCCGCAGCCGACATGAAGCAAGGAGAGCAACGTTGAACATTATTGTGAATGCCCGACACATGAGTATCACGGATGCCATTCGGGATTACGCCCGCGAAAAGGCGTTGAAACTGGAGCGGTACTTCGACAAAATCATGGACGCCGAGGTGGTGATGGATCTGGACGGGGGCACCCCCTTGGTTGAAGTGATTGTCAATGCGACGCATAACACGAGGTTCGTCGGCAAGCACCGCGGCGAAGACATGTACGGGTGCATCGATAATGCGATGCACAAGGTCACCGAGCAGGTGCGCCGTCACAAGGACAAGGTGCGGGACCGCAAGGGCCCCAGCCACGAGGCCCAAATGGAGCAGGCGAGCGGGGGATCGCCCGGCGCCGAGGTCCCGGAGGCCTGAGGCGGCCCTTGCGGGTCGCCCCCAAGGCGCAGCCGGCCGTCGGTGCAGGAGACGCGAATGAAATTGTCAGACATCATTCTTCCCGATGCTGTCATCGCTGAGTTGAAGGCGACCGATCGTGACGGCGCGATCACTGAAACCGTCGAGGCCCTCGCCGACGCCGGGGCCATCCCCCGAAGTCGCGTCGCCGACGTCGTTCAGGCCGTGATCGAACGGGAAGACCAGGCCACCACCGGCATCGGCAAAGGCGTGGCGCTGCCACACGCCAAGCTCAAGGGCATCAAACGCCCCATCGGCACGATCGCGCGGTCCAGCGAGGGCGTCGATTTCGCCGCCCTCGACTCCAAACCGGTGTACAGCATCATCCTGCTGCTGTCCAGCCCGGACCGCCCCGACGAGCACCTGCTGGCCATGGAAACGATCTTCCGTCACGTGCAGCGGGAGATCTTCCGCAAGTTTCTCCGCCAGAGCGAGACGACCGAAGCCATTGTGGAGCTTATCGAAGAGGCCGACCAGCTCGGGTGAGTCGTGTCGGCCCGCACATATAGCCGTCAGCGCGGCGATATGCACGGGACAAGGCCGTGAATCAACAGCAGCGCGACGTGACGATCGTCAACAAGCAGGGGCTGCACGCCAGGCCGGCGATGCAGTTCGTCGACACGGCCAATCAGTTCGACAGCACCATCACCGTCGTGCACGGCGACAAGCAGATGGACGCCAAGAGCATCATGAGCGTCATGCAACTGGCGGCGACCGTGGGGACGACCCTGCGGCTGATCGCCGACGGCGACGACGCCGCCGAAGCGCTCGACGCGCTGGACCGCCTGGTCGCCAGCGGCTTCGGTGAGGACTAGACGGGGGTACGGACCCCCCGGAGCATTGGACATCCGGCCGAGCGCCGGTGCGAATACGGATGGAGATCAAGAAAGGCATTGGGGTTTCCCCCGGCGTGGTGATCAGCAAGGCGTTCGTGCTGGACGCCGAGGATTACCCCATTCCGGAGCGGCACGTCGCGGCCGATCGGCAGCAGGAGGAGATCGACCGCCTCCACGCCGCCATCGAAGCCGGCCGCGCCGAGCTGGTCGAGCTGCGCGGGCGGATGCGCGACCGGATCGGGGCCGAAACCGCCGCCATCTTCGATTTCCACCTGGGCATGCTCGACGACAAGCGACTGATCGGCGAGATCGAGGCCGCCATCAACGACGACCACTACACCGCCGAACATGCCGTCTCGGCCGTCTTCCGGGCCCACGCCCGCAAGTTCCTCGACATGCCCCAGTTCATGGCCGAGCGGGTCAAGGATGTCCACGACATCCAGCGGCGGCTGCTGCGGAACCTCATCGGCCAGAGCCGGGCCACCCTCGACCACCTCGACCACGACGTGATCCTGCTCGCCCACGACCTGACGCCCAGCCAGACCGCCAACCTCGACCGCAAGCACATCCTCGGCCTGGCCACCGACGCCGGTGGACGCACCAGCCACACCGCCATCGTCGCCCACGCGCTGGGCATCCCAGCGGTCGTGGGCCTCAACGACGTGACCGCCTCGATCCAACCCGGCGATACCGTCATTATCGACGGCAATCGCGGGGTGGTGGTCATCGACCCCGACGCCGGCACCATCGCCGAACACGAGAGCTACCTCCAACGCCTCGCCGAGCGCGAGCGGACGCTGGTCGAATTGCGGGATCTGCCCGCGGTGACGCGGGACGGCCACGAGATCACGCTGCTGGGCAACATCGAGTTCGCCGACGAGGTCCGCAACGTCCTGGCCAACGCCGGCCACGGCATCGGGCTGTACCGGACCGAGTACCTGTTCCTCGGCAGCGAGGCCGAACCGACCGAGCAGCAGCATTACGAAGCCTACACGCGGGCCATCGCCCTGGCCGAAGGTCGCCCCGTGGTCATTCGGTCGCTGGACCTCGGCGCCGACAAGTACACCCAGGCCCGCGCGATGACCCCCGAACGCAACCCCTTCCTGGGACTGCGGTCGATCCGCTACTGCCTGCAGAACCTCCCGATCTTCAAGACGCAGATCCGCGCGATCCTCCGGGCGGCGCGCACCGGGCCGGTGAGCCTGCTGTTCCCGCTGATCGCCAGCGTGATGGAACTGCGGCAGGCGAAGATGATCGTCCGCGACGTGGCCGAAGACCTCGAGGATGAGGGCGTCGAGTTCGAGCCCGACATCCCCATCGGGATGATGATCGAGGTGCCCTCGGCGGCCCTGATGTGCGACGTGTTCGCACGCGAGGTGGATTTCTTCTCCATCGGCACCAACGACCTCATCCAGTACACCCTGGCCGTCGACCGGGGCAACGAGAAGGTCGCCTCGCTGTTCAGTGCCGGCCACCCGGCGGTGGTGCGGCTGATCAAGGACGTCATCCGCGCCGGCCAGCGCCACGACATCGCCGTCAGCCTCTGCGGCGAAATGGCCGGCGATCCGGAGTACACCCTGCTGCTGCTGGGGCTGGGGCTGCGGATCTTCTCCATCGCCCCGCCGGCGATCCCCGAAATCAAGAAGGTCGTCCGATCGGTTACCATGGAACAGGCGATGATGACCGCCCGAAAGGTGATGACCTTCGACACCGACAAGCAGGTCACCAGCTACCTGCGCGACCAGACGCGAAAGCTTGTCGGGGAGTTGTAGCGTAGAAGTCATGTGCCCATGCAGCCGATCCGGCCGCCCGTTTCGCGGCCGGGCCGAGCCATGGAATGAATAACGAAGGTGAGCGGGCCGGTCCGGCTCGCTTGGATGTTTGACCCAGACAATCAGAAAGGAACATGCCGATTTGTTGCATCCACGCGTGGCCGTCGCATTCGGCGTCGACCACGAGGCGCGATTCCTGTCGCATCACGACATGATGCGGCTGTTCGAGCACGCCGCCGTCCGGGCGAAGCTACCGCTGCGGTACTCCGAGGGGTTCAACCCCCGTCCGAGGCTGTCGCTGCCGCTGCCCCGCCCCACCGGCGTCGCGTCGCGCTGCGAACTGCTGGTGCTGCACCTGACCGAGCCGGTCGAACCCGACCGCGTCGCGGCGGCCCTGTCGGCCGCCGTGCCCGAAGGGGTGACGGTACTCGGCGGTCGCGACCTCCCGGCCCAAGGGGCGCCGCACGCACGCCGCGCCACGTTCGAACTGCCGGTTCCCCCGCCCCGGCGCGGGCCGGTCGCCGAACGCCTTGAGCAGTTGCAGCGTGAATCTCGATGGCCCATCCGTCGCGAGGCCCGGGGCCGCCAGCCGGCTGGCCCGATCGACCTGCGGCCCCTGGTCGCCGCGATCGCCCTCGACGGCGAACGCCTGCGTTTCACGCTCGTCGCCGACGGGCAGCGCTGGGCCAGGCCCGCCGAGGTGCTGGCACTGGCCGGGCTCGATAGCCCCGCCGCCCGCAGCCGGCTGGTTCGCACCGTGATTCACTGGGATTGACGCCCACGCGTGGAGCTTCTTCGGCAACCAACCGAACCACCATGTCCAAAGAAATGCTGATCAACGTCGCCGACGGCGAGGAATGCCGCCTCGCCGTGCTGGAAGACAATGTTTTACAGGAACTTTACACCGAGCGCGCCAGCGAGCAATCGCAGGTGGGCAACATCTACAAGGCACGCGTCACCAACGTCGAGCCGTCCATCCAGGCGGCGTTCATCGACTTCGGCTCGCCCCGCAACGGTTTCCTCCACATCTCCGATGTGCAGGCGCGCTACTTCCCCAAGGATAAGCGCATCGAGGAGCCCGTCGGCAAGAAGATCTCCCGCAAGGACCGCCCGGCGATCCAGGAGTGCCTCCGCCGCGGGCAGGAGGTGATCTGCCAGGTCATCAAGGCCGGGATCGGCACCAAGGGCCCGACCCTGACGACCTACCTGAGCGTGCCCGGGCGGTTCGTCGTGATGATGCCCGGGATGACGCGGCTGGGCGTCTCGCGCAAGATCGAGGACGAGGACGAACGCCGCAAGCTTCGCGCCATCCTCGAGGAGATCAACCCGCCGTCGGAGATCGGGTTCATCGCCCGCACCGCCAGCCTGGGGCGCACCAAGAAGGACCTCCAGGGCGACCTGCACTACCTCCAGCGGCTGTGGCGCTCCGTCGAACGACGCATCGGCAAGGCCAAGGCCCCGGCGGAGTTGTACACCGAGAGCGACCTGGTCATCCGGACCATCCGCGACGTGTACTCCAGCGAGATCGAACGGATCATCTGCGATGACGCCCCGATGGCCCGGAACGTGGCGGACTTCCTCAAGGTCGCCATGCCCCGCGGCAAGAACGTCGTGCAGTACTACACCGGCCAGACCCCCCTGTTCCACCGCTACGGGCTCGACGAGGCGATCGAGAAGATGCACTCCCGCCACGTCGAACTGCCCGGGGGGGCCAGCCTCGTGATCGATCAGGCCGAGGCCCTGGTCGCCATCGACGTCAACAGCGGACGCAACCGCTCGGGCTCCGACGCCGAGGAAACCGCCTACCGCACCAACCTGGCGGCGGCCCGGGAAGTGGCGCGGCAACTCCGTCTGCGGGACATGGGCGGGGTGATCGTGATCGACTTCATCGACATGCGATTCGACCGCCACCAGCGGGAGGTCGAGCGCGTCCTGCGCGACCAGCTCAAGAAGGACCGCGCCCGCTCCAAGCTGCTGCGGATCTCGAAGTTCGGCCTGATCGAAATGACCCGTCAGCGGATCCGCCCGTCGCTGACCAGCAGCATCTACCAGGATTGCCCCCACTGCAACGGGACGGGCATCATCAAGTCGCCCGAGTCCCACGCCCTGGCGATCCTGCGGGACCTCCAGCTCGCCACGGCCGACGACCGGATCGCCCGTATCGACTTGACCGCCGCCCCGCCGGTGGCGGAGTTCCTCAACAACCATCGGCGCAAGCAGTTGACGACGCTGGAAGCCGAATCGGGCAAGCGCATCACCATCCGCGGCAAGGCCTCGCTGGCCGGCGACAGCGTCCTCTACGAGTGCTACGACGACCGTGGCGGCCTGGTCGGCTGGCAGTCCCCCACCGCCGGCGCCCCCGGC
>CAZHRW010000068.1:0-28212 GCA_964535025.1 uncultured Planctomycetales bacterium
CGCCCCCGCCGGCGGCCGCATCCTGACCACCGGCCACATGCCCACCGGCCAGGGCGGGCCGAGCGGCCGACACAGCCTCCCGCCCGGGCGGGACCTCAATCGCCGGCATCGTCGCACCGCGCGAGGCACCCGCCTCGCCCATAGCGGCCGTGCGGCCCGCCTGGACCACGTCGGCGTCGCCTGCATTGCCCGCGTTGCGCCCGGGGCCCGTCGGGCCCGGGACGACGAGGCAGCGTCGCAGCCCTTGGGGCCCGATCACGACCGGCGGCACCGTCGCACCGCCCGCCGCGACCAGTGCGGCGACATCATCGGGCGTCGGGGGGTCCGCAGTTGCAAACACGCCGCGACGGCACGGCCTCGCAAACCCGGCCACGGCACCTTCCGGCCCGCCGCCCAGCGGCGGGGCCGTCGGACCACCGGCGCGGCTGGCGCCGCGATCGTCGCCCGCGGCGGCGTGGGCCGCGAGGCCGGCGGCACACGTCGCCGCTGCCGCGGGTCCCGGCAGGGCGGCCGATCTGACGGCCGTCGTCGTCGGTAAACCTCGCGCCCCGGCCGTCCGGTGGGCAGCGGGGCGCGTCGCATCGAACCGTCGCGCGTCGCCGGCGGATTCGGCCGCGATCGCAACGCCGACGCGCGCCCTTCCCGGCCGCGGCGCCTCGCCGTGTGGCGTGTTGACCTCAGCCTCGCCCGGCCAGGGCCGCCGATACGCCCCGCCGGGGCCGAACAGGCAGGCCGGGACGGCAGCATGCGGCGCGAAACTGTTGGCCATCCGCGCCAGCCAGCGGCGGAGGGTGGCCGCCTGGGCAGCCAGGCGAATCCAACTCAGCAGGTACGCCCGGAGGCGCCTGCGGACAACCGGCTCATGCTGTTTGACTTCTGTTAGCATATGGTATCCTAACATCGGCCGAACGTCAAGGGGAACTTCAGGAAAATGTTCGGCATTGTTCGCGGGCCTTGCCTGGCCACATGTGGGTTCCGTGGCGGGTGGAAGCCCCACCGGTGGCGTTTTTGAGGATCGGCACGGCATGGCCGACGGCCCGAGTGAATCGTATGGATTTCCGGTAGGGTGTTTCGCGGGGGTTGCGCAGGCGTCGACCGACAAAGGCCTTGCGTCGCCGGGGGCGCGACAGCGCCGGCGGCGGCTGCGGCGGCGGGCTGCGGCGCCGGTGAGGTATTCGACGTAGATTGCCGCGAGGGTCTTGTGCCGGCGGACGGCGGGCCGTAGACTTCCGCTGCCTTGGAAGCGCCTCGCCCCCGACATGACCCGTACGCCGCCCTCCGCGTGCCCGCGTTCCGTCGCCTGCTGATCGGCAGCCAGATCGTTCGGATCGGCACGAGCGCCCAGACGCTGGCGATCGGCTGGGAGATGTACACGCGGACCGACGAGCCGCTGGCGCTGGGGCTGGTGGGGCTGGTGCAGGCGATCCCGATGCTCCTGCTGACGCTGCCGGCGGGGTATCTCGCCGACGTGTTCGACCGCCGGCGGCTGATGGTGATCGGGATGCTGATGACCAGCGCCACTAGCGTGGCGCTGGCGGCGTTCAGCTATTATCGCGGGTCGATCGAGCTGATGTACCTGCTGCTGCTGCTGGACAGCGCCGCCCTGCGGCTGACCTGGCCGGCGTCGGCGTCGCTGCTGCCGCTGATCGTGCCGGGCGAGACGTTCGAGAACGCGATGAAGTGGCGCACGAGCCTGGGGCAGATCTCCAACATGATCGGCCCGGCGGTGGGGGGGGTGATCATCATGTGGTCGATTCCGACGGCGTATCTGCTCAGCGCCGCGGCGACGATCGTGCAGATCTTCGTGCTCCTGTCGATCGACGTGCCGGACGCCCCGCGGGCGGTCCGCGGGCGGATGGTTCGCCAGGTGGCCCAGGGCGTGGCGTTCGTGTGGCGCAAGAAGGTGCTGCTGGGGGCGATCTCGCTGGATCTGTTCGGGGTCCTGCTGGGCGGGGCGGTGTATCTGCTGCCGATCTTCGCCCGCGACATCATCGACCTGGACGCCGCGGGTGTCTTGCCCGAGCAGGCGCTCGGCTGGCTGCGGGCGGCTCCGGCGGCCGGGGCGCTGGTGATGGCGTTGATCCTCACGCACGCCCCGCCCTTCCGCAAGGCCGGCCGCACGATGCTGCTGGCCGTGGCGGGCTTCGGCGTCGCGACGATCGTGTTCGGGTTCTCGCGGAACCTGTGGCTGTCGATGGCGATGCTGGCGTTGACCGGGGCGTTCGACAACGTCTCCGTCGTGGTCCGCCACATCCTGGTCCAACTGGCCACCCCCAACGAGATGCGCGGCCGCGTCTCGGCGGTCAACGCCATGTTCATCTCCAGCTCGAATGAGTTGGGCGGCTTCGAGAGCGGGACCGTCGCGCACCTGTTCGGCCCGATCGTCAGCGTGGTTTCCGGCGGCATCGGCACCCTCGCCGTCGTCGGCGCCTGGGCGGGGCTGTTTCCCGATCTTCGCAAGGTCGGCCGCCTGGGCGTCGAGGACGCCGAGGCGGACGACGATGTCGCGGAGAAGGTCGCGGCGCAGTAGAGACGCTCCAGGGATCTTGCGCTTCGACGGCTGGATATTGATATTGACATTTCAGCTCATTTCGTGCATATTATCTGCACGAAGACGCCTATAATGACGATGAGGATGTTTTAGAGCAGCTTTGATGGTGACTCGAACGTCCTGCGGACGGAGTACCGAACATGCTTATCGAATTCAAGGTCGCCAACTTCCAGTGCTTCCGTGACGAGGTCACGCTCAGCCTCCAGCCCGGCGGGCGAGACATGAAGCTGCGGGGGAACCTCTGGCAGGGGCACCGCTACAAGGCGCTGAAATCGGCCGCCATCTTCGGCGCGAATGCCTCGGGCAAGACGTCGCTGCTGCATGCTCTGCATGTGTTCAAGGCCTTTGTGAAAGGTTCTGCTACAAAGATGAACGTGGGTGACCCCGTTGGGGGTATGGATCCCTTCCGTCTCTCGAGATCGCATGTGAACGAACCGTCCTGTTTTGAAGTACTGGTGGAATTGGACGGTACAGGATATCGCTATCGGGTAGAAGCCACGCGGAAGCGCGTATGCAAGGAAGTCTTAGAACGTCAAGATGCGCCAGATCATTCGCCTTGGCTTTGTCTCATTGAGCGTGATAGCAATCATATTGCCCTGCACCCTCGTCTCGGCGGAAAAGCAAGGCGAGAGCAGATTGCCGAGGATACGCGAGATAACGCGCTGGTTCTTTCGCGTGCGGCCGAGCGAAATGTCCAACAGGTGGCTCCCCTGTACAAATGGTTCAGCAACTGTATCCACCATTTGTCCGCCGGGGCTGGGGCGCCCCCAGACACGTTCGCCCTTGAGTCGATAGCAAGCTCAGCTTCGGAAGACGCAAGGCTCCTCGATCGGTTGTCGGAGATGTTGCATGACGCAGATACGGGGATTATCCGCGTTGGAACCGAATCCGTGCCGTCGGCAATGCGTGACATCCGCGTTGAGGGCAACGAACAACTGGGCGCGGAAGCGAAGAAGGCCGTATCAGAGTTTGCTGAAGCTCTCGGGCGACTGAAAAGGACACTTGAACCGCAATCTGCGAATCAAGAGGATACAGATAAGAGTGTGCTGCGTTTCTTTACGGAGCATAGAACTGCGGAACACGAGACTGTACGCTTTACCATGCGGGATGAATCTGCGGGCACCCGAAGATACCTTCGTCTTGTCGGCATGCTGCTAAAACACCTTAGAACTGAGGACCTTGGGGCGATCGACGAGTTGCAGACCAGCCTGCATCCACAGTTGGCCTACCGCATTATCCAAATGGTCCATAGTCCCGAGTTCGGGAGGGCCGGCGCCCAACTGATCTTCACGACGCACGACACGACGCTGCTCGATCCAAGTCTTCTTCGGCGGGATCAAATCATCCTGACCCAGAAAGGCCCCGATGGGGCGGCTGAGTTGTACTCGTTGTGGGACTTCGACGATATGCCACGTAATACGGCCGCATGGGCGCGCAACTATCTCGCGGGACGTTTCGGCGGCGTTCCTGTCTTTGGCCCGATGCTTTCGGAGATCCCCCAAGCTGATGAGCCAACGCCTGTTTGTGATTCCGCTTCAGAGCCGGTGGAGGCCGGGTAAATGGCGCGGCAGCGCCCGCGCCAGCGTCGGAAGAGAATACTGAGTCCGCGCTTCATCGTCGCGTGCGAGGGCAGACGGACAGAGTATGAGTACCTGACACGTCTCGACAAGGCGGTCGCGCGTGGCGGGAAACCGGCGGTCAGCGTTCTGCGGGGCGGAGGCCTTGATGCTGTCCGCGTCGTGAAAAAGGCGATTCGTCAACGGGAAGAGGATCGCCGAAGTCAGATGTTCTCCAGGCGCGACGGCGACATGGTGTTCGCGCTGCTGGATGTCGAACCGCATGATCCTTCGAAGGTTGGGGCGCTCGATAAGGCGTTGCGATTGGCGAACAGGGAAGGCGTCTGCGTGCTTCTGTCGAATCCCTGCTTCGAGTTCTGGCTGTTCTGCCATGTCGCCGATGAGCGGCAAGCCTGTCGGGGGTTTGAGGACCCGACAGCCCTCGATCGGGCATTGCGCCGTCATGGCTTCGACAAGGACACGCTCCACGCCAGTTCCAGCGGTTTCGATCGCCTGCTGAATAACGTAAAGGGAGCCGTGCGGGTGGCGCGGCATGTCCATGAGAGACATCACGCCAACGTCGCCGATATCCGCCATGCAAACGCCTGCACCACCGTCTACCAACTTGTGGCGCGTATGATCGGCGTCTGAAGGGGCTCTCAGTTCCGCGCAATCCCCGAGCCGAGCACGCTGGTGGTGCGGGGGCTGGCGAGGCGCCGTCGGCGGAGGGCGCAAAAAAAGAGGCGACGCCGCGGGAAGGAGACGGAAACCTCGGCGTCGCCTGACCAGTCACCGCGACGCAAGGCAGGGAGGAGACCTCGCGTCGCTGGGGTTACAGGCCTGTCACCCTACCGTACGGCCATCGAGGCGAGTCGGTTCGGCCGGAAGCGGAAATTCCGAGCGGACCACAGGGAAATACGAAATCCGAAGCACGAAACCTGCCTGCCAGCAGGCAGGTACGAAACAACTCTCCAACGGACAAGAAAGCAAACGCAAAACGGCTGAGCCCCGTCGTTTGCTGTTTTTTCGTTTTGTCGTTTCGAATTTGTTTCGTGCTTCGGATTTCGGATTTCGGATTTGGGCTCCAAAGGTCCTGCAGGAGAAGGGCTTACAAGCGCCGGATGGGCCGGACGAGGGTGTCGAGCATGTCCAGCTCGAGGTCCTCGCCGGCGTCGAATTCGGCGATCGTGCCGCGGGGGTGCTCGCTGGCGAGGATAAGTTGGCGGCCGTTCACGAGATAGCCGTTGTCCTGGGGCTGGTGGCCGTTGATGAAGATGGAGGCCTCGAGCGGCCCGGTCAGCGCGTCGAGCGCCTCGGGGGTGTGGTGTCGGCCCCAGAGCAGTTCGTAGACGCTGCCGCCGAGGCGGAAGTCCTCGTCGCGGTACGGACGGGTGAAGATGGCGGGGTCGAACAGCGCCTCGCGGCCGGGGGAGGGCAGGGAGTGGCTGATCAGCACGCCGTTGGGGCACCGGGCGGCCAGGGGCAGGGAGGCGAAGAAGTCGCAGATCGCCCGGTGGATCTCGTCGGCGTCCTGGCCGTACGCGTTGGCCAGGCCCGCGCGGAACGCACGGCAGGAGCCGAACCCGTCCTTGCTGATCTCGTTGCCGGTGGCCTCGGAAATGTCGTGATTGGCCAGGAGAAAGTGCACCTGCGCGGGATGCTGCTGCTTGAGTCGTACCGCCCGCAGGAGGACCTCGAAGCTGCGGTCGGCGCCGTGGGCGTCGATGGGGCCGCCGTGGATCAGCTCCTGCAGGATAAGCATTCGCCGCCGGTCGGCGCCCAGGGCGGCGTGCTTGATGATCTTGACGAGGTTGGCGCGGCAGCCGTGGAGGTCGCCGGCGACGATGAGCCGCTCACCGGCGTCGAACCGCAGGAGGTTGCCCTCGCGGTGGGCTTCCGTGCGACAGCGTTCGGCCGCATCGCCCAGGATGTCCGCGACCGGGTGGGCCATGCGGCTAGTCCTCCCAGAGGAACGGGCCCTGGTCGTCGTCGAAGGGGTCCACGTCGCCCACGGCCTCCTCGTCGAGGACCATCTCGGCGTCGGGCAGGAGGTCGGTCTCGGACTCCGGGCGGGTCAACTGCTTGTGGATCAGCGCCAGCTTGGTCAGCACCGGCTCCATCGACGCCGGCCGCTTGGAGGCCTGGAACGCCACGCAGTCGGCCACCAGGGCGGCCAGGGCGGGGGGGACCTCCGGGTTCAGCTCGCTGGCCGACTGGAGGTTCAACTCGTCCTTCAGGTGGATGGTGTCGGCTTGCTTGGGCATCACGGTCTTGATCGCCTGGCCGGTCAGTGTCCAGTACAGGGCGGCGCCGAAGTTGAACACATCGGTCCGCGCATCGAGCGGGTGGCGGTTGACCTGCTCGGGCGCGATGAAGTCCGGCGTGCCCTGGATGCGGTCCTTGATGGTCCCGACCTCGCAGCCCTGGCCGAGGTCGATGATCTTCACGGTCCCACCGGGCGCGACGATGATATTATTCGGCTTCATGTCCGCGTGGAGCCAGCCGTTGCGGTGCATGTGGTTGAGCCCCTCGGCGACGGCCGTGAAGATCCGCAGCACCTCGAGCAGGTCGGTCGGGCGGTTCTCCTGGACGCTCTTGCCCGGGCAGTACTCCATGATCAGGTGGACCTCGCGGGTTCGGAGCCACCTGCGGATCCGGCGGATCTCGTGGCACCGGCGGACCGCGGGGTGGGTCAGGCGGGAGGCGATGTCGAACTCGTTTTCGGCCTGTTCGAGGAACCGATCGTCGCCCTCGGCCCGCCGCACGACACGCTTGAGGGCGAACAGCTCGCCGGTGGCGCGCTGGCGGACCGACCAGATCGAACTGCGCGCACCGCTGCCGAGATACTTGACCACCTGATAGCCCGGAATATCAAGCGTTCGGGTCGATGACATAATACAATTCTTATCAAGCCGTTACGGGGGCAGTCTGCCGAATCGCCCGTCCGGCTCGCCCGCATTGTACCCGAAGGTGGGGGCATTTCCATAGGGACGGCGCGGGTTCGGTGGCAACGCGTTGCGGGGTACGCGTCTAGCGCTGATCGCCCAGCAGGTCGTCGCGGAACGCACCGAGCGGGAACCGCGGCCCGGGGCACTGGACGGCCGACAGGTCGCTGTGGAGGTAGATACGCTCGGATGCGATGGAAAGCCTTCGCTGCAGCGCCCGCGTCAGGGCGGTCAATGTTTCGATCTGCTTGGCCGAAGGCGGCTCGGCGACCAGGTCGCCCTCCAGGCAGATGCCGATCGATACGGCGTCGTAATCGTGGCCGGGCACCGCGATGTGGTTGCCCCGGAGCTGGCGGCGCCATCGCGGGGTCGCCCGCACCGTCCCGTCCAGGTCCCCCGAGGCCGGGCCGTAGATCACGAAGTGGCAGTCGGCCGTCGGGTTCATCGCCATGTCGCAGATGCTGTCGTGGATCACGATGTTGTCCCACCGCTCGGGCGCGACCGGCACGGCGGCCGAGGCGACCTCGGTGAGCACGGCGTCGTTGTGCGGGCGAAGGACCGTCAGGGGCACCAGGCGACCGGGTTGAGCGGGGCGGGTTTCGAGGGCCAGCAGGACGAAGGTGCCTACCGTCAATGCCGCGAGCAATGCGGCAAGCGTCTTGATCGTCCGCGACCTGTCCATGATGCGCTCGTCAGTCCTACATGGGTCATCCTTGAGTCTGAACTTATGGCATGTTTATCGGCGGCGAGCAAGAGAATTGTTCGACAAAACCCCGGATTGGCGAGTTTCCCCGCCGACAGGGCCCTGGGCGCTAGGAATCGCCGCCCGACGCCTCGCCATCGGCCGTCGTCGGGCGCCGGCGCTGCTGGAAGAGCCATTGGATATTGGCCGGGTTGCCCCACCCCCGCGCGGCGCTGGGGATGTGGCCGACGCCGGGGATTTCGACGTAACGGCTTGTGCCGCCGGCGGCCTCGATCTGGCGATGGACGGCCCGACTGGCGGCGCTCATGGGGTCCTTCTCGCCGGCGAAGATCAGCACGGGCACGTGGGCGTACGTGGCGACCTCGCGGGCCAACTGCTGGAGGGCCGGCCCCTCCGGGTTGCTGTAGGCCCGGCCGATCGCCCAGCCGCCCCCGCAGATCGCCCCGGCGAACAGGTCCGGGGCGGCCTTGAGGAACTCCCAGCAGGCCTTGCCGCCGTAGGAGAAGCCCGTGTAGTAGACCCGGTCGGGGTCGATGTGCAGCTTCGGGTTGGCGACCAGCTCCCGCACCAGCGCGAGGGTGGCCTGGGTGTACCAGCCCTCGGCGTTGACAGTCGGCCAGTCCGGGTGCCAGCGGGTCGGCGCCCCGCGCGGGCCGGCGGGGAAGTACGGCTCCGGGATGACCGTGTGCGGCGGGATCTGCGGCACCAGCGAGAAGCAGTCGAACTCCTCCCGGTCGTAGTAGTGCGTGAACAGGTACCGCGCCAGGATGACCTGCTCCATGTTCTTGTGGTTCTTGGTGCCGATGCTGCCCGACCCGGCCACGGAGATCACCAGCGGGTAGGTCCGGCTGGGGTCGTAGTTGCGGGGCAGCATGATGCGGAACGGCAGCGTCCGGCCGGCGAAGGTGTATTCCATGGCCTTGTGGCCGTACAGCGTCCCTTTGCCCCGGTAGCAGGTGTGCGTCACCCGCTGGATGTCGACGTCGCCGTCGCTGTGCAGAAGGACCCAGGCGAAGCGCTCGCCGGGGTATGCCGAGACGGCCGTCACGGGCTCGCCGCGGGTGGCCTTCTGCCAGTTGCTGTGCAAGTGGCTCTTGTCGATGGCCTTATCCCACCGCTCGTCACGGGAGTGGGCCACGGAGACCCACACCTCGCCCTCGCCGCGCCACTGGACGCTGACGCGATGGTGGTTCAGTTCGTCCCCGTCGGCGGTGATCATCGGCGACAGGCGGCAGGTCCGCTCGTCGGCGGTCTGCACCCGCCAGCGGCTGATCTGCTCGCCGGTGAAGGTCGTGGTCAACTCCCCGGCCGCGGCGGCGACGGTGGTCGTCGCCAGCAGGACCGCCAGGGCGAGCCGGCATGGGCGTTGGGTCGTCATGGGTCGTGCTCCCTGTGGGGCTTGGTATTCGTACGTTCCGCCGCCGTCGTAAGTTCGGTTTATCGCAGTGGCCGGGCGGTTCAATGAAGCACCTCCAGGCGGGCATACTGGAGGATGAGCGTCTTTCGTCCGGCCTGGTGGAAGTCGATGACGATTTTGCTGTAAGGTCCGGCACGGCCTACTTTTTCGACGCGTCCGATGCCGAACATCGCATGGCGGACCCGTACGCCCGGGCGGATGGCGTCGCCGGCGTCGTCGTCGATGTGCTCGTCGGGATCGTAGAAGTCGTCCTCGTCATCGAGGGGCCCGACGTCGGTGTGATCCCACGGGTCGACCTGATCGGCCTCGACGGCGGCGACGGCGGCGGGGGTGTCGACGGGTTCGGACAGGTCCTCGCAGTCGACGTGGTCGCCGGCCAGTTCCATCAGAAAATTGGAGGGGATCTGCCGCTGCCGTGCCCCGCGGATGCCGCGGTAGCGGGCGTGCGTGAGGACCAGCGCGTTGCGGGCCCGCGTCATGCCCACGAAGCACAGGCGGCGCTCCTCCTCCTCGTTGCCGTCTTCAAGGGCCCGCTGGAACGGCAGCAGCCCCCGCTCGCAGCCGACGAGGATGACCGCGTCGAATTCGAGGCCCTTGGCGGCGTGGAGGGTCATGAGGGTGACGGCCCCCGTGGCGCCTTCCAGGCGGTCGACGTCGCTGACGAGGGCGACCTGGTGGAGGTAGTCGGCGAGCGCGCCGCCGGGGAAGCGGCGGTCGAACTCGGCGGCGGCGCTGACCAGCTCCTCGATGTTCGACAGTTCGCTGCCGTCCTCGCTGCCGTGGGCGCGGAGGTCGGCCTCCAGGCCGGTCTGGTGGATCACCGCCTCCATCAAAGCGGCGATGGGGCCGTCGAGGCGGCGCTTCAGCCGGTCGATCAGCCCGGCGAAATGGGTCACCCTGCCGACGGCGGACCTGCCGAGGGCGTCGACGCGGGACGCCTGGCAGGCCGCCTCGTAGAGCGAGACACCGTGATCACCGGCGAAGGTCTGCAGGCGCTGGAGCGTGGTCGCCCCGATCCCGCGGGCGGGGACGTTGATGATCCGCTCGCAGGCGACGTCGTCGCGGCCGTTCGCCAGGAGCTTGAGATAGGCCAGCAGGTCCTTGATCTCCTTGCGCTGGTAGAACGCCACGCCTCGGGCCACCCGGTAGGGCACCCCGTGGCGGCGGAACGCCTCCTCCAGGACGCGGGAGAGGCTGTTGAGCCGGTAGAACACGGCGACCTCGTCGTGGCGGATGCCCCCGGCGGTCCAGCGGCGGATCTGCTCGACGACGGCGGCGGCCTCGGCGTGCTCGTCGCTGGTCGTGAGGACCCGGACGTTCCGGCCGTCGCGACGGGTGTAGAGGTCCTTGGCCTTGCGGTGGACGTTCCGCGCGATCAGCCGTCCGGCGGCGTCGAGGATCGGCGTGGTCGAGCGGTAGTTCTCCTCCAGGCGGACGACGACCGCCTCGGGGTAATCGGTCTCGAAGGCCAGGATGTTCCCCACGTCGGCGCCGCGCCAACTGTAGATGCTCTGGTCGGGGTCGCCGGTGGCGCAGATGTTGTTGTGGTCCAGCCCGATCCCGTGGGCGATGACGTACTGGGCGTGGTTGGTGTCCTGGTACTCGTCGATGAGGATGTAGCGGTACCGCTCGCCCAGCAGACGGCGGAGGGCCGGACGGTCGCGGAGCAGGTGGGCCATCCGCATGAGCAGGTCGTCGAAATCCAGGGCGTTGGCGGTGGCCAGGAGCTTCTGGTAGACGGCGTACGCCTTGGCGAGGTTCCGCGTGGCGAAGGTTTCGGCGGTGGCTTCAAACTCCGACGGCGAAAGGAGTTCCATCTTGATGCGGCTGATGCCCGCCAATACCTTGGCCGGCGTGAAGGCGCCGGCGGCGACGCCGGCGTCGGCGAGGGCGGCCTTGGCGACGCGGAGCTGATCGGCGGTGTCGTAGATGCTGTAGTTCGGTTCGAGGCCCGCCTCACCGGCGAACTCCCGCAGCAGGCGGGCGCAGAGGCTGTGGAACGTGCTCACCGTGGACCCGGGCGGCGTGCCGAGGGCCACGACCCGCTGGGCCATCTCGCCAGCGGCCTTGTTCGTGAAGGTCAGGGCCAGGATGTTCCACGGCGCGATGCCCCGCCTGACCAGGTGCGCGATCCGGTGGGTGATCACGCGGGTCTTGCCGGACCCCGGGCCGGCCAGGACGAGCAGCGGACCGTCCACGTGGGTGACCGCGACGCGTTGAGGTTCGTTCAGATCGGCCAGGTAATCCACCTTGCACGACTCCTCACGGACGATGGTCGTCGGAAAACCCCCACTTTACCACGGCGATTCCCCTCAGCCAAGGCGGGATTTGGATTCCCGTTGTTCTCGCCGGCGTCGGTGCCGGGGCTGTCCGGCCCGCCTCCGGCCCGTCGTTCTTACTAAAGCCCGTCCCTTAGATTCCGATGAACTAGGCGTGAGCCGCTGGGATACGGTGTTGGCCCGAGTCGGGGGCGCCGGCGGAGGTATGGACTGGGGGGACGTTGCAAGAGAGGGGCCTGATCGATGAAACGTAAAGAGGTGCTTACAACCGGTGAGGTTGCAAAGGTTTGCAACGTGGCGCCGCGCACCGTCAGTAAGTGGTTCGATACGGGGAAGCTGCGGGGCTATCGGATTCCCGGCAGCCGCGACCGACGGATTCCTGTCAACCAGTTGGTCAAGTTCATGCGGGCGCACGGCATGCCGCTCAACGGCCTGGACGGCGGCGCCCTGCGGGTCCTGGTGGTCGACGACGACGCCGGCGCCCTCAAGATGGTTGTGGACATGCTCACCACCAAGGGCAACTACGAGGTCCAGCCGGCGGTCAACGGGTTCGAGGCGGGCATGCTCGCCGAGCGGTTCAATCCTCACGTGATCCTGCTGGACCTGATGCTCGCCGACGTCGACGGCCGCGATGTGTGCAGGAATATCAAGCAGAACCCCGCCCTGGCCGCCACCAAGGTGGTCGCCGTCAGCGGGCAGTTGACCACGCGGCAGGGGCAGAAACTGCTCAGCGAGGGGTTCGACGCCTACCTGTCCAAACCCTTCGAAGCGGTCGACGTGCTCAACGTGATCGAACAGGCCAGCAACCTGGTGCGCTGATCCGCGGCTCGGGCCCATGCGGCCGGAGCCCCCGTTCGTGCAGCGGACACTTCGCCGCCAATACCGGCGAAGACGCCGCGGGTTCGTCCCCGCGACGGATCCGTGGCGTGTTTATGCGCACGCCCGAGGGCCAATCGACCGTGCCCCGTTGACGGCCGCCAAATCCGAAGCACGAAATCCGAAACAAATTCGAAACGGATAAGACGGCAAACGGCCAAGCCCCGTCGTTTGCCGTTTGTCTGTTTGGTCGTTTCGGGTTTGTTTCGGATTTCGTGCTTGTGATTTCGGATTTCTACTGGGGAGGGGCTCCCGGCGGGACGGCCACAGGCCGGTGCCCTTGGACAGTCCTTGCGGTCCGGGTACAAGGGGGGTATCCTGCCCGGCTCGTTTGTGATCCACCATCCGGCGATTGTGCAAGAGGAAGGACACCCATGGCTCATCACTTGTGCCTGGTTCGCGGCGACGGGATCGGCCCGGAGATCGCCGAGGCGACGCGCCGCTGCCTGGATGCGGCGATTGCCACCACCGAGGGGGCAAGCGAGTTGGTCTGGCAGCAGGTCGACGCCGGCGTCGACATCATGGAAACCGAGGGCACCCCGCTGCCCGACGCGACCATCGAGGCTATCCGTCAGGCCGACGCGGCCCTCAAGGCGCCGATCACCACCCCGGTCGGCACGGGCTTCCGGTCGGTGAACGTGCACCTGCGCCAGGCGCTGGACCTGTACGCGTGCCTGCGCCCCTGCAAGAGCTACCCCGGCGTCCGCAGCCGCTACGAGAACATCGATCTGGTCATCGTCCGCGAGAACACCGAGGACTGCTACGCCGGCATCGAGTTTCAGCGCGCCACCGACGGCGCCGAGACGATGATCGATACGGTCAACGCCCTGTCGATCGGGAACAAGATCACCACCGGCCGCGACAGCACGGGCATCACCATCAAGCCCATCAGCGTCGAGGCCACCGAGCGGATCGTCCGCTTCGCCTTCGACTACGCCCGCGCCAACGGCCGCAGGAAGGTCACCTCCGTCCACAAGGCCAACATCATGAAGTTCACCGACGGGCTGTGGCTGGAGGTCTCCCGCGAGGTCGCCCGGGACTACAGCGACATCGAGTTCGAGGACCGCATCGTCGACAACATGTGCATGCAGCTCGTCCAGAAGCCTGAGCTGTACGACGTGATCGTCCTGCCGAACCTCTACGGCGATATCCTCTCGGACCTCTGCGCGGGGCTGGTCGGCGGGCTGGGCATGGCGCCGGGGGCGAACATCGGCGACAGCGGGGCGATCTTCGAGGCCACGCACGGGTCGGCCCCGAAATACAAGGGCCTCAACAAGGTCAACCCGACGGCCCTGATCCTCTCGGGCATGCTGATGCTCCGCCATATCGGCGAGCGCGAGGCCGCCGACCGGCTCGAGCAGGCCGTCGCCGCCGTCATCGCCGCCGGCAAGGATGTCACCTACGACATGAAGCCCGACCGCGACGACCCCACGGCCGTGGGGACCCGCGAGATGGCCGATGCGATCATCCGCCGGCTCGGCCGCTGACGGCGGCGGCACCACCGGGGGGCTTTCCCCCACCGGGCCGATAGGGTAGCATGCGCCGCCGATGCCCATCGACGAGCACTACTGGCGCGAGGTCGTCCGCGGGGACCGCGAAGGCCCGGCCGTCGAGGTGCTGCGCGGGGCGCTGCGGGGTCTCAGCGTGCCCTATGCCGCGGCCATGCGCCTGCGGCGGGGGCTGTTCGCCCGCCGTCTCCCCCGCGTTCACGATGCCGGCGGGCCGGGCATCGCCGTGGGCAACATCACCGTCGGCGGGACGGGCAAGACCCCGCTGGTGGCGTGGATCGCCGCGCACCTGAAGGCCCGCGGCCGCCGTCCGGCGGTTCTCACGCGGGGTTACAAGGCCGTCGGGGGCGTCAGCGACGAGGCGGCCCTCCTGCAGCACAGCACCGGTGTGCCGGTCGTGGTGGACCGCGATCGCGTCGCCGGCGCCGCGGCGGCCGTGGCCGACGGCGCCGACGTGCTGGTCATGGACGACGGGTTCCAGCACCTGCGGCTGCGGCGGGACCTGAACCTCGTGACCCTCGATGCCCTGTGCCCGTTCGGCTACGACGCCGTCGTCCCCGCCGGGCTGCTCCGCGAGCCCCTGGCGGCGCTTCGGGACGCCGATGCCTTCGTCCTCACCCGCTGCGACCAGGTCGACGGCCGCGCCGTCGAGGTGATCCGCGAGCGCCTGGGGGCCATGGGATGCGACCGGCCCGTCCTGACGTCGGCGATGCGTCCCGTGGCGGTCGAAGCCCTGGACGGCCGGTCCGAGCCGCCGGCGGCGCTGGCCGATCGGGCCGTCTGGGCGTTCTGCGGCCTGGGCCACCCGGAGGCGTTCTTCGCGATGGTCGAACCGAGGGTCCGTCGCCTGCTCGGCCGGACGGCCTTCAACGACCACCACGCCTACAGTGACGAAGACCTGCGCCGCCTGCAGCGCGACGCCCATCACGCCGGCGCGGACATCCTGTTGACGACGGGCAAGGATGCTGTCAAACTCGCCCCGCCGGCCGCCGGGGTGCCCCTGCGGTGGCTTCGCATCGACGTGGATCTTGGCGACGACAGCACGGTGCTGGCCGACCTGATCGCCGGCGCCCTGGCGGGAGACCGACCTGATGAGTAAGCCGCGCCTCGAGCGAACGCCCCCGGCCGACCTGTCCACGCTCAAGCGGGTCAGCCTCTACGACCGGCCGGCGAAGGTCGCGGCCGACCGCGTGGCCATGTTGCCCGCGCTCGATGCGACGGTGGCCGACTACCTCGACTGCCTGCCGGGCTACCTCGGCGTCGAGCAGCTTCGACGGCTGGCCGAGGCGATCGCCCAAGCCCACGCCGCCCGTCTGCCGGTGATCTTCTTCATCGGCGGCCACGTCGTCAAGGTGGGCTGCTCGCCCATCCTGATCGATCTGATCCGTCGGGGCATCATCACGCACCTGGCGATGAACGGCTCGGTGGTGATCCACGATTACGAGATGGCCGCCACCGGCACCACCAGCGAGGACGTCGACGCGGCGCTGACCGAGGGCCTGTGGGGCATGGCCCGCGAGACGGCCGAGGCCCTGGCCCTCGGCGCCCGCGCCGGGGCCGACAGCGGCCTGGGGTTCGGCGCCGCCATGGGCCGCCACATCGCCCACAGCGACCTGCCCCACGGCGACCTGAGCCTGCTGGCGGCCGCCGGCGAGCACGCCCGCGGGGTCACCGTCCATGTCGGTATCGGCTGCGACACCGTCCACATGCATCCGGAAGCCGACGGGGCGGCCATCGGCCAGGCGTCGCACATCGACTTCCGCATCCTTGTCGGCGCCATCCGGGAGATGGACTGCGACGACCCGAACGTCGGCGGCGTGTTCGTCAACTGCGGCTCGGCGGTCTTCGGGCCCGAGGTGTTCATCAAGGCCTGCAACATCGCCCGCAACCAGGGCTGTAACCTCGACTCGATCACCACCGCCAACCTGGACATGATCCAGCACTACCGGCCCCGGGTGAACGTCGTCGGCCGTCCGGCCGCGCCCGGTCGCGGCCTGGCCATCACCGGCCACCACGAGCTGACGCTGCCGCTGCTAAGGATGGCGATTCTCAAGGCGATGCGGTAGGATCTGTTCTATGCACGACTTGATACAGCAGGTCCAGTCCCTCGGCCGTCCGCGGGTGGCGCTGATCGGCGATTTCATGCTCGATCACTACCTTTACGGGGATTGCGAGCGGATCAACCCCGAAGCGCCCGTGCCCATCCTGCGGGTGGTGCGGCGGGAGAGCTTCTGCGGGGCCGCCGGATCGGTCGCGGCGGACATCCTGGCCCTCGGCGGGGCCGTCCGCTGCCTGGGCGTGCTCGGTGAGGATGCCCACGGCGACGAGCTGCTGACTATGCTGATGGCCCGCGGGGCGGAAACCTCCACGCTGCTGCGCCTGCCCCAGCGGCCCACCACCACCAAGAGCCGCCTGGTGGGCCTGGCCCAGCACGTCCGGCCGCAGCAGATGCTGCGGGTCGACGAGGAAGATGCCTCGCCGCTGACCGACGTCGTTCACAACGGCCTGCGCTCGGCGGCGCGCAACGCCCTGGCCGACTGCACGGTGCTGGCCGTCGAGGACTACAACAAGGGCGTCCTGACCGACGCCACCACGCCGCAGCTCATCGCCGACGCCAGGGCCGCCGGGGTGCCGGTGCTGGTGGACCCGGCCCTGATCGCCGATTACGGCCGCTATCGCGGCTGCACGCTGCTGACGCCCAACCGCTACGAGGCCCAGCAGGCCAGCGGCGTCGAGATCACCGACGAAGCCTCGATGGCCGCCGCCGCCGACCGGATCCTCCACGACGCCGGCGCCGAGGGCGTCGTCATCACGCTGGACCGCCAGGGCGCCTACCTCAAGGCCGCCGGACGGCCCGGGCGGCTGCTGCCCGCCCAGGCGCGGGAGGTCTACGAGGTCAGCGGCGCCGGCGACCAGGTGCTGGCGATGCTCTGCGTCGCCATCGCCGGCGGGGCCGACTGGGCCCAGGCGGTCGCGCTGGCCAACGTCGCCGGCGGCCTGGCCGTCGAGCGGTTCGGCATCGTGCCGGTCACGCGGGACGAAGTGCTCGATCGGCTGGCCTTCGAGAAGCGCCAGCAGCACGGCAAGGTGGTCTCGAAAGATGAACTCCTCTCGGAGGTCCGCCGGCTGCGAAGCGGCGGCAAGCAGATCGTCTGGACGAACGGGTGCTTCGACATCCTCCACGCCGGGCACGTGGGGTATCTCAACTTCGCGCGCCGCCAGGGCGATGCGCTGATCGTCGGCGTCAATGCCGACGCCTCCGTGCGGGCCAACAAGGGGCCGGGCCGCCCGATCGTCGGCCAGGACGACCGCGCCGAGGTGCTGGCGTCGCTGGAATGCGTCGACTACGTGGTGGTCTTCGAGGAACCTACCCCCCTGGAGATGATCAAGGCGATCGCCCCCGACGTGCTGGTCAAGGGGGCCGATTGGCAAGGCGCCGTCGTGGGCCAGGTGGAGGTGGAGGCCGCCGGCGGACGCGTCGTTCTGGCGGACCTGCGGGAGGGGCGGTCGACGACCGACATCATCAGCAGGATTGCGAACACCCATGGAAACGCTCATCCGTAAGCGGATTGCCGAACACGCCGCCGCCCTGGCACGGCTCGACGACGCCCAGGTCGCCACGCTGGCGGCCGCGGCGCGATTGCTCGATAAGGCCCTCGCCGCCGGTGGACGACTCTACGTGTGCGGCAACGGCGGCTCGGCCGCCGACGCCCCGCATATCGCCGGGGAGCTCGTCGGCCGCTACCTCCGCGAACGAGGCGCGCTGCCGTGCGTGGCGCTCAACGCCGACACGGCCCTGCTGACGTGCCTGGGCAACGACTACCACTTCGACCGCATCTACGCCCGCCAGGTGGAGGCGTTCTGCACGCCCCGCGACATCCTGTGGGTGCTGTCGACCAGCGGCAACAGCCCCAACATTCTCGCGGCCGTCGATGCCGCCCGAGCCCGTGGGGCGACGGTGCTGGGCTTCACCGGCGGCGACGGCGGCAAGCTCGCGCCACTGGCGGACATCTGTTTCATCGCCCCGGCGACGGGGAGCTTCGCGATACAGCAGTTGCACCAGGTGGCCTACCACGTGCTGTGCGAGCTGGTGGAAGCGGCCGCGGCCGAACGGGAGGGATAGCCGCCGTGGACCGAGCCGTCTTCCTCGATCGCGACGACACGCTGATCGCCGATCCGGGCTACCTGGCCGATCCGGCGGCCGTCCGGTTGCTGGACGGCGCCGCCGAAGCCCTGCGCCTGCTGGCGGGGGCGGGCTACAGGCTCATCCTGATTACCAACCAGTCCGGCATCGCCCGAGGATTGCTCGACGAGGCGCAGTTGGAGGCCATCCACGCCGAGCTGGCGGGCCAACTGGCCGCCGCCGGGGCCCACCTGGACGGGATCTACTACTGTCCGTATCACCCCGAGGGCACCGTCGAGCGGTTCAGCCGTGAATCGGACGAGCGCAAGCCCGGCCCGGGCATGCTGCTGCGCGCGGCGCGGGAGATGGAGCTGGACCTGTCGGCCTCCTGGATGGTCGGCGACCGTTCCCGCGACATCCTCGCCGGCCGCCGCGCCGGCTGCCGGACCGTCCGCGTGTTGACCGGCGAGGCGGAAGCCGCCGCCGGGGAAATCCAGGCGGATTTTACCTGCGACAGCGTTCTGGACGCGGCCCGTCTGATCGTTGCTGAGGCGGGGTGAGCCCCGATTTAGGCTTGACAGGCCGCGGCAGGCCGGATAGGGTTCCCGTTCTTTGTGGATAGATCCGGTGGCGCTTGGGCCTCGCCAGGCGTAGAACCTCCGAAAGAGATGATAACCCGATGCCGCTGGGACGGCATCCGTGAGCAAGGAGTGTACAGATGGCCGTGAATGTAGGGATCAACGGATTCGGGCGGATCGGACGACTGGTCTTCCGAGCGCTGATGGCTGACCCTGATCGCTTCAACGTCGTAAGTATCAACGACTTGGGCGACGCTGACATGCTGGCGTACCTGCTGAAATACGACTCGACGCAGGGCCGCTTCAACGGCAAGGTCGTCGCCAAGAAGAACGCCCTGGTCGTCAACGGCACCGAAGTGGCGATCACCGCCGAGCGGAACCCGGCCAACCTGGGCTGGGGCGAGAAGGGCGTGGACGTCGTCCTGGAGGCGACGGGCATCTTCACGTCCCGCGCCACCGACAGCAAGAGCGGCTACGACAGCCACTTGGCCGCCGGGGCCAAGCGCGTCGTCCTGTCGGCGCCGGCCAAGGATGATGTGGACGCCACGATCGTGCTGGGGGTCAACGACGACATCCTCACCGCCGAGCACAAGTGCATCTCCAACGCCAGTTGCACCACCAACAGCCTGGCCCCGATCGTCAAGGTGCTCCACGAGCAGTTCGGGATCGTCAAGGGCATGATGACCACCGTCCACGGGTACACCAGCGACCAGAATCTGCTCGATGCGATCCATACCAAGAAGACCCGCGCCCGCGCCGCGGCGCTGAACATCGTTCCGACCACCACCGGCGCCGCCAAGGCCGTCGGCAAGGTGCTGCCGGACCTGGCCGGCAAGCTGGACGGCTACGCCCTCCGCGTGCCGGTGGCGACCGGATCGATCACCGACCTGTCGGTCCTGGTCGAGAAGTCCACGAGCATCGAAGAGGTCAACGAAGCCGTCAAGGCCGCCGCCGAGGGCCCCATGAAGGGCATCGTCGAGTACAACACCGACGCGATCGTCTCCAGCGACATCGTCGGCAACCCCCACTCGAGCATCTTCGACTCCAATAACACGATGGTGCTCGACGGCAACATGGTCAAGGTCACCATGTGGTACGATAACGAATGGGGTTACAGCAACCGCAGCGCCGACCTGATCGAAATGGTGGCCAAGCTGTAATCGAACGCCGGTGCAAGCGACCTAGAATGAGAGGGCGGGCTCGCCAGGCCGGTGGGCCCGCCCTTTCTCTGGAACCGACAGGGCGGCCGGACGGGGCCGCCGGGGAGGACATGAGATGGCGACGAAAACGATTCGCGACATCGACGTCAACGGCAGGAAGGTCCTGGTGCGCGTCGATTTCAACGTGCCCCTGGCCGACGGAAAGGTCACCAACGACACCCGCATCGTCAGCGCCCTGCCCACAATCCGGGCGCTGCTCGACGGCGGGGCGGCCTTGATCCTCATGAGCCACTGCGGACGACCGTCGGGGACCGGCTACGAGGCCGAGTACTCCAACAAGCCCGCCGCCGACCGGCTCAGCGAGCTGCTCGACAAGCCCGTCACGATCGGCGACGGCGACGTCGGCGGCGCCGCCGACCACGCCACCGCCGCGGCCATGAAGTCCGGCGACGTGCTGCTGCTGGAGAACGTCCGCTTCCACCCCGGCGAAACGATCGCCGACAAGGCCAAGACCAACCCCGACAAGAAACTCACCGCCGAACAGAAAGCCCTCCAGCAGGAGTTCACCGACAAGCTCGCCTCGCTCGGCGAGGTCTACGTCAACGACGCGTTCGGCACCTGCCACCGCAAGCACGTGAGCATGTTCACCGTGGCCGAGGCGATCCAGGCCAAGGGCGGCCCGGCTGTGGCGGGGCTGCTGGTCGAGAAGGAGATCAAGTACCTCCACGAGGCCGTGGCGAACCCCGCGCGGCCCTTCGCCGCGATCCTCGGCGGCGCGAAGGTGTCGGACAAGATCCGGCTTATCTCGACGCTCCTGGAAAAGGTCGATACCATCCTCATCGGCGGGGCTATGGCCTACACGCTGCTGAAGGCCAAGGGCGTCAACGTGGGCAAAAGCATGGTCGAGGAAGACCAGGTCGACACCATGAAGGACCTGCTCGCATCGGCCGGCGACAAGATCCTCCTGCCCGGCGACCATGTGGCGACCGACGATTTCGAGGCCGGCAAGCCCGTCGAGGTCGACGATGTCAACATCCCCGACACCCTGATGGGCATGGACATCGGCCCCAAAACGATCGAGGCGTTCGGCAAGGCGATCGGCGAGTCCAAGACCATCGTCTGGAACGGCCCGATGGGCGTGTTCGAAAAGCGCGACTACGCCACCGGCACGCGGGCGGTCGCCGAGGCGGTCGCCGAGGCCACCTCCGCCGGCGCCACCAGCGTCATCGGCGGCGGCGATTCGGCCGCGGCGGTTCAGCAGATGGGCCTGGAAGATCGCATGACCCACATCTCCACCGGCGGCGGGGCGTCCCTGACGTACCTCGAAGGCAAGCCCATGCCTCCCATTGAGATTCTTGACAAGAAGTGAACAGGGGGCGGGAGACGAGCTTCGGATTTGGCATTGGCGGCTCAACCGCCGGACGGTGAAGGGCTTCATCCTCGCGGATTGAACTCCGCGGGTGTTGGCGCTATAGTGGGGGCGCCCCGGCCGCCAGGCCGGAGGGAGGTCAAGGTACGTGAACAGAACCACGACTCACAACCCCTGGGCGCGTTTCGGCCGCCGACCGCTGGTGGCGCCGTCGCTGCTGTCGGCTGATTTCATGCACCTGGCCGACCAGATCGCCACCGTCACGGACGCCGGGGCGGACATCCTCCACGTGGACGTGATGGACGGGCACTTCGTGCCGAACCTCGCGATCAGTCCCGGCGTGGTCAAGTCGATCCGTCGCGGCTGCAACCACTTCCTCGACGCGCACCTGATGGTGACCGATCCGCTGCTGTTCGCCAAGCCGTTCATCGAGGCCGGCGTCGACAGCCTCACGTTCCACGTCGAGTCCGACAGCGACCCGCGCAAGATGATCGAGACGCTCCGTAGAGCGGGGATCGGCGTGGGCGTCACCGTCAAGCCCGGCACGGGCGCCGAGACGGTCAAGCCCTACGCCGGCGACGTCGACCTGGTGCTGGTGATGACCGTCGAGCCGGGCTTCGGCGGCCAGTCGTTCATGGCCGACCAGGTCGATAAGATCCGCGCCGTTCGCGACCTCGTCGGTCCCGACGTGCGGGTGGAGGTCGACGGGGGCATCGACCCCGGCACCGCCGCGACGTGCGTCGAGGCGGGGGCCGACACCTTCGTCGCCGGGGCCAGCGTGTTCGGCGCCGCCGACATCCCCGCGGCGCTGAAGGCCCTGGCGCGCTCCGTGAGTTCCGTAAGGACGTCTTGAGCGATGACCATGCTCTATCTGCTGCAGGCGGGGGGCGCGGGGTGGACCGAGTCCAAGCGGCTCCAGAGCGCCGCCGGCGAGCCGTTGACCGACGAGCAGGTCGCCGACGCCGAGGGGGTCTGCCAGGGGCTGGTCCCGCTGGGCATCCGGGCGATCTACGCCTCGGCCAACGAGCCGGCGGCCCAGGTCGCTCGACTCGTCGGTAAGGCCCTGGCGGTCCGGGCGACGGTGACCGACGATCTGCAGGAGATCGATTTCGGCCTGTGGCAGGGATTGCTGGTCGGCGAAATCAGGAAACGCTACGCCAAACTCTACCGCCAGTGGCGCGCCGGCGATATGTCGGCGGCCCCCCCGGGCGGGGAAACCTTCGAACAGGCCCTCGATCGCGGGTGGGGCGCCGTGCGCAGGATCGCCAAGAAGCATCGCGGCCAGAACGTGCTGATCGTCACCCGCCCGCTCATGGCGGCCCTGCTGCGCTGCCGCCTGACGGGCCGAGCCCCGCAGGCCGTCTGGGACCTGGTGGACTGGTCGACCCAGTACGCCGGGTACGATCTCGACCGCGTCTCTCTGGTGGAGAAGGCCTGATGAGTGCGAATGCCCCTTATCCGGCCAATGGAGGCCCGCAGTTCCGCGAGAAGAAGCTCGACGTGCCCGCCGGCCTGTGGATGCGCTGCACGAGCTGCGAGGCGATGCTCTACCGCAAGACCGTCGCGGAGAACCTCGAGGTCTGCCCCCAGTGCGGGCACCACTTCCGCGTGGGGGGGCGGCTGCGGATCGAGCAGTTGTGCGACCCGGCCAGCTTCGAGGAACTCGATGACGACATCCTGCCGTCCGATCCGCTCGCCTTCGAGTGGGACGGCAAGCGCTTCGCCGATCGGATCGCCGCCGAGCAGGCCCGAACCGGCAACACCGAGGCGGTCCTGACCGGCGTGGGCTACGTCCAGGGCCGTCGCCTGGCTCTCGGCGTCATGGACGGCGACTGGCTCATGGGCACGCTTGGCTGCGTCGTCGGCGAACGGCTGACCGCCCTGATCGAACACGCCACCGCCCGGAAACTGCCCCTGCTGATCGTCTGCGTCTCCGGCGGCGCCCGCATGCACGAGGGGGCCCTCAGCCTTATGCAGATGGCCAAGACCTCCGCGGCCCTCGCCCGCTATGACCAGGCCGGGGGGCTGTTCATCTCCCTGCTGACCAACCCCACCACCGGCGGTACGACCGCCAGCTTCGCCATGCTCGGGGACATCATCCTCGCCGAGCCCGAGGCCCTCATCGGCTTCGCCGGCCAACGCGTCATCGCCAACACGATCAAGGCCGAACTGCCCGAGGGCTTTCAGCGCTCGGAGTTTCTGCTCGAACACGGATTCATCGACCGCATCGTCGCCCGCAAGGACCTGCGGGCCGAGATCGCGCGGCTCATCGACTACTGCGGCCTGTAACGCCGCCCTCGGGGACAACCATGACGATTCAGGACGAGATCAACGCCAAGCATCAGCGCGTCAAGGAGGCCCTGGCGACCTGCGAACTCGACGGCGTGCTGCTGCCCCGCCGGTGCAACTTCAGCTGGTATACCTCCGGCGCCCACAACCACGTCAACACCGCCGTCGACGCCGGGACCGCCTCGCTGCTGGTCACGGCCGACGGCGCCACGCTGCTGACCAACAACATCGAGGCCGCCCGCTTCCGCGGCGAGGGGCTCGACGGCCGCGATATTCCGGTCATCGACTACCCGTGGCACGACGGCGCCGCAAGGATGGACGCCTACAACGATCTCATTGCCGGCCGTGCGGTCGCCGCCGATGTGGCGATTCCCGGTGTGCAGACGCGGCCGTGGTCGCCGGTGCTCGACGAGATGCGATGGACGCTGCTGGAGGCGGAGATCGAACGCTACCGCCAACTCGGCACGGACGTCGCGGCCTCGCTGGAGGAGGTCGCCGCGGCCGTCGAGCCCGGCGCGACGGAACTGGAACTGGCCGGAATGGTCGGCGCGCTGCTTCACGGCCGCGGTTGCCTGCCGTGGGTGCTCCTGGTCGCCGGCGAGGGGCGTGTGCCGAAGTATCGCCACCCGCTGCCGACGACGGCGCCGGTTACCAAGTACGGCATGCTCGTCGCGTGCGCCGAGCGGGACGGGCTGATCGCCGCGGTGACCCGCCTGTTCTACTTCGGCAAGCCCTCGTCGGACCTGGCCGCCAAGCACCGCGCCGTGGTCACCATCGACGCCGCGATGCTGGACGCCACCCGCCCGGGCGCCACGCTGGGCGGGGTGTTGGACGCGGGCATCGCCATGTACGCCGAGATGGGCTTCGCCGACGAATGGCGACTCCACCACCAGGGCGGCTCGTGCGGCTACCTGCCCCGCGAGATCATCGCCACGCCCGGCGACACCACCGTCATCCGCGCCAACCAGGCCTGCGCCTGGAACCCCTCGATCACCGGCACCAAGAGCGAAGACACCATCCTTTGCCGACCCGACGGCCAACCGCCGGAAGTTCTCACCGCCACCGACGACTGGCCCGTGTTCGACGTCGAGATCAACGGCACGGTGTACCAGCGGCCGGATATATTGGCGCGCTGAGATAACAAGGAATCGCACGGGCTGTTGCGCATCGGCCGCCTGTTGGTCTGGGCGTCGTGATGGCGGCTGTCGCATTGGTGTTAGGCTGGCCCCTGACAGGACCGGTTCGCTGTGCCTTCGATGATACGCGAGGAGTTTGATGGTGGATGCCGCGATGAGACGCTGCCTGGACGACCTGGAGGCCCGGATTGACGACGCGCAGGAAGAGGCTTACCGGGCCCAGTGGACGGCGTTCCTGGAAGGGGGGCTGCGCGAGGGGTTCTTCACGCCGCCGTCGCGACGGCCGGCGCCGGCGCGGGCCGCGTGGCCCGAGATCCATATCAACGATGCCCTGGACGCCGTCGACCTGATGGTCTGGCGGGAGCTGGCGGCCGTGTCGAGTGTCCTCGAGCGGGGCGGGAACACGGCGTTGAACGTGCGGTGCAATTACGGCGTGGGGATCATGGCCAGCCAGTTCGGCTGCCCGATCGTGCAGATGGACCGCGCCCAAGGCGATCTGCCGACGTCGCTGCCGCTGGGGGGCGAGGCGATCGGCCGACTGCTGGACGGCGGCGTGCCGTCGGTACGCGAGGGGCTGGGCGCGAAGGTCTTCGATACGGCGGAGCGTTTTCTCGAGGTGTTCGAGCAGTATCCCGCTATCGGCCGGTGGGTGACGCTGTACCATCCGGACCTCCAGGGGCCGGTGGACAACCTGGAGCTGGTCTGGGGCAGCGAGTTCTTCTACTCGGTGTACGACGACCCGACGCGGTTCGCCGACGTCATGCAGTTGATGGCCGACCACTACGCCGCGATGATCGGGGCGTGGTTCGCCATGGTGCCGCCGGCCGGGCCGTACTCTTGCCATTGGGGCGCGATGCTCAAGGGACAGGTGATGCTCCGCAACGACTCGCTGATGAACCTCTCGCCGGAGACCTACCGCGACGTGATCGCCCCGCACGATGAGCGGCTGCTGCGGCAGTTCGGCGGCGGGGGCATTCATTACTGCGGGCGGGGCGAGCATTTCATCGGGGTCATGAGCGGCCTGGAGGGCCTGACGTGCATCCAGCTCAGCCAGCCGCACCTCAACGACATGGAGACGATCTTCGCCCACACCGTTGATGCGGGTCTGGTCCTGATGGATCTCGCCCCCGAGGCCGCCGAGGCCGCCGCCGGGCGGTGCGCCGGGCGGGTCCACTCCCCGCGGGGCGGCGTGATGTGCCCGGTGGGGTAGGGCGCCGCGGGCGCGGCTGCGGGGCGACGGGCGCGTGGGCACGTCGCCTGCGTTGGCGCTTCGGCGTCGTGCCCACCCTACGATCGGCGGCGTAGGGCGTAGGGTGGGCAGCTTGCCTGCCGACGCGTTGGGCGGCCCACGCGTTGGGCGGCCGGTGGACGATGATGTGCGATGCGGCCACCCGGCGCGATGTGTCGAGGGATGTTGACGATCACCCCGCGCGGCCGGCGGCCTGCAGTTGGTCGGCGTGGAGCGCGACCTTGCGGTAGGCATCGGCATAGCGGGCGATGATGGCCGGGTCGTCCCGTTTGAACCAGGGCACGCCGAGAACCGTGTTGTGCGTGTTCTCGGTGACCGGCAACGTCCCGGGTCCCTGCCGCACGTCCCGCTGGCCGAAGCTCAGCACCGTCGGCCGTCCCATGGCGAAGAGGTCGGCCTCGTGGAAGACGGGATGCAGGTGCAGGGGCTTGTTGGCGCCGGGGCCGCACTGGCCGACGCCTTCGGCTCGCACGGCGTCGCAGAATTGCTTGCAGGGCAGGCCGCCCAGTTCCGCCGCCCGATAGAGACCCCGGGCGAAATACCAACTGCCCATGGTGGACCCCGACGCGGCCGCCGGGCGATGCGCGCGGAGGCCGGGCACGCCGTCGAGCAGGTCCCAGAAGCGGTTCATCGCGCTTTGGATCTCGGCCATCCGCGGTTCGTAGTGGCGCAGTTGAACGCGGCCCATGGCGGCGCACGTCTGGTTCATGCGGTGCTTGGCGCCGCCGAGCGGCACGCCGGCGAAGCGGCTGAGGGCGGCGTCGTGCACCTGGGCGTCGGCAGGGTTGTAGTTGCTGCTGACGCCGGTGCGTTCGTAGTGGCCGTACGCAACGCACCGCTCGTAGAGGGCGCGGTCGTGGGTGACCACCATGCCGGCCTCGCCGATGGCGAACCCCTTGCCGCTCATCATGCTCATCGCGCCGATGTCGCCGAGGGTCCCGACCTTGCGGCCCTTGTAGAGCGTGCCCACCGCGTGCGAGGCGTCCTCGAGGACCTTCAGGCCGTGCTTGCGGGCGATCGCCAGGATCGGGTCCATGTCGCAGGGGTGGCCGGCGTAATGGACGGCGACGATGAGCTTCGTGTTGGGACCGATGCGGTGCTCAATGTCGGCGGGGTCGATGCAGAGCGTGTCGGGGTCGATGTCGGCGAAATGCACGGCGGCCCCGAGCTGCAGAGCCTGGGTCGCACTGGCCCAGTAGGTCATGCTCGGCGCGATGATCTCGTCGCCGGCGCCAACCCCGCACGCCCAGGTCGCCGCGAGAATCGCCGCCGTACCGTTGCAGCAGCCCAAGGCGTGCTCGACGCCCATCCAGTCGGCGAACTCGGCCTCGAATTGCTTGGTGATGCCCGTGCCCGACATGGCGCCGGCCCGCAGCACCTCCAGCACGGCCTGTTCATCCTCCCGGGTGACGATCGGCCAGCGGAACAGCGCCTTGTGCCGGTCGCCGTCGGGGACGGCCTGGGGACCGCCGAGGATCGCCAGTGTGTTTGACGTGGAATCCATGCTGTAATCCTTTCACGCAGGACGGCCTCTGGCAAACAAGCAAGCGACGTGCCAGTGTGGCCGTTCGATATTACGAGACACAGCCCTGCTCGAACGCCACCGCCGGCCGGGGAACGTCCGGCAATTGCGCAACGTGATCCAACGCGCCGTCGTGATGGGTCACCGAAACCGCCCAGCAACTCGGCATGAAACGCACCACGCTGGCCTACCGCCTCAAACGCCTGAACCTTCGCAATCCCTGACGCTCCGGGTCGCGCCGTCTAAGCGTCGCTCGGCGCCGAAGTCGGGGGCTCGGCCGGTGAATCGGCTTCGGGGTTTTTCTTCGCGACCTTTTTCCGGGTCTTCTTGGCTGTCTTCTTTGTGGCGGTCTTCTTCTTGGTGGTTTTCGTGGCGGTTTTCCGCTTGGCGGTCTTCTTCGCCTTGGCCGGCTCGGCCGCGGCGACGGCCTGCTCTTTCGCCGGGGGCGGCTCAGGGGCGGCCTGGAGCTTCTCGAGGGCCGCGGCCATCACCTGGTCGGCCGCCGGCGCGGGCGCCTTGGCCTCGGCCTCGGCGGGCGGTTCGGGCGTGACGGCTTCGGCTTCGGTCTCGGGCGTCTCCGGGGCCTCGGCGGGATGCTTGCGGCGATGGCGGCGGCCGCCGCGACGACGACGCTTTTTCTTTTTCGCGTCGCCTTCGACGTCCGGCGCCGCCTCGGCGGGCTCGGACGCGGCGGGTGCGGGTTCAGGTTCGGACGGCTCGACGGCCTCGGGTTCCGGCGCCTCGGCGGGCTCGACCGTCTCGGCCGCCTCGGTTTCCGGGGTCTTTTTGCGGCGGTGCTTCCGGCCGCCGCGGCGGCGGCGTTTCTTCGGACGGGCGCCCTGTTCGAGCGTTTCCTCGTCGGTGGTCACGGGCGGTTCGGCTTCGACCTCGGCGGTCGCCGGCTGGGGTTCGGCCTCCTGCAGGGCCTCCGCCTCCTCCTCCTCCTCCTCC
>CAZHRW010000069.1:0-8868 GCA_964535025.1 uncultured Planctomycetales bacterium
CGAACTGCACGGGCTGATGGCCTGGAGAGGCGACTGGATCGCCGAAGCGGCCCCGGCCGGCGGCGCCGAAACGTTCGCGTTCATCATCCGCGTGACCGACGCCCTCGGCGGCGTCGCCGAGCAGACGTTCAGCCTGACCGTCAAGGCCGCCAACGACAACCATTCCGTGCGGGGCATCGTCTACGACGACCGCAACGGCAACGGCATCCGCGACGGGATCTCGTCCACCGGTCTGCGTCCGCTGCTCGTGTACGTAATGGATGTCTCGACCAGCATGGAAAGCCCTTACGACGGCAGCACCCGACGCGAGAAACAGATCAACTACATCACGCACGTCAACAATGCCCTGATCGATGCCGGCTTCGGTGACGTCGTCGATGTCGCGCTCGTCCGCTTCAGCGAGCACGGCCATGTCATGGATCTCGATGGGAACCCGGACGGACTCTACGATGCCGTCCCCGTCGGCGCCGATTACGATGAAAATGGGCTGTATGACGTCCAGGAAGCGGTCGACGGCCTCGAGCAAATCCCCAATGAGACCTACAGCTATTTTACCACCAGCCTGAACGACACGACTATGCTGATCGACGGGCTGACCGGCGGCGGCGACGGCGCCGTCGAGCGGGACGTCGTCATGGTCTTCCTCTCCGATGGCCGCGCCAATGGCGCCGACGACCCGGAAGGCATCGGCCCGGCGCTGCAGGCCATCGACGCGACGGTCGAGGGGCGCGATGACGGCATCGCCGACAACGGAACGCCTTCCCTGGCCGTCCGGGCCTACCAAGTCACGGGGGACTGGTCGCCAACGATGCAGGTCTTCGGCTTTCCGGAAGACGACATTGATCCGCCGCCCGGGGTAGACAGCCGATTCGTCGTTACCGCCGATGAGGCCGACCTGCTGGCGGATCTGAACACCGTCTTCATCAACAACTGGGGCATCGACCTGACCAGCTCCAGCGAACCGGGCCTGCCCGATCAGACGGTCTACATCGACGCCGACGGCAACGGGCGTCTCGACGCCGGCGAATGGGCCACGACCACCGGCCCGTACGGCCATTATGCGTTTCACGGCCTGGGCGAGGGCACCTACACCGTCCGCGTCGATACCGTCGAGACCGTCGACCGGGGCAACGTGGTCCCGTGGGTGCAGACGTCGCCGTCCCAGTTCGCGCCCCACATCATCGAGATCGACGCCGACGGCATCAGCGTTGACGGGGCCCCGCCGGTGGCCGAGGACGAAGTTACCGACGTCGACTTCGGTTTTCGCACGGGCACCGCGACCGACGCCGGCGCGGTCGCCGGAACCGTCTTCAGGGATGTCAACCGCAACGGGGTGATGGACTTTGAGATGCTCCCCGTAGAGGTGCCGCACATCATCTTCATGATGGATGTCTCGGCCAGCGTCGTGGTCAACGGACTTCTGGATGACGAGGCCGCGGCGTTGACGGCGCTGAACCAGTACCTCATCGACCAGGGACTGGGGACCTCCACCGCCGTCTCGCTCGTGCGCTACAGCTCCGGGCCGCTGCCGCCCGACTGGTCAGCGCCCCCGTCGTATGTCGATGTGGCCGTGCCCAATCCCGAAGGGCCCCACGGCCACGACAACCTGGGCTGGCAATCGATCCTTCCCGACGAACTTCCGGAGCTCGAGGCCCTCACCCCCCTGGCCGACTACGATGCCGATGGGATCCTGGACCTCGAGGAGCGCGCCCTCAACACCGACTGCTTCCTCTACACACCCTACATCCCCGCGCTGGAAGGCGCGGCCAAGCTGCTGGAGCATTACGACGTCGGCCCCGGGGAGGGTATGGTGATCTTCCTGTCCGACGGTCATCCCACCGATGGCTTCGAGACCGGCGCGATCAATGTGGCCGGCATCACGCAGGCCGTGCGACGGGTGCTGGCCCTGGGGGCCGAGATCCGGGCCTTCGGCATCGGCGACAATTCCCTGTTGGGGCCGCTGCAAATCCTTGACCCCACCGCCCGGGTCGTCGAGCCGAAGGAACTGCCCCAGGCGATCTACAGCGAATACAGGAAGATCCTCGACACCGGCCTGGCCGGGTGGACCGTCTACGCCGACCTCAACGACAACGGCGTGCCCGACGACGTGGACGCCGACGGGATTCCCGACGAACCGTTCGCGATCACCGACAGGGCGGGCCGGTACCTCCTGCCCTACCTGCCGCCGGGCGACTATGTCCTCCGCGTGGACCTGTCCGATCATCCCGACTGGCAGATGACCGGCGGGGCCTCGGAGGGCCTGGCGGTCACGGTGACCGCCGCCGCGACGATTACCCGCACGGATTTCGGCGCCGTCGAATCCGTCCCGAACCAGCCGCCCCACTTCGTCGACCTCCAGACCGACCACACGCTGGACGCCGGCGAGCCCTGGCAGTTGGAGATCGCCGCCGGCGATCCCGACGTCGACGACAGGGTCACGCTGACGCTGCTCAATGATGACCTCGAGGGCCTGGCCTTCAACGCCGGCACCGGAATACTCACCTGGACACCCCCCCCCGACCTGCGCGGCCGGACCGTCGCCGTGGGTCTGCGGGCGACGGATGCCTACGGCGAGTCGGTTACGACGGAGCTGCACCTGGCCGTCCGGGCCAATCAGCCGCCGGCGGTCACGTCCGCGCCGATCAACACCTTCAACACCCGCGGCGGCGGCGATTATCAGTGCACGATCACGTGGGACGACGACGACCCCGTCACCGCGGCACTGCTCGATCCGCTCGACGCGACGACCATGAGCCTCGCGGCCGCCGGCGACACGTCGGCGACGTTCACCTGGACCGCCGCGGGCATCGCGGCCGCGACCGCCGGCGGGGCCGACACGTTCCCGATCCGCGTCCGCCTGACCGATGCCTACGGCGCCTCGACGCTGCATGCCTGGTCGCTGAGGATCGTGGACGCCGAGCCCGGGCCGCCGCTGTTCGATATGCCCTACCCCGCCACCGTCGTCGTGCCCGGCATGCTCGCCCTGCCGATCCTGGCGTACGACCCCGACGGGGGCAACGTGACGATCAGTGTGGACACGGCCGGCGGCTACGCGCTGCCGGCGACGGCCGTCTTCGACGCCCAGGCCGGCGTGCTGGTGTGGGAGCCGAGCTTCGCCGAGGTCGACATCCCTCACGAGTTCCACTTCAAGGCGGTGGACGACGATGATCCGGCCGGCGAGACATCCTACAGCTTCACGATCACCCCGGTCCTCTACCGCCCGAACGTTGCGCCGCGGATCGACCCGCCCGACCCGCAGGACGCCGCGGTCGGGGCCTATTACCGCGTCGACTTGGACGCCACCGACCCCGATGAGCCCGAGTGGCTCACCTGGACCGTCGAAGGCGATGACGTGCCCGACGGCATCCGGATCGTCCGCACGGGCCCGAGGACCGCCACGCTGGAATGGGTCCCCACCACGGCGGATCTCGGCACGCACGCCCTTACGCTGCGTGTCACCGACGCGGGCAACGCGACCGACACGCTGGACTGGCCGGTCACGGTGCACCAGGTGCCGCCGGCGCCGACGCTGCCGGCGGTCGAGTTGAAGGACGCCGTGCTGGGCGCCGAGTACAGTTGCGTCATGAACGCGACGGGCATGACCGACGAGGTCACCTACGAACTGACGGACGGACCGTCGTGGATGACGATGGTCGACAACATCGTTCAGGGCACGCCCGACGCCCTCGGCCCCGTCGAGTTCACCGTCACCGTGACCTGCGAGGGCCGCTGGGCCGCGCGCAGCTTTTACCTGAAGGTTCTGCCGGCGCCGCCGCTGCACTGGCTGGACAACGACGATTTCTACCCCGTCAGCGGCGAAACCTACACCCGCACGTTCAACGTCAACGTCCCCGACGACGCCACGGCCGCCAACACCTTCATCTGGGCCGAGCCGCCCATCGAGGGCATGACCTTCGCCTTCCACGAGGCGGACAAGACCTTCACCCTGGTCTGGGACAACCCCTCGATGGCCGACGACGGCCGGTCCGTCTATGTCAACCTGTCCAACAGCCTGGGTGTCGACACGATGAGATTCGACATCCACATGGCCGAGGCGGACACCGGTCCGACCGTCACCAGTCCCGGCACGCTCCGCCATCCGGCGGGCGTCCCGCTGGAGCTGGATATGACGCCCTATGTCGAGCTTGAAAACGACCTGATGAGCTTCGACCTCACCGGCCTGCCTGCCGGGGCCGTGCTGGATGCGTCGACCCTCACGCTCCGCTGGGCGACGCCGACGGCCGACCTCTACAACTGCCTGTTCACCGCAACCGACCTGTGGGACCAGGCGACCTCGACGACATTCACGCTCGAGGTCTACAGCGACCTCGTGGACCCGACCTTCGCCGTCCTGTCGGTCAGCGGGGACGGCGAACTGGCGACGGTCCCCGGCAGCGGCATCACGGTTCCGCCCGGGACGGAAATCACGGTGCACGCCGAAGCCGACGACGATGTCGCCATCGGCCATGTGGTCCTCTCGATCACCGACGACGCCACGGGCGAGACCCGACAGCGGAGCCTCGACATCAACGGCGACTACCGATTCACCCTCGGGCCGGACAGCGTCACGATCGGACTGCGGGCCTTCGACCTCGCCGGCAACGACAGCGACTGGCAGACGTTCACCGTGACGCCTGAGGTCCACGGCGCCGCCCTGCCCGCCGTCGCCCTCGACGAAGCCCTTCGCCACTGCACCCTGGTCAGCGGCCTGGTCCAGTTCCAGGCGACGTTCGTCGACCCCGACAGCGAGGACGGCATCGACGTCGATTACACGGTCGAGCTGATCCCCCTCGACGCCGACGACGACACGCCCATCCTCGCCGCCACCGGCACCGCGATCGAGTCGACGTCGCTCCAGCCCGTCGGCGGTCCGCTGGACGTGACCGCCGCGCCCAACGGCCGTTACCTGCTGCGGATCGCCGCGACGCACGGCGATGACACCGTCTCGGACGAAACGGACCTGGTGATCGATCACGGCACGCTGAGCCCGGGCAACTTGGATCTGAGCTTTACCGATCTGTCCATCGACGCGAAGCTCCCGATCACGATCACCCGCCGCTACAGCCTCAACGACGCCGTCCACGACCGCACCGGCGCGTTCGGCCCGGGGTGGACCTGCAACTACGACCAGCCCGCCGTCACCGTGACCGGGCTGGCCGGCTCGGCGCCGGACGCGGCGTTCACCAACGCCACCGGCGTGGCGGTCACGCTGCCGGATGGACGGACGTTCCGCTTCGGCTTCACCCCTGCCCCGTCGGCCGATGGAGCGATGCGGCCCGCCTTCACCCAGCAGGCCGGCGTCATGGCCGCGACGCTGGAGGTCGCCGACGTCGACATCCGCGACCTCGGCGGCACCTGGGCCGAATCCGGCGGGAGCCTGCGGGACTACAATCCCGTCACCGAGGGCTTCGGGGGCTACTACAAGCTGACGGTCAACCACCTGGCCTATCGCTTCGACGCCGCCACCGGCCTGCTGGAGTCCATCACCGACAGCCAGGACAACCAACTGACCTGCGAACGTCGAACGGTCGGCTCGATCCGACGGACGACGCTCACCTCCAGCGGCCAGGGCAGCGCCGTGGCCGTCCTGATCGACTACGACACCGAAGGCCGCATCGTCTCGATCACCGATCCGGGCGGCGGCGCGATCCGCTATGCCTACGACCCGGCGAGCGGCGACCTGGTCGGCGTCACCGACCGCAGCGGCGCCACCGTCACGTTCGGCTACGACAACGGCCCCGACGCACCGCTCCACCGGCTGACGTCGATCACCGACCCCCGCCAGGTCACGGTGCTGACGGCCGCGTACGACGCCGACGGCCGCCTGATGAGCCTGACCGACGCCGAGGGGTTCGCCACCACCGTCACCACCACCGACGCGACCACCACCGCCAGCGCCGCCGGCGACGGCCGGACCATCACCGTGCGGGATGTCCGGGGCAACGTGCTGCGAACGCTGCGCCTCGTCGACGACGCCGCTGATCGCTATATCCTCACCCTCTTTGAATACGACGACGCCGACCGCCTGACCCGCCAATCGGTCCCGATGCTCGTCACCGACGCCGACGCCGTCCTGCAGGGCGACAAGGACACGGAGATCAACGCCCATGTCACCTGGAAGACGACCACCGAGTACAACTCCGACGGCAGCGTCCATTCCACCACCGATGCGCTCGGTAACCGGACAACCTACCGCTATTACAACGGCCGCCTGACCAGCATGGTCGATCCGACGGGACGCCAGACGACCTACCGTTACGACGATCGGGGCCTGCTCGTCGAGACCAAGGACGCCTCGGGAACCGTCACCCGCTACACCTACGACGAGGCCGGCAACCTGCAAACCACCCTCCGCCTCCTTCAACGGGCCGGCCAGGATAACGAGGAGATCGTCACCGCCACCTACACGTACGACCACCAGGACCGCATCCGCTCCCAGACCGACGCCGCCGGACGCACGACCTGGTACGCCTACGACGCGACGGGCCGACAGACCCTCTCGTACTACCACGTGGATGACGCCTACTGCCCGACCTTCGTCGACCAATGGGGCGGTCCCGACGCCGGCAGCCTGCCGGACACATCCATTATCACGCTGAACGCCTACGACGCCGAAGGCCGCCGGACCCGCTCGGCCGAGTACCTCTACCACAAGGCCGACAACGATCTGTTCTCCCCCGAGATCGACCTGGACACCTCGCCGCTGGCCACGCTGCTGTGGGAGGCCACTACCGAGTACGACAGCCTCGGCAACATCATCCGCGAGGTCGACCGGTACGGCACCGAGACGACCCTGACGTACGACCGCATGGGCCGCCTGGTGGAAACCCGTGTCCAGGCCCGCGACACCACGGACGGCGTGCAGGAATGCCTGCTCATCACGCGAACCGCCTACGACGAGCACGGACGCGTCCTGGCCGAAACCGATCCCTACGCGGTCCTCGCCTCCGACGACACCTCACTGGTCGTGCCCGACCATGCGTCCAAACAGGCCGTCACGTTCAACGTCTATGATGCGCTCGGCAACCGCGTCTCCACCCGCCGCCTGGCGGGCCTGACCATCACCCTGGCGGCCAACCCCGACGGAACCGTGACCGCCCGGGTGGTCGACAGCGTCGATCCCGGCGAGCCGTACACGGCCGCCGACCTGGCGGCGATGACGCCGGTGTCGGCCGACGCCACCGGCTACGACTACGCCGACGGCGCCGACTACACCCCCGCCGGGCAGGTCCGCTACACCCTCGACGCCGCCGGCGCCCGCACCGACTACTACTACGACGCCGCTGGGCGGCAGGTCGCCGTGCTGGGGCCCGTCGCCGACGCCGCCGGCTACGACGCGCCGGTGCGGCTGCTCACCGAATACATCTACGACGCGGCCGGGCGGAACACCCGCACGACGACGGGCGTTGCCGTGACCGAGACCGCCGACCCGCATCCCGACGTCACCGACCCGGCCCTGCGCGACGAAACGCACCGCCAGGACACCTGGTTCGAGACCATCGACAACGACGATGCCGATCGCCCCGGCCGTCTGACGAAGACGGTCTACGATGACGGCACGTCGACGTCGTGCCTGTACAACTCCCTCGGCCACCTCGTTCAGGAGACCGACCAGGCCGGCCAGAGCACGTACTACCGTTACGACGACGCCGGCCGCCTGACCGCCGTGATTCTCCCGGCGGTGGAGATCTTCTGGGACATCACCTACGCGCAGGGCACCCTGCGCCAGGACGGGCTGTTCCACCCCCGCTACGAGTACGACTACGACATCTTCGGCAATCTGACCGCCACCCGCACCGGCGTCTTCCAGGTCTCGCCGTCCGTCGACGAATGGGCGACGTCGGACTACTTCTACCAGGTGCCCAGGGAAACCACCTTCGCCTACGACGCCTGGGGCCGCCAGGTCAGCCGTACGCTGCCCGAAGGCGAAACCGAAACCACCACGCACGACCACCTCGGCCGTGTGACCCGAACCGTCGACTTCGAAGGCCGCGTCACGGAGTACACCTACGATGATGCCCCCGGCGCCGGCGGACGGCTGGTCGGCAAGGCGTACCGCCCCGCCGCCGGGGAACCGGTCAGCCGGTCCGTCGCCTACCACTACGACGCGCTCGGCCGTGAAACGAAGGCCGTCGAAACCTACTGGGATACCACGCCCGAAACGGTCCGCACCACCACCACGACCTATAACGACCGCGGCCGCGTGCGGGCGGTCATCTCGCCTGAAGGTACGGTGGAATACTGCTACGACGAGTCGACCGACCGTCTGCTGTGCACCAGCACCAGTGATGGAACCGTCACGACCTACCAGTACGACACGCTCGGCCGCCTTACCCGGGTCTACGCCACGATAGCCGCCATGCAGGGCGTCGGGCCCGCGGGCATCACAACCTACACCTACGACCTCATGGGCAACCTCGCCGAAACACGCACCGGCGACGCGACGCTCACCACCTACACCTACGATACGCTCAACCGCCTGACGGGGATGACCCACTACCGCCAGGACGCCACGCCCGACGACCTGTCCGACAACGTCGTCCTGGCCTCCTTCGCCTACACGCTCGACCCCACCGGCCGACGCATCGCCGCGGTCGAGACCCGCCTGGACGACGACGGCATCACGCGGCAGACGACGATCGCGTGGACCTACGACAACGCCGGCCGCCTGGTTGAGGAGGCCTATCACGGCGCCGACGACGGCGGCAGCCCCCTCATCTACCGCGACACCTACGCCTACGACGCCGCCGGCAACCGCGTGGAGTTCACCCGCGACGATGACGACGATGGGTACGTCAACCAGACCATCACCTACACCTACGACCTCAACGACCGCCTCCTGGAAGAGCAGATCGACGCTCTCGTCGA
>CAZHRW010000070.1:0-15798 GCA_964535025.1 uncultured Planctomycetales bacterium
GTGGGGGCGGCGGGTCGGACGACGGGCCGACGCCATCGTCTGCGTCAGCGAGGGCGTCCGCGCAGATCACCAGCGCCGCACGGGCCTGGGCGACGAGCACTACGCCGTCATCCATAACGGCATTGACGTCGGCCGTTACACCCGCAACGAGGCCGCCCGAGCCGCGTGGCGCCGGCGATGGGGGCTGAACGACGGCGACGTCGCGGCCGTCTTCGTTGGCAGGCTCGACGGCCAGAAGGGCATCGACGTCCTCCTGGCGGGGTTCGAGCCGGCCGCCGGCGAGATCGACGGGTTACACCTGGTCCTCGCCGGCGACGGGCCGCAGCGCCGCGCCGTCGAGCGCTGGCGGACGGCGAGCGGCGTCGGCGGCCGCGTGCGCGTGCTGGGCCACGTCGACGATGTGCCGGGCGTCCTGGCGGGCGGGGACCTGTTGGTCCAGCCGAGCCTGTGGGAGGGATTCTGCCTGGCCGTCGCCGAGGCCATGGCGGCGGGCTTGCCGGTGGTCGCCACGAACATTCCCGGCCTCAACGAGGTCGCCACGTCGGAAACGGCCTTGCTGATTCCGCCGGGGCGGGTCGGCCCCTTCACCGAGGCCCTGGCGGCCTTGGCCGCCTCGGCCGCCCTCCGCCGTCGTCTCGGCGCTGCCGGGCGTGCGCGCGTCGAGCGGCGTTTCACGCTCGACCGCTTCGTCGCCGCCCACGCGGCCCTCTACGAGCAGGTTGCCGGCGCGACGTAGCGCGGCCGGGTTTTTGTGACTTGTCAGTACGGGGGCTGTGTGGGAGAATGATGGTCGCCGGGCCTCCGCGACGGCCATGGGCGATCCTTGCGATCGACCCTCTAAAGATTGGGACACAGATCCCTCGAACAACGATTGCCGGCGGCGGAGGCCCGGCTTTGCTCCCCAGGCGGCGCCGTCGGCGGGCGGTTCAAGGTTCAAGGGATTCGACTGGCCGGCCGATAATCAAGATGGTACAGTTACAGAGAAGAGTCTCTGCTATGTTCGACAGAGTGGCCGTTTTGTAAAGAACCGAGGCCCATTGACTGGGAAGCCGGATCCAGGCCCCTCCGGGGGTACAGCGGCTGCCCACCTGAACTCAACGGGTTCTTTCAAAGAGCCGCTCACCGGCATTGCAGTGGAGACTCTTTTCTTTTGCGCTGTCGGCGCCTACTGCGGCTGCGTTGTTTCCAGGAGCTGGTTGCGGACGTAGTGGGCTCGCGGGTACTGTTGCCGGACCTGTTCCAGGGTCGCTCGCGTAAACGTCAGGATCACGCCGCCCTGGGCGTCGAGAAGCTCGATGACGACGATCGAACCGTCGTCGTCGACGAGGAGCCGCCGCGGCGAGACGTCGACGTCGGACGACGGCCAGGTGAGGCGGACGGCCGTCAGGTCCACCTGCCGGCCGTTGAGCGTGTGCGTCGCGAGACCTTCCCGCTCGAGGATCACGGGCACGACGGCTAGTCTGTCATCCACCGCCAGCAGCCCCTCGACGGTCTCGCCGGTCCGGGCGACGTCGGCGACGGTGGGGTACAGATGGCCTTCCGGGATGTAATCGGGGCCGACCTCGATGATGCGGCGAACCGGCCCGCCGATCGGTGTAATGGCGAGCCGGGGGGCGTCGTACTCGATCCGCGTCTGCGGCCTGATGTCCAGGCCGATCGGCTGGGCGGCGATGGCGCCCGAGAGGTATCGGCCGCTGCGCCGGGCGGCGTCCAGCCGCCAGATACTCCACAACCCCCGGCTGCTTCGGGCGAAGAACTGCATGTCGTACCCGCGGCCGGCGCCGCCGACGACCGTCTCGCGCTGAACGACCTGCCAGCCGACCGGCTGATCGCCCTCCCGGATGAGGTACCACGTCTCACCTTCGCGGAGCGGCGAGATCGAGGTGGAGATAACCCACGCCGCCGCCGTCAGGGCCAGCAGGATCACCAGCATGATCACCGCCAGGACGTTGCGGCGGGCGATCGGCGTCAGTTGGGCGAACGGGTTCATAAGCTGCGTTAGTTTAGTGCCTGGCGCGGCCGATTGGGAGCGCTCAGGCAAAAAACCATCACCTAACGATACGCCGCCGCGCGTGTCTATCTCATCGCCGTGGTGCCCCTCGCTGCCCGGACCGGCGCGGCGGGGGCACAAGGACGCGTGACCGAACGTACAATAGATTGAGTACAGGCTCGTCCCAGCCAGGAGGATGTCACGATGGCACGGACAGCGATGTCTCTTGTTTTCATCGGGTTGCTGGCCTTGGCCCCGGTAGTCCTGGCCGACCCGCAGACGGCTACTCCTTCCGAACCCCAGGCGCCGCCGGAAGCTGCGGCGGTTGAACCCCGGACGGATCTGACGACGATTGACGAGGCGATCGAGGCCATCGGTCAAGCGGACGGTCCGATCGAGGCGATCGGCGCCTTCGAGGCCGGCCGTCGGATCGACGCCAACAGCACCGCCCTCTACGAGGCCTATATCCGCACCATGGCCGAGTGGGGACAATTCGACCTGGCCTACCGGCCGGCGCAGGAACTGGTGGACCTGGATCCGGAAAACGCGCTCGGCTGGGCCGTGATGGCGCAGCATGCCGCCCAGGAGAACAGCCCATCGCTGGCGGTGTGGGCGGTGTCCAAGGCCGCCGAGCACCACGACGATGAGCCGTTTGTGCTGGAGACGATCGCCCGCGTGGCGGCGTGGTACCGCTGGCAGCGGGACCAGCAGGGCGGCAACGCCTCGGTCGACGGGCAGGTTGACGCCCTGGTCCACGAGCTGGCGACGAATGACGTGTTCAGCGAAGCTTACAGCGACGCCACGTCATTCTACGAAGATCTCGACCAGATGCCCGACACGGCGACGGCCGAGCCGTCCGACCAGGCCCAACAGGCCGCCCGCCAGGCCACCGGCCAGACCGCCCAGGAGGCGGTGGAGCGGCACTACCATTACTACTACTATGCTCCGTCCAGCGGCTTCTATGGCGGGGGCTACCCGTATTTCTACGGGTACAGTTACACCTCCCCGCGCATCGAGTCGGTTCCGTACTACGGTCGGATCTACATCAACTTCGGCTATTTCCACTCCTTCGGGCACGGCTACGATTACTACTACCCGTATCGCCGCCACGTGTACCCGCGCTACTACCATCACCGGTTCTATCATCATCCTCAGTTTCGGGACAGGCGGGACCCCTACAGGCATCGGTTCCCCCATGAGCGCGAGCCCATCCCGAAGCGGGGCGAGGAGATCCGCGAGCGCCTGCAGCGCCGGTACGACCTGCGTCCCCGTTCGTTCAGGGGCGACCATGATCGGGACCCGCGGGTGATCCGTCGGGTCGACCCGTTCGGCAAGCGGCTGACCACGCGGAGACTGACGGTGCCCAAGCATGATCAGGGTAATAAGGTCGAGGTCCTGCGACAGGTTCGCCGCCCGCAGCCGATCGGCCGGTTGGCACGACCCAAGCCGGGCGCCGGCACCGTGATGCGCAAGGAGATCCGGATTCCCCGGACGTTACGGCCCGCGCCGGTGCCGGACACCCAGGGCCGCCTCGCCCGCCCGGACACTACCCGCCGAAGGCCCGAGGCCCCGACACGAAGGCAAGCCGTACCGCGCCGCACTGCGCCGCCCCGCCCCGCGAACAAGCTGGAAGCCCTCCGCCAGCGCCGCCGGTAGCGGCAGTCGTCCGGCGTGGTGCCTTACCGCGCCACGCGGGCGCCGCCGCCCTTCATGACGCGTTCGACGTCGGCGAGCGTCGCCATGGTGGTGTCGCCGGGGGTGGTCATGGCCAGGGCGCCGTGAGCGGCGCCGTAATTGACGGCCTGATCGGGCGTCTTGCCGGTCAGGAAGCCGTAGATCAGCCCTGAGGCGAAGCTGTCGCCGCCGCCGACGCGGTCGAAGATCTCCAGGTCCGGCCGCTGGGTGGCTTCATGGAACTCACCCTCGTACCACAGGACGGCGCCCCAGTCGTTGACGGTGGCGGTCTTGGCGTTGCGCAGCGTGGTAGCGACGGCCTTGAAGTTGGGGTAGGTCTTGACGGCCTCGGCGATCATCGCGCGAAACTTCGACGGGTCCAACGCCGCGCCGGCGTGGACGTCGGTGCCGGGCACCTCGAAGCCCAGGGCCGCGGAGAAATCTTCCTCGTTGCCGATCATTACGTCGACGTACGGGGCGATCTGGCGATTGACCTCGCGGGCGCGGTCCTGGCCGCCGATGTCCTGCCACAGCGATGCACGGTAGTTCAGATCGTAGGAGATGACCGTCCCGGCGTCCTTGGCGGCGGCCATCGCCTCGATGGCGACCTCCGGCGTGCTTGCCGACAGCGCCGCGAAGATCCCTCCGCAGTGAAACCAGCGGGCGCCTTGACCGGCGAAAAGGGTCTTGAAATCGATGTCGCCGGCTTTCAGTTGCGACACGGCGGTGTGCCCGCGGTCGGAGACGCTCTTGGCGGCGCGGATGCCGAAGCCGCGTTCGACGAAGTTCAGCCCGTTGCGCGCCACGCGGCCGATGCCGTCGAAGTCCACCCACTTGACGTGGGACAGGTCGACCCCGCCCTGGAGCATGAGATCCTCCAGCAGACGGCCGACCTCGTTGTCGACGATGGCGGTCACGTGACTGGTCTTGAGGCCGAAGCACCGCCGCAGGCCCCGGGAGACGTTGTACTCTCCGCCGCCCTCCCAGACCTGGAACGTCCGCGTCGTCCGCACCCGTCCATCGCCGGGGTCCAGGCGGATCATCACCTCGCCGAGGCTCACGCAGTCCCACAGGCACTCGTCGGCCTTACGCAGTTTCAGCTTGGCCATGGTTCTCCCTTTCTCTTGAGGCTTGAGACTTGAGGCAACAGCACCTTTCGATTCCGGCCTCCAACCTTACCGTTCAGTGTTTCTTCGTCTGGTAGATCGCGTACGGCAGCGGCTTCTCGTCGCCGGCGGTGGCGAAGACGGATGCGTCGCGGTAGGCGGCCCAGGTGGTCTCGAACCAGTCCTCGGTCGCCGTGGCGCGACGGGGTTCGACGGTTTCGGCCGTGAAGTCGTTTTCAGCGGCATCGTACGTGACGGTCAGAATCTCGTCGCGCAGGGCGAGGTTCTCGCCGATGAACCGCCACTCGTCGCCCAGATCCGGGTGGGGCAGCGTGCCGGACGGGTCGGTCACCAGGTGCGACCCCCTTGACCCGCTGCCGCGCTGGAGCAGGGCGTCGATCGCTGTCAGGAAGCCCAACTGCGCCAGGGCCAGTTCGCGGGCCTCCAGGGCCCGGATCGTCGGGCCTTTCAGCCCGACGGCGTTGATTTGTTTCCACTGCTCGCGCGCCTCAGCCAAGGCGGCCTGCACGCCGGCAAGCGAGCGGACCATGCCCGCGTGGGCACTCATGCGGTGCTGGATGGCCTTGACGACCGCTTCGGCGTCCAGGGCGTCGGCGGCGGGCGATTCAACCGCGTCGATCAGGCCCGCGAACCGTTTGACGGCCGCTTCGGCGGTATCGGCGAAGGCGGCTTGGTCGATGGTGTCTTCGTGATAGACGTGCGCGATCCGCTGGGCGACCCGCATCGAGCCGACCTGCCCGGCGTTGAGGGCCGATCCGCCGGGGCGCTTGACGCCGTGCGTGCCGGCCAGCTCGCCGACGACGAACAGGTGCTTGACGGTCGACTCCCACCACGCATCGACGGCGAACCCGCCGTTGCAGTGCTGGCTGCAGACGCCGATCTCCAGCGGCTCGGTCCACAGGTCCACGCCCATCTGGGCGTACAGTTCAATGCTCGGCGGGTTCATGTGCGCCAGCCGCTCGATGGGCGTCGCCTGCATCGCGCCGGATTTCTGCAGATAGTCCAGGGCTTCCGAACCGAGGTTCTCGAAGCTGAACGCTTCGAGGCCGTCGGTGGCGCGGGGGTTCTCGCGGAAGTCCATGAACACCCGCCGGCCCTTGTTGATCATCTCATTCTGGACGAGAATGTCGACCAGCGAGGAGCCGAAGTCGGCGACCTTGTCGTGGTCGAAGGGCCACTGGTAGCCCTTGAGGAAGATGTCGGTCGCCAGCGTGGCCATCGACGTGAACCAGGGGTTGAGGAACTCCTGTTCGTCACTGCCGTCGGCGTCGGTCGAGTAGTAGCGAGGGATGACCTGTTGATAGGTGCCCGAGAGGTTCCACCGCGGGGCGATCGATGCCAGGCCGAACTGCGACTCGCTGAGGTTGTGGGCGGTTGCCCCGGCCTCGAACATCTGGGCATAGGGACCCATCTGGCCGATGGGGTAGACGGAGATCTCGTACAGTTCCCCGGGCCCGCCGCCGGCGGCGACGACGTTGCGGCTGCGGAGGATCACCAGGCCGCCGTTCGAGGCGAGGTCCATGCACAGCACCCCGCAGGCGCCCTGCCCGTCGGTGAGGATCGCCAGCAGGTGATAGCGGTCGTAGATTCTGATCCCGTAGCGGCGCAGCTCGACCAGCAGCTTCTGTACCATGAACCGGCTGGTCCACGGCCCGGCCGAGGTGCCGCGCTGCCGCGGGTCGTGGTCGGTCTTGTAGCCGACGAACTCGCCGCCGGCGTTGTGGGGAAAGGGCACGCCCAGGTCGGCCAGACGGTAGAAGCCTCGCAGGGAACCGGCCCCCTCGATCAGGGCGACGTCCCCGTGCGTGCAGCCGCCGGCGGTGAGCGTCCGTGCGAAGTCGACGGCCAGGTCCGGCTCGGTGCCGCTGGTGCCCATCTTGTAGTACGTCTGCTTGTCGGAGCCGGAGTTATTGGACGTGCCCAGCCCGACGCCGCGGGTGACCACCGCCAGACGCGAGGCGGGATCGGCGACGCCCGTTTCCTCCATCTCGCGGAACAGGCGGCACGCGCAGTTCAGCCCCGCCGCCCCGGTGCCCACGACCACGGTGTTGACGTCGATCACAGGGACCGAACGACCGTCGAGTTTCATCGTCGTCTCGTTCATGATCGCTACCTCTTTATAGCCGCTTCATCCCGAACCCGCCGCCGACCTCGATGACGTTACCGGTGGAGTAATCCAGCAGGCCCGCTGCGAAGGCCGAGACGACCTTGGCGACGTCTTCGGGCTGACCCCAGCGCTTGGTGACCAGCAGGCCTTCGGCGATGAGCTTGTCGTATTTGGCGGTGACCACCGAGGTCATCGGCGTGGCGATGATGCCCGGGGCGATCTGCAGGACGGGGATGTCGAACTCGCCGAGCCGGTCGGCGAAGAGCGTTGCCCCCATGGCCAGCCCCGCCTTCGATACGCAGTATTCCCCGCGGGACGGCGAGGAGGTGTAGGCGGAGATCGACGTGATGAAGCAGATCCGCGGCTGGGGCACGACGCCCGCCTGCTTGTAGGCGATCATCCGGTTGGCCACCAGTTGCGTGAGGAAATACGGGCCCTTGAGATTGATCGCCATCAGCCGGTCAAAGCTCTCCTCGGTCGCTTCAAGGACGTCCTTGCGCTGCTTGGGGGCGACGCCGGCGTTGTTGACCAGCAGGTCCAGGCGGCCGAAGGTCGTGGCGATGAAGTCGACCATTGCCGCACGTTCTTCGGCCGAGGCGATGTCGGCCTTGAACACCTCGGCGGTTGAGCCCATCGCTTCGATGGTCCCTTTGACTTCGTAGGCGCCCTGCTCCCTGTTGTCCGGGTCGGCGACGACGTCGTTAATCACGACCGTGTAGCCGTCCGTCGCCAGGTGCAGCGCGATGCCCCGACCGATGCCCTGTCCGGCGCCGGTGACGAGAGCCACAGGTTTGTCTGATACGGTCATTGTCTCTCTCCCTTGACGGCCAATCTGAAATCCCGATTTTACAGGTCCGGCACATCCACCCAGGCGCGTTTCGCCCACGATTCCATGCCCAGTTCCGCCAGTTGCACGCCCTTGGCGGCCTCCTTGAGGTCCCAGCGGAACGGCTCGCCGAGTGCGACATGCCGCAGGAACAGCTCCCACTCGGCCTTGAAGGCGTTGTCGTAAGCTCGGGTGGTCGGAACGGGCATCCAGCCTTCGCGGTAGTCGATGGGGGAATCCACGTCCGGGTTCCAGACGGCCCGCGGCGTGGCGGCGGCGGGCTGGATTTTCGCATCCCGCAGGCCCACGACCGCCGAACCGTCCGTGCCGTCCACCTGCATGACGAACAGGTCCTCCCGGTTGACGCGGGTGGACCAGGAACTGTTGAACTGGCAGATGACGTCCCGGTCGGTGACGAACGTCGTGTAGGCCGCGTCGTCGGCGGTGGCGTCGTAGGGGTTGCCCTGCTCGTCGAAGCGGGTGGGGATGTGGGTGGCGCCCAGGCACGTCAGGGACGTGATGGCGCCGAAGAGGTTGTCCACCACGTAGCGCCAGTGGCAGAGCATGTCGATGATGATCCCGCCGCCGTCTTCCTTGCGATAGTTCCAGGAGGGCCGCTGGAGCGGATCGTGCTCGCCGGTGAAGACCCAGTAGCCGAACTCCCCGCGGACGCTGAGCAGACGGCCGAAAAAGCCGATGTCCAGCAGGTGGCGCAGCTTCATCAGTCCCGGCAGCCACAGCTTGTCCTGCACGACGCCGTGCTTGACGCCGGCGGTGTCGGCCCGGCGAAACAGTTCCATCGCGTCGGCGGAGGTGGTGGCAGTGGGTTTCTCGCAGTACACGTGCTTGCCGGCCTCGATCGCCTTGACGACCGAGGCGAAACGCCGGTCGGTCGTCTGGGCGTCGAAGTAGACGCTGTAGGCGCTGTCTGCCAGCAATTTGTCCAGGTCGGTCGACCACGACAGGTCGCCGTGGGCGTCGCTGAGCCGCTTGAGCTTATTGGGATTGCGGCCGGTGAGCACCGGTTCGGGCATGATGGTCTCGTCGTCGGAGACCTTGACCCCGCCTTGGGCGCGGATGGCCAGGATGGAGCGGATCAGGTGCTGGTTCGTGCCCATGCGCCCGGTCACGCCGTTCATGATGATGCCTATGGTATGCGTTTTCATCCAATACTCCCTCAAGTATGCTGCAGATACGCCTGGACGATGGCATCCAGGAACGTACCCTGGTCTTTGCCCCACCAGCGGTCGGAGAAGATCTCGACTTCGATGAAACCGTCGAATCCCGCGGCCTCGACCCAGCCGCGGATGGCCGGCACGTCGATGACGCCTTCGCCCATCAGCCCGCGGTCGTTGAGCATGTCGGCCATGTCGGTCTTCCAGTCGCACACGTGGAACGACAGGAGGTTGCCGGCCCGCCCGCAGCGGGCGATCTCCGCCTGCAGGGCCGGATCCCACCACAGGTGAAACACGTCGACGGTCACCCCCACGTGCGGCGAACCGATCGCCTCGCACAGGTCGTTGGCGTCCCGCAGCGTGACGATCGCCGAGCGGACGTCCGCGTACATGGGGTGCAGCGGCTCGATCGACAGCTTCACGTCCCGCGCGGCGGCGTGGTCGATCACCGCCTCGATCCCCTCACGGATCTGCTCGATGTTCGTCCGAACGGACTGGCCCGGGGTCGCGCCGCAGACGAGCACCACCAGCGGCGCGCCCACCGCGGCCGCTTCATCCAGCGCCCGGCGGTTCTCGTCGATCGCCTGCTGGCGCTCGGCGGCCGTGGCGCCCGTGAAAAAGCCCCCACGGACCAGCGACACGCAGGCCAGCCCCGCGTCGGCGAGCATCCGCCCGGCCTCGGCGGGCGGGACCGTCTCAAAGCAGGTCCGCCATACGCTGACACCGCGGACGCCCGCGGCCGGGTAGCGTTCGACGCACTCGGCCAGCGACCAGGGCTTCGTGGTGATCGTATGGAGGCACAGCCGGGATGTGTCGGTCAGGGCGCCGCCGGGGGCGTTGGAGGCATTACTGATCATCGTCGAGGTCTCCCGCAAGGTACTCGCCCGGGATCCGCATCGCGAGCGGCTCGTCGCGGCGCTCCACGATCCGCCGGCGAATCCACCGGCCCGCCTGCTCGCCCAGTGTCTGCACCGGCAGACTGATGGTCGCCAGGCGGGGCCGCATCAGGTCACGCAATGGCGAATTGTCGAATCCGGTCACCGCCCACTGTCGCGCCGGATCGAACCCGGCCACCCGCGCCGCCTGACAGAAGGCGGCGGCCACCACGTCATTGAAACACAGCACGGCATTATAGCCGCGACGGTCGATCCGGCCGACCAGCGCCGGGTCGACGTTCGCAATCGCACTGACGCCGATGACGTCGCGACGGGTGAAGTGCACGCCCGCTTCGCGGCAACCGGCGACGATGCCCCGCTGCCGGTCGTCAGCGATATCGCGGATCGCCTCCAGCCGCAGGTAGCACGGCCGCAGCTCTGCCCCGTCCACGTCGCACCGGGCGGCCAGCTCGGCCACGAGGCGGCGCATTCCCTCGGCGTTGTCGCAGGTGATGTAGTCCCGCCCCTCGACGAGGCGGTGCAGCGTGAGGGTGGGTACGCCCCGGCGGGCGAGTTGCTCGTAGACGGCCTCGGCCGGGCGGGTGAAGGCGAAGATCACCCCGTCGACGTCCCCGCCCTTCTTGTGGCCGAACAAGTCCAGCGCCTCGCCTTCAACGTCCGTAACCACATTGACCCGGTTGTCTTGCACACCCGCCTTGATGCCGGCCAGCAGGTCGGCATAATCGTAAAACAGCTTCTGAACGCGTTCGGCGCGGCTCGGCAGGACCAGGCGGATGTGCAGGATCGCCCGCCCCCGCTGGCGTCGAATCGTCCGCTTGTGATAGCCCAGCCGTTGGGCGGCGTCGCGGATGGCTTCGGCCGTCTCCGGCGCGATCAGCGTCGAGCCGTTCAGCACGCGCGATACCGTGGCCGTCGAAACGCCCACTTCCTCGGCAATGTCGTAGATGGTCACGCGGGGCACGTCGGACACTCCAAGTCGAATAGTTGCATGCAATAATAGCGCGGCCGCCCGCGATGTCAAGGCAAAAAGGCGAATAGCATGGACAGGCGACATGGGTGTCTGCTACTAGTGACAAGACTGTGCGTATGGACCGACGCGATCACCTGGACACGAAGCGGAGCGAGCGATGTTGGATGGCATGACGACGGCCCCGGCCGATCCGATCCTGGGGCTGACCGAGGCGTTCAAGGCCGACACGAACCCCGACAAGATCAACCTCGGTGTTGGGGTTTACAAGGATGAGACCGGCGCCACGCCCGTCCTGGCCAGTGTAAAGGCCGCCGAGAAGACCATCCTGGTCGATGAGGCGAGCAAGTCGTATCTGGGGATCGACGGCCTGCCGGAGCTGGGCACCGTGGTGCAGGGCCTGTTGTTCGGGCCCGATCACCAGATCCTCACCTCCGGTCGTGCCGCGACCGCCCAGACACCGGGGGGGACCGCCGCCCTGCGGGTGGCGGGCGACCTGATCAAGCAGATCGACGCCGATGCGACGGTGTGGTTGAGCAATCCGACGTGGGCCAATCACGGCAACGTTTTCGCCGCGGCCGGCCTGGCGACGTCGTGGTACCCCTACTACGACAAGGCCGCCAAGGCCCTGGACTTCGACGCGATGACCGCCACGCTGGCCAAGGTGCCCGCCGGCGACGTGGTGGTCCTGCACGCCTGCTGTCATAACCCCAGCGGCATGGACCCGACGCCCGAGCAGTGGCAATCGCTGGCCAAGGTGGCCGTCAAGGCCGGCTGGACGCCCCTGTTCGATTTCGCCTACCAGGGCTTCGGCGACGGGCTCGACGAGGACGCCGCCGGCGTAAGGGCCTTTGCCGACGCCGGGCGGAGCATGCTGGTGGCCAACTCGTTCTCCAAGAACTTCGGCCTCTACAACGAGCGGGTCGGAGCCCTGACGGTCGTGGCCCACGCGGCCGACGACGCCAAGGCCGTCATGAGCCACATCAAGAAGTGCATCCGCGCCAACTACTCCAACCCCCCGGCGCACGGCGGGAAGATCGTCGTAACCGTCCTGGCCGACCCGACCCTGCGGGCGACCTGGGAAGAGGAAGTCACCGCCATGCGCAACCGCATCAACGGGATGCGCGCCCTGTTCGTTCAGACCCTCGCCGACGAGGGCGTCACGGAGGACTTCAGCTTCATCACCACCCAGAAGGGCATGTTCAGCTTCTCGGGGCTGACCGTCGAACAGGTGCACAAGCTTCGCGAGGACTACGCGATTTACATCGTCGACTCCGGCCGCATCAACGTCGCCGGCATGACGCCCGACAACATGCCCCGTCTGTGCAAGGCCATTAAGGATGTGCTTGGCACGTGAGGCCCCGGCGGCGGTGCCCGTCATCTAGAGTCCACGGCCTGCTGTTTCGCACAGTTCCCGCGTGGTGTGCCAGTGGAGGCGGTCGCCGTAGCGGCGGTGCAGGCGGGTCAGCGCCTCGCGGACGATGGCCAGGCCTTGGCCGGTGTTGAGGCTGTTGAGGGTCTGGGCGTGGCTGGTGAAGACGAAGGCGGCGCCGGATTCGATGTGGTCGATCCATTCCCCCGCGGTCCCGTCAGCGGTGATCCACCGATCGACGGCCTTGTCGAAGTCCGCCCGGCCGTGCATGGCCGGGTGGGCGGGGTCGTGAAGGCTGTGGACCTCGAAGGTGCGGCCGAAGGTGCCCTCGTAGACCGCCTCGGGCACCATCCGCGCGCGGGCGGCGTCGCTGACAGGCGGCGAGCCGGTGTACATGAACGACGTGTCGGTCGGCGGCTCGAACTGCCGTTCGACGCGCAGGATCGCCTCGCCGAACACCTCCCGTCCCTCGCCGCCCAGCAGGCCGCGGCCGCCGGCGATGCCGGACGGGTCGGCCATGGCGCCGATCGTCATCCCGTGCGGGGTGAAGCCGGCGTTGTGGAGGATGATGTAGGCGGTCCGCAAATACGCCACCAGCTCGACGAGTTTGCCCTCGGCCGCCAGGTGGCTGAGGTAGGCCGTCTCGGCGTGAGGCAGCATCGCCCCGGAGTCGACGTCGTAGGCCATGGCGTGGGTGAGCACCTCGGGGGTGATATCGAAGCGCGGGGCGATTCGCTCGCGCAGTACGCCGAGCAGGTCGGCCAGTTCGCTGTCCGAATAGAGCCTCACCGACCGGTCGATCCGCCCCAGTCCCGCCGGGCACGGCAGCACCGTGCACTTGCCGCGCAGGCCGAACGTTTCGACCAGGTCCGCCAGGGCCGTCGCATCTTCGAGGCGGAACTTCGGCGCCGGCGCCAACTCCCGCCAGCCCTTGCCCCAGCCGGTATCGGGCACGTCGTAGCCGAAGGCCTCCTGCTGGCGGCGCATCCAGTACGTGGCGTTGGCGGGCAGGTCATCGATGATGAAGCACGCGTGGATCGGTTCGGTCATGGTTGACTCCCGGGTCATCCCCACTCCGGCCCGGCGATCGCGAACTGCCTGGCCGGGTCGCCGGCGTGGGGGTCGGCGCCCTTGACCATGCGGATGAACGGGCGTTGCGTGGTAAAGCCGATCGACGCGAGCCAGCCGGTCCAGTCGTCGTGGCCGTCGGCGGCGTCGACGACGGCCGGTTCGCCCCCGACGGCGGCCAGCGCGGCCCGCGCCAGGGCCCGGGCGGTCGGCAGGTCGGCCGCGGCGATCGGGCCGACGTGCTCAAAGGTCTGGCCGGGCCGTCCGAGCACGAATCCGGCCAATGTGCCGCCGTCGCCGTCGGCGACGTGGGCCCGGTGGGGCGCCATGGCGTAGAGCCCTTCGATCAGCCCGCTCCGATCGGCCCCGAAGACATCGCGATCCATCGCGATCACGCTCGGCAGGTCGTCGTCGCCCATTGCCCGGACGGACGGTTCACCCGTTGCCTTCAGGCACGGGGCGGCGTTGATCGTCATCCGCCGCAGGCCGTATTCGTCGGTAAATCCGATCTGGTCGTACACCCGCTTGCCGGCGGGGGTGGCGTCGAGTTTGACGGTCTTGCAGCCGGTCAGCACCTCGACGGCGCGGTCGAGCAGCATCGTCCCGACGCCCCGGCGGCGCACCGCCGGATCGACCAGGAGCATGCCCACCCAGCCGACGGTCCCGCCGTAGCTCACCGCCGTGACCGTGCCGACGACCTCGCCGTTGCGGACCGCGGCGAAGCAGCCGTCCGGCGCCAGGCGCAGGAACAGCGCCCAGTCGTCGGCCCGCTGGTTCCATCCGGCCAGACGGCACAGACGCTCGCCGGCGGGGATGTCGGCGGCGACCATCGGCCGCAGGATGACCGGGCCGTCGCCGCTGTAGCGGGGGTGCTCATCGAACCAGCGGAGGCGCTGGCGGATGGCCTCGAGCAGGTGCACGCGAACCGAGGCGAGGATCTCCCGCCCGGCTTCGACGGTGGCCTTGGTCGGGTCGCCCCACGGCCCGGCCGGGCGGATCACGCCCAGGCCGTAGTGGTTCAGATCCGCCCGCGTCGCCTCGGGCAGGGGGTTCGGCGGCGGGGGGACGGGCTTGCCGACGCGGTCGGGGAACGTCGCCAGCGTGACCGACGTCTCCCAGAACCCCGCGTGGACCTCGCCTTTGGCGTTGGCCGCGTCGCGGCAGCCGGAACGGTCGTACTCGCTCCAGTGCAGCAGCAGCAGTTTGATGGGCCGATCCATCCGGTTGATATCCCGCACGACGGTCGGCAGGGCGAAGTTGCCCCCGTGGCCGTTAAGGATCACCAGCCGGGTGAAGTGTTGACGCTCGAGTTCGTCGGCGAGGTCGCGGACGATGGCCATGATCGTCTCGGGCCTGAACGACAAGCTCCCGCGGAAGCCCGAGTGCTCGTAGCTCTGGCCGATGGGGATCGTCGGCAGGCACGCGGCCCCGAGCTCGCGGGCGATCATTTTGGCGATGACGTCGACGTTCATCGTATCGGTCAGCAGCGGCAGGTGGGCGCCGTGCTGTTCGAACGCGCCGATGCCCAGCACCGCCACGCCGCCGGGCAGGGCCTGCCAGTCGGCCGTGGGGCGAAGGCCGTCGATGAGCGGCTTGTCCTGGTCGGTGGGGGTCATGGTTCACCAGACGATCGAGAAGATCTCCAGCAGCGAATCGACGGTCCGGCGGACCGTCCGTGCATCGAGGCGTTCGATGCCGGGTTTGGGGGCGATGTCGTCGACCATGTCCGAGCGGTAGACCGTCATCTCCGTCACCGCCGGCAGCGTGGGCTTGAAGGGCTTGTACCGACCCAGTGAGCTGACGGCGGTGCCGACGGCGTCACGGATCGCCTGGTGGGCCTGGGGGATCGACAGGCAGCGGGCCCTGTTGCGCCCGACGCCCCACTTGACGACGGCGCCTTCGACCTGCCCGAGCGTCGCCTTGGCCTCGTCGCAGGTGGCCTGGTCGCCCGAGACGGCGATCACCGGCACGCCGTAGTGGCCCGCCCACGCGGCCTCGATGCCGATCTCGCCGAGCGGCCGGCCGTTGCAGCGGAATTCCCAGATCATCATCGAGTTCATCGTGTGGTCGAGGAACCCGTTGAGCGTTCCGGCCATCGCGTGGTGGCCCAGGAGGATCACCCCGTCGAACGTCTCGTCCAGCGCCGGCATCATTCGCTTGACCGCGGGGATCTCGTAGACGGCCCTCTTGTCCATGTCGGCCACGCGCACCTGCCCGCCCCCGCCGTGCGTGTCGGCGGCGACCACTTCGGTGGCGCCGTTGGCGAAACAGGCGTCGATGGCGACGTTGATGTCGTCCATCATGAGCTTGCGCCCCTCGGTGTAGGCCTCGCCCTGGTCGCGCTTGACCTGCTCCATCCGGCGGATGCCCGAGATGCCTTCCATGTCGCACAGGATGTAGATCTTCGACATTTTCGTTTCCTTTGGTTGTGAGGTTCGCCGCGCAGTATCGATTGTCGCGCTGCGGCGCGTGAAGTCAACGCTGCGGACTGCCGGTTGAGCCGGTTGCGTTGTTGCGGAAGGCCTATGGTTATTGGGCTCAGCGAGGGTGCTCCAGACGCCTTCCCCGCCAGGGAGCCTGTTTTCATTGGATCGCG
>CAZHRW010000071.1:0-2915 GCA_964535025.1 uncultured Planctomycetales bacterium
CATCGGTGGATCCATGGACCGTACGGACCGGCAGCGCAAGGGCGGACCTCCCCGTGGGGCCCGCCCTTGTCGTGCATCCCGCGGGCAGGTGGGTGAATAGCACTTGCAATCCCAGGGAAATGTGGTATCCTGAAGAAAATGTTGGGTAGGCACGTCTGTGTTGTGCGTTTGGGCGACCTTGCCGTGGAGGCAATGGACACGATCTTGTTTTGCGCACCATATCTGTAGATCCATTTGAAAGGAGACTGAAGATGAGATTACTGGGAATCAGCCTGTGCGTTTTGGCTTTGGCCGCGTCAGCCGCGCTGGCGCAGGTGACGGTGCTGGAGGATTTCGAGGACGGCAATGCGTTTTCGGCCGGGACGGTCGTGGCAGACCCGGAAGATGCCGGGAACAACTGCCTGTACCTCGTGGACCGCGTCGTGGCGACGTTGGACCTGGCCGCCCCGCTGACGGCGGGCGAGTCGATTTCGATCCGTGTGTACGACATGGGCAAGTCGGCCATGGATGATCCGGAGACCGGTCTGCCCGCCGAAAATTCGGGCCCGGCGGGGACGCTGTGGGGTTGGAACGTGGGTGTCTCCGGTGTCTACAACTGGGGCATCATGAATTACCAGAAGCACTACACCAACGCCAACGCCGGCTATGTGTGGACCGGCCAGTACTACGATAATTGGCTGCAACAAGGATACGATAACCACTCGATGGACTGGTTTGGCGGGCCCCGCCAGTGCGACGCCCTGTCGATCATCGGCACCGGAACGGTCCACGACCCCGAGATCGCCGGCGACGGGGCTTGGAGCACGTGGATCTACACCCTCAACGCCGACGGTTCGGTGACCCTTGCCATCGATGGGGTCAGGAGTAAGACGAGCGCCACGGGCCTCGAGACCTACATCACGCAGGTCTATGTCGGCAACTTTGAAAGCAGCTTGGGCGAAGTGTACATCGACGACGTGACCAAGATCGGCGGCGGCGGCGTCTGCAACCCCGGTGACGCCGACGGCGACCTCGATGTCGACCTCGACGACTTCGCCATCCTCAAGGTCAACTTCGGCATGACCGAAGGCGCCGACTGCTCGATGGGCGACTTCGACGAGGACGGGGACGTCGACCTCGACGACTTCGCCCTGTTGAAGCTCAATTTCGGCACGACGTACTGATCGATCGACGGTAACCTGGCGGCGGGCGCCACGCCGGCGACAGATCGCCGGGCCGGAGCTGTCCGGCGCATGCATGCCTCGCGCAACGAAAGGGCGGGTCCCCCGGGGACTCGCCCTTCTTTTGGTGTGCCGGGCATGGCCCGTGACTTGGGGGTGCAAGTCCCCTGCGGACCCTGATGACGGGAACCGCTAGCTGAACGGCAGTCGACGGGCGGCAGACGGGCGGCAGACGCTTGACGGGGCCGTCGACGCGCGGTAGACTGTTGTTTGTTGGTACGGAAAGGGTTGAAATGATGCATGGGGGCTCATCGGAGGGTCGAGATGTGTACGGGTGTTCCCGGTGCCGGCCTCGACGTCTCTGCCCTCTGTTCGTACCCCTTTACAGTGGCTTTCGAACATAGTGTGATGCGAATGCCATATGTCCATTTGGAGTGAAACAGGAAAGGGATGACGATGAAAAAGCTGGCTCTGGTGCTGTTGGTCGCGGCAAGTCTGTCGGCTGCCGCGTACGGCGAGGCGTATTCGACGAGCTTCGAGTATGCGGATGTAGCCGCCATGGAGGCCGACGGGTGGCAATTGACCCAGCACGATCCGCATTTCACGACGACGACGGTCCGCAGCGGCAGCAAGGCCCTTGTACTGTCGCCGCGGGTCTGTGTGGAGCGCCCCCTCGAGGAGTTTGGCACGCTGAAGCTCTGGGTGTACGATGAGGGCACGATCAATACCTCCAACGCCGACGGACCCCGCTGGGGGCTGTCCAAGGGCGAGGAATGCATTGCCGGGGAGTTCTTCCATCGTAGCTTCATGAGTTCGGCGGTGGCCTACGGCGTCAATACCGGCTTTTCCAACAACACCAAGCTCGGCCAGTGGTTCTCGTCCACCTGGATGGATGCCGGCGATGTCACCAGTCCGGGCGGCGAAGACGACAGCCGCAGCCGCGGCGTGCCCGGGTGGATGGAGTGGGAGATCGCCTACTACCCGGACGGCACGATCGAGATCAACCTGTTGACCGACCCCAACGGCGGCGGGCCGAAGGCCTACAGCGGCCGCGAGGTCGGCGTGCCCGGCCCGGTGGCGACCACGGGGGACTACCCCTCGGTCGAGTTCGTCGACCCCGCTACCGGCGGCGCGGACACCATCTACCTGTTCGGCAGTTGGAACAACCCCTCCCTGTTCGGCGACCTGATCGTCGACGACCTGACCTGGACGCCCTACGAGGGCGGCGTCTGCAACCCCGGTGACGCCGACGGCGACCTCGACGTCGACCTCGACGACTTCGCCATCCTGAAGCTCAACTTCGGCACCACCGAGGGCGCCGACTGCTCCACGGGCGACTTCGACGGCGACGGCGACGTCGATCTCGACGACTTCGCCCTGCTGAAGACCAACTTCGGCACGACATACTGATCGGCGGACTGCTGTTCGACTCTCACGAGGGCGGGCCTTCACGGGTCCGCCCTCGTTGCTGCGATGGGGGGGCGTCTCGCTGTCGGCGGGAATCCGCCACAATCGGCGGGTTTGTTTCCCGCGGACAACTCCCGTAATGACAGGAGGCTGGTGGACCCCCGCCCGCCGTCGGCGCGCGGCGGCAGTGGCCGGCGGGGCCCGGTGCCTATAATGAGGGCTGTAGTGCTCGTCAGGGGGACCAGGCACGCGACTCGAACAGGGATCTCCGATGTCCGGGACTTCACAGATGGCGATCATCGGCTTGGGGGCGGCCGGCGCGGCCGAGGCGCTGATGGCGCTGGCGCC
>CAZHRW010000072.1:0-14511 GCA_964535025.1 uncultured Planctomycetales bacterium
CTTCAGCGAGGTCGGCACCGTCCAGGCCGAGCAGAAGCGAATCCTGGCCAAGCGCCGCACCGAGTTGGTGAACATGCAGGACCGGCTACTCAACGGCTACCTGGCCGGCTCCATCGATGAGCAGGCCTTCCAGATCAAATCACTCGACCTGAAGACGCAGCTCGAAGAGGTAGAACGCCAGCTCGATGAGGCCGACAAGTTCGACCCCGCCTGCGGCGAAGCGGCGCTGGCGACGTTCGAATTCAGCCAGAATCTGGTCGAAAGGTGGCGCGGTTCGAACTCGGCCCAGAAACGGGAGCTGCTGGAGGTGGTCAGTTCGAACCGTAAGGTGAGCGACGTAACTCTCGTCCTAGAAAAGAGAAAGCCGTTCGACTTTCTCGTCGAACGGCCTTTTCTTCAAAAAAGTCGGGGCGACTGGATTTGAACCAGCGACCTCTGCGTCCCGAACGCAGCACTCTAGCCAAGCTGAGCTACGCCCCGTGGGTGTTGCGCCTGTAGTTTACGGGAATCGGCGGGCAAATCAAGGGGCAAATTGGCGGTGTCGTCGGGCAATGTGAGCGGGGGCGATAGGACGCCTCTCCGCCCGCCGGGAGGGGCCCGACGGGCGGCGGGGGCGCCCGCAAATGCCCGGGCCGGCACGATGTAAGCCGAGTTCTGTGCCCCGGCGCCCTGGGCGGGGCGCGGGGGCGAAGGTCATTTCTCTGGACCGCCCGTTGCCGGACGGCTCTCGCCCTCGGGGGGCGAAGCGGCCTACCCGCGATCGTGGGCCCAAACCTGGCCGATCGCTGCTTGGCCTTGCACCCGGTGGGGTTTGCCCTGCCGGACGGGTCACCCCGCCCGCGGTGCGCTCTTACCGCACCTTTTCACCCTTACCCTTCGACTCGCTGCGCTCGCTCAGGGCAAGCCCTTCGACCGCAGGCGAATCGCGGGGCGGTATGTTTTCTGTGGCACTGTCCCGTACGCCGTCGCAAGCGGCGGCGCAGGTGGGTGTTACCCACCACCGTGGTTTGGCGGTGCTCGGACTTTCCTCCCTCCCGTCAGGGAGGGCGACCTTCCTCGTGCCGGCCGCGTAGTACTATACGCGATTCGGTGGCCGAGGGTCTATGGGGATTTGATATCCGCCCCGGGGGCTGCTATCCTTGGCGGCCTGTTCATCCGACACGCCGGGAGCAAGGAAGAGTAACGGATTATGGGCGACGAACTCCACCACGAGTGCGGCATTGCGGCGTTGTATTGGCTCGACAGCCCCGTCGGGCGCGGCGGGGCCGCCGAAGAGCTGGTTCACGAGGGCGACGTGACGCCGCTGGTGCCGACGATCCTGCAGGACATCCAGAACCGCGGCCAACTGGCGGCGGGGATGACGTCGTTCAACCCCCAGCGGCCGCAGTTGATCGACACCTACAAGGAGATCGGCACCGTCGCCGAGGCGTTCCGGATGAACCATTCCGGCAAGCACCGGTCCATCCTCCAGGCGTACGCCGGGAAGGCCGCCATCGGGCATGTTCGCTATGCCACATGCGGACAAGAGGATACATCCTACGCCCAGCCGTTCGAACGCCATCACGGCCGGCGGTGGAAGTGGTTCAGCTTCGCCTTCAACGGCCAGATCGCCAACTTCACCGAACGCAAGCGGGCCCTGCTCCGCAAACAGGATTACCACATCATCCGCCAGGGCGACACCGAGATCCTCATGCACGCGCTGAGCTACGCCATGCGGGGCGACCGGCGGCCGCGGTTGATGTCGGTGATGCGCTCGCTGAGCGAGCAGTTCGACGGGGCGTACAACATCGTTTACCTCAACGCCCGCGGCGACCTGTTCGTCGCCCGCGACCCGCTGGGGTTCCGCCCCTTGAGCTACGCCGTCGAGGGGCGGCTGTTCGCGGCGGCGAGCGAGTCGGTCGCGCTGCGGAACCTCGGGTTCACCGAGGTCCACGACGTCGAACCGGGCACGATGATCACGATCGAGGACGGCAAGCTGTCGATCCGCCGGTTCGCCGCGTCGTCCCGCCACGCCCATTGTTTCTTCGAATGGATCTACTTCGCCAACGTCGCCTCCACGATGGACGGCTCGAGCGTCTACCTCTGCCGCGCACGGCTCGGCCAGCGGCTGGCGGCGTTGGAGGACCAGCCCACCGACAGCACCGATTGCGTCGTCGTGCCCGTGCCCGACACCGCCAAGGCCGCCGCCGACTCCATGGCCTACCACCTCGGTGTGCCGGCCATGGAGGGGCTGATCCGCAACCGCTATGTGGGGCGGACGTTCATCGAAGGCGCCGGCGAGCGCCTCCAGAAGGTGCGGATGAAGTACACTCCCATCCCCGCGGTGCTGTCGGGACGGCGGATCTTCCTCGTCGAGGACTCCCTCGTCCGCGCCACCACCATGCGGGCCCTGGTCGAACGCCTCCGCCAGGAGGGCAAGGCGCGGGAGATCCACGTCCGCATCGCCTGCCCGCCGATCATCGCCCCGTGCTTTTACGGGATCGACATGAGCACCCTCGGCGAGCTGTACGCGCCCAAGTACATCAGGAATCACGGCTACCGCGGGAAGCTCTCGGACAAGATCGCCGCGAAGATGGCCCACGACCTGGGCGTCGACTCGCTGCGGTACCTGGCCGTCGACGACCTGGCCGACGGCCTGCAGATCGACCGCGACGACCTCTGCACCGGCTGCGTCACCGGCAAATACCCCACCCGCTGGGGCAACCGCCTGATGGCCAAGGCCCGCGAGGCGCTCCGCGACGGCAAGAAGGGCCGGACCTACGAGTAACGGCGACGATCGAATCGGCCCGCCCGCGGTCAGGCGTCCAAGGGGGGAATCTCAATCGTGCGTCCCTCGGCCGCCCCGCGCTTCAGCGCTTCCAGTGCCGCGGCATTGCCGAGGCTGTCGGCGGTGGAGATCTCTGGCGGTTTACCCTCGCGGATGCACGCCGAGACGTGCTCCAGCTGCGCCCGCATGCCGCTGCCGGGGGCGAACGTCTCCGTGCGGGGCGGGCGGCCGGCGGCCGTGACGGTGACCGTGGCGGCGGCGAAGAGACTGTCGGTGTGCAGGCGGCCGGTGGTGCCGATGATCTCGCAGCAGACGCGGAAGGGCGATTCCATGCCGGCCGCGAGCACGCCCATGCGGCCGCCGTCGAAGGCCAACAGGCCGGCGAAGGTCGAATCGACCTTGCAGTCGGGGTGGACCCGCTGGAAGCCCGTCGCGGCTCGCGGCTCGGCGCCCATGAGGTGGCGGATGATGTGGACGCAGTAGCAGCCGGCGTCGAGCAGGGCGCCGCCGCCCAGGTCGGCGCGGGTGCGGGAGTCGCCGCCCCAGTCGGTGATCGTGTAGGTCAGCTCGGCGCGGATGAGGCGGATCTCGCCGATCGCGCCCGAGGCGATTGTCTCGCGGATGAACGGCACCTGCGGGTGGAAGCGGATCCAGAACCCTTCCATGAGGACCACGTCGGCGGCATGTGCGGCGGCGACCATCGCCCGCCCGTCGGCGGCCGTCGTCGCCAGGGGCTTCTCGCAGAGGATGTGCTTGCCCGCCCGCGCCGCGGCGATCGTCCACGCGGCGTGCAGGCTGTTGGGCAGCGTGATGAGCACCGCGTCGACGGCCGGGTCGGCCAGCAGCGCGTCGTAGCCGCCGTAGGCCTTGGGGAGGTTGAACTCGGCGGCGAAGGCGTCGGCGGTGGCCTGGTCGCGGCTGGCGATCGCGACGATCTCGGCGCCGGTCGCCTCGGCGGCGGCGGGCAGGTGCTTGTTCCGCGCGATGCGCGAGGCGCCCAGCACGCCCCAGCGGATGGGTTGATCCATGGTGTCCTCTACTCGGTCGTGGTGAAATCGAAAACCGTCCCCAGCAGGGCCGACGGCTCGTCGCGGAGCGTGTCGTAGACGCCGGGGGCGCGGGTGAACGGGACGACCTGGCGAATGAGCGGCGCGATGCGGATGTCGCCGCGGGCAACGAGGCGAAGGACCTGGTCGAGATCGACCTGGTCGAAGTGCTGCGTGTGCAGGAGGTCCAGTTCCGCCGCCCCGGCGGCGTTGAAGTTGTACGTCACGTCGAACCGGCCCGCCACCAGGATCAGCCGTGCGTGACTGCGCCGTCCCACGAGCCCCGCCCGGCCGGGGGTGCCGATGATCGTATCGAGCACGTCGGCGCCGGAGCACTCGACCACCGCCGAATAGGGGGCGCCGGCGGCGAGTTGCTCGCGCCCTTCGGCCGTGGCGGTGTTCGCGACGACGTCGGCGCCGAGTTCGCCGGCCAGGGCCAGGCGATCGGCGAGGCGGTCGACGACCGTCACCCGCGCGCCGCGGACCCGCGCCGCCTGGGCGGCGAACTGGCCGATGAGCCCGGCGCCGAAGACCACGACGTTGTCCTCGGGCGCGATCCGCCCCCGGCGGGCGTCGTGGAACGCGACCGACGCCACGCCCATCAGCGCGGCGGTCTTGGGATTGAGGCCCTCGGGAAGCTTGACGATCAGGTCGCCGGCCCGCGCCAGGTGGTACTCCACGTGCCCGTGGCAGCGGCCGGTAAAGACGAGGTCGCCCACGTCGAAGCCCGTCACCGCCGAGCCGCACTCGACGACCCGGGAGACATGCTGGTAGGCAATCCGTTGCGGCCAGTGGCTCCCGCCGTAGCTGCCGCCCATGAGGAAGCTGCGTTCGGTGCCGTTGGACAGGCCCGAATAGAGCGTCCGCAGCAGCAGGGTGTCGTCCGTGCAGACGGGTGTGTCTTCGTCGATGATCTCCGCCCGCCCCTTGGCGGTAAACATGATGCCCTTCATGGTGGTCTCCCGCGTGGTGTTCTATCGGCCGACGAGGATAACGGCCGGGCCACCCCGCGGACAAGGCCGGATCCGTCTTCGCGCGACTCAGGGCAGAAGCATCCCTCGCCAGGCGTCGCCCGCCATCCGCCACAGCATGGGGCCGCGCTTGCGATCGCCGCCGGCGTGGGCGCGGCGGACGTCGACGATGTTGCCGTCGTCGTCGAAGACGACGCGGGCCATCCAGGGGCTCAGCCCGCTGTCGACATCGCGGCCGTAGCGCATGTCGTGCAGGTCGATGACGGTGTGTCCGTCCAGGGTGGCGCGGACGGCGCGAAGCTGGCCGGCGGCGAACCAGGCGAAGGTTTTGACGTCGTCGTTCGCCCGCGCCTTGTCGACCAGCGGCCCGGCGGCGTCGCCGTGGAGGTGGATCTCGATGGGCCGGTCGGACAGCAGGTGCGTGCGCCCGACGTACCACGTCGCCTCATCGTGGCCCACCAGGCGCCAGACGAAGATGCCTCCCAGCGCCGGGTACGCCTCCACCTCGGCCGCCGCCGGCAGGCCCGCGGCGGCGAAGGCCGCGCGCCCCCGCTCGACGGCGCGGTCGTGCATGAGCCGCCCGGCGGCGAGGTAGCCGACCGACACGCCGAACCCGATCCAGGCGACGGCCAGGGCCGCACGGCTGGTGGGGGACGTGAAGCGCCGGGTCACGGCGGCGGCGATCAGCGCGACGACGAGCGTGCCGGTGTAGATCAGGTCGACGATCGGCACCGCGTGCAGCGCGAACCGCCGGTCGGTCAGCGGCGACAGCAATTGCGTGCCGTACGTGGTCAGCACGTCCAGCAGGGGGTGGGACAGGGCCGCGACGAGGGTGCAGCCGAACACCCAGCGAAGGTCCCGCCGCCGCAGCGCCGCCCAGACGCCGCCGGCGATCAGCCCGAGGGCCACCACGCCCACCAGGCCGTGCGAGAGCCCCCGGTGATGACGCAGCGTCGCGAATGGCCCGGCGTCGCCGCCGGCCAGGTGCAGCGCCGAGACCAGCAGCGAATCGGCGTCCGGCAGGACGGCGACCGCGGCGGCGATCCACGGCGCCTTGGCCCCCAGTTTCGCGCGAAAGCCCAACTGGGCGGTGACGGCGCCGAGCAGTCCCTGCGTGATCGTGTCCATAGGCGTGATTATATCATCTCAGCCGATGAGCCTGGATACACGGTGGTTCCGGCCGGATCGTGTCGGGGCGTGGGCGCAAAAAAACGGCGAGCGACGCTGAGGAGGAGGGAGGCCTCAGCGCCGCTCGAGCCTCTGGCCATTTCAGTGAAGGAGAGGGTGTCACTTCATGGTTCCAAGGGTAATACGGCTTGATGGACCGCCGGTTCGCGCGGGCGGGCGGAATTCTTCGGCGGGCACACAGAAGAAAGCCAAGGCGGAGGATCCATCCGGTTAAACCTTGAGGTTTTACCGGACCGAGGAGATCCTTGACCGTCACAGGGCCGCAGTCCTGTGCACCTTCCTCTAGTCCATGGTTCGCCTGCCGCGGCGAAAAGACAAGGCCCTGCGGAAAAACGCGCAGGCCCCGCCGGTGCAGAGGCTTGGCAGTCTCAGCCCGCGTAGGTCAGCCGTGCGGTAAGGCCCTCGCGGCTGTGGGGGCCGACCTGGATATCGAAGGCGCCGTCCTCGGCGGTCCAGGCGTTGGCGGCCTCGTCGAAGAACGCAAGGTCCATCGCCGTCAGCGGCAGCGTGACGGTGGTCGTTTCCCCCGGCGCCAGGTCGACCTTGGCGAAGCCCTTCAGTTCCCGCACGGGGCGGGGGACGGAAGCGTCCACGTCTCGGACGTACAACTGCACGATTTCCTTTCCCCGCCGATCGCCGGTGTTGGTGACGTCGACGGACACCTCGACCGTCTCGCCGGCGGCCAGGGTCTCGCTGGAGAGGCGCAGGTTCGCATAGGCGAAGGTCGTGTACGACAGGCCGAAGCCGAAGGGGAAGGCCGGGTCGATCCGGCGGGTGTCGTAGTGGCGGTAGCCGACGAAGATGCCCTCGGCGTAGGTGACGGACGTGCCGTCGCCGGGGTAGTTGCCCCAGGCCGGGTTGTCGGCCAGGCGGACGGGGAAGGTCGTCGGCAGCTTGCCGGAAGGGCTTTCGTCGCCGGCGAGAATGCTCGCCAGCGCCGTTCCGCCTTCCTGCCCGCCGTACCAGGTATCGAGGACCGCCTTGACGTCGTCGATCCAGCCGGTGACGTTGATGGGCGTGCCGTTGGCCAGGACGACGACGGTGTTGGGGTTGGCGGCGGCGACCGCGCGGATCAGCTCGACCTGGCGGCCGGGCAGGTCCAGTGTCGTGCGGTCGTCCGAGCCGCCCTCGTGGCGGTTGCACAGGCCGGCGCAGACGACGGCGACGTCGGCGTCTTTGGCGGCGGCGACGGCGCGTTCGAGGGGATCGGCCCAGCCGGGGACGGTCCATTCCAGCCGGAGGGCGGACTTGTTGGCGATCTTGTAGAACTCCAGGCGGACGGCCACGGGTTTGCCGGCTTCGAGGTCGACCTCGACGTCGCCTTCGTAGTCGGCGCCGCGGCTGATGTCCTTGTGCTCGCCGAGGCCCTGGCCCCAGCGGCTGATGACCAGATCGTCGTCGATGTACAGGCGAAAGCCCCCGTCGGTGCACAGGACGCCGAGCGTGTACCGCCCGGTGACCGGCGGGACGAGCCGCCCGGTCCATCGTGCGGACCACTGGTTCCGCCGGACGCGGTCGCCGGGGGCGGCCCAGCCCCAGGAGAAGTCGACCTGCGCGTGGGTCGTGGTGTGGATGGGCTCGCCGTCGAGGGCCTGGTTGTTGAAGAACGCCGCATGCAGCCCCGCCGAGCCGCGAGCGTCGGTAAGGTAGTCTTCGGTGATGACGGACCGCTCGCCGAGGTGCGAGCAGCCTTCCTCGTAGACGACGCGGACCTCGTCGCCGCACCGGCTGCGGAGGCCGGCCAGCGGCCCGATTGCGTAGAGTGGCGAAACCGACGCGCTGCCGCCGCCGCCGAGGCGGGCCTGCTCGGCGTTGGGGCCGGTGACGAGGATCGTATCGAGTTTCGACAGATCGAGCGGCAGGAAGGCGTCGTCGTTCTTGAGCAGGACGATCGCCTCGGTCGCGACCTGCCGGGCCACCTCGCCATGGGCCGGAGCGCCCAACTGGTCCGGCGACGGCTCGACGGTTCGGTCCATGCGGCCGGTCTTGACGATCGCGCGGAGCAGCCGGCGGACGTGGTCGTCGAGATCGGCCTCCGTCATCAACCCCTCGCTCAGGGCCGCCTGGAGGTCGACGGGCCGCATCCACTTGCCGGGGCCGGGCATCTCGAGGTCCAGCCCGCTGGTCAGGACGTCGCGGTTGTGCGTCCCGCGCCAGTCGGAGACGATGAAGCCGTCGAAGCCCCACGTGTCCTTGACGATCTCGGTCAGCAGGTGGCGGTTGGAGGAGCTGTGGTGGCCGTTGAGCCCGTTATAGCAGGTCATGATCGCCCAGGGTTTGGCCTCGGCGACGGGGATGCGGAAGTTCGGCAGGTAGATCTCCCGCAGCGTCCGCTCGTCCATGCGGACGTCCAGTTCCCCCTGGTCGGCCTGCTGGTTGTTGGCGGTGCAGCCCTTGAGGCAGGCGCCGGCGCCGGCGGACTGGATGCCCCGCACGAGGGCCGCGGCCAGCTTGCCGGCGAGGTGGGGATCTTCGCTGTAGCACTCGTAGTGGCGGCCGTTGAGGGGCACGCGGTGGATGTTGACCATCGGGCCCAGCAGGATGGCGTTGCCCGAGGCGAGGACCTCGCGCCCCAGCGCGGCGCCCAGGGTCTCCAGCAGGTCGGCATTCCACGTCGAGGCCTGGCCGACGGCCGTGGGGAAGCACGTGGCGCACGTGCGTTCCTGGTCGGTCGCCGTGACGCCGTGCCCGCAGTCGGTCATGCGGATCGACGGCACGCCCAGCCGCTCGACGCCCCGCAGAAACCACATTCCGTCCCCGCAGAGCATCGCGATCTTCTCCTCCGTCGTCATCTGCTCGAGCAGCGTTGCGACCCGCTGCTCGACGTTCACCTGGGGTGTCCGACTCGTAGCCATCTTGTCTTCCTTCAGTTAGACCGCGGTGCCGGCGCGACAACTCGAACCTCGAAACTCGAAACTCGAAATCCGAACCAAACTCGAAACGGCCAGAACGGCTGAAACGGCAAACGACAACGACGGCGGCCGGCACTGGCCGGGAAACTCGAAACAACTTCAGGACGGTAAAACGGAAAAGGATCAAAGCAGGGCCCCCGGCCGTTTTTCCGTTTGCCGTGTTTATTCGTTTGAGATTTGTTTCGGATTTCGTGCTTCGGATTTCGGATTTCCCACCAGGTGCTCAGGCTTGAGGGCACACGCTCAACAGGCAAGGCGTCTATTCCCATTCAATCGTCGCCGGCGGCTTGGAACTGATGTCGTAGACGACCCGGTTAATGCCCCGCACCTCGTTGATGATCCGGTTGGACATCGTCGCCAGCACCTCGTAGGGCAGGCGGGCCCAGTCGGCGGTCATGAAGTCGGTCGACTCGACGGCGCGGATGACCAGGGCGTTTTCGTAGGTGCGTTCGTCGCCCATCACGCCGACGGACTGGATCGGCAGCAGGACCGCGAAGACCTGGGCGGTCTTGCGGTAGAGCCCCGCGGCGGTCAGTTCGTTCAGCACGATGGCGTCGGCCTCGCGGAGGATCGCCAGGCGCTGTTCGCTGATCGGCCCCACGCACCGGACCGCCAGGCCCGGGCCGGGGAAGGGGTGCCGCCAGACGATCTCCTCGGGCAGGCCGAGCAGCTCGCCGACCTTGCGGACCTCGTCCTTGAGCAGGTCGCGCAGGGGTTCGATCAACTCGAAGCCGAGGTGGTCGGGCAGGCCGCCGACGTTGTGGTGCAGCTTGATATTGGCGGTCTTGCCGGCGGCCGCCTGGCCCGACTCGATCACGTCGGGGTAGAGCGTGCCCTGGGCGAGGTACCTGGCGTTGGGGATGTCGTCGGCGGCGTGCTTGAACACGTCGATGAAGGTGTGGCCGATGATCCGGCGCTTGGCCTGCGGCTCGGCCACGCCGGCGAGGTTGGTCAGGAACTGCCTGCCGGCGTCGACGACCCGCAGGTCGACGTGGAAATGCTCGGTGAACGTGCTCTCGACGAGGTTCCGCTCGTTTTTGCGGAGCAGGCCGTTGTCGACGAAAATGCACGTGAGCCGCTCGCCGATCGCCGTGTCGAGCAGGGCCGCCAGGACCGACGAGTCGACCCCGCCGCTGAGGCCGCAGATCACCCGCTCGTCGGCGGCGACCTGGCGGCGGACCGCCTCGACGGTGTCGTCGATGAAGCTGCCCATCTTCCACAGCCCCGAGCAGCGGCAGACGTCGTAGAGGAAGTTGGCGAACACCCGGTTGCCCAGCGGGGTGTGGGTGACCTCGGGGTGGAACTGCACGCCGAACAGGGGCAACTCCCGGTGGCGGACCGCCGCGAAGGGGCAGGTGGGGGTCGTCGCCAGGGGCACCAGGGCGTTGTGGAGGTCCACGACCTGGTCGCCGTGGCTCATCCAGACCTGCATCTGCTCGGGCAGGTGCTTGAGCAGGCCGTTGGCCTCGCCGACGGCCAGTTCGGCGCGGCCGAATTCGCGGGCGTCGGCGCGGCGGATCTCGCAGCCGAGGATCTGGCAGGCCAACTGCATGCCGTAACAGATCCCCAGCACCGGGATGCCCAGCGCGAGCACCTCCGGGTCGCAGCGGGGGGCGCCGGCGTCGTAGACGCTGGCCGGCCCGCCGGTGAGGATGATCCCCTTGGGGGCCATCGCCCGGATCTCCGCGGCGGGCAGATCGGGGCGGGCCAGGAGGCTGTAGACCCCGTTTTCGCGGACCCGCCGGGCGATCAACTGGGCGTACTGGCTGCCAAAGTCAAGAATGACAATGAGTTCGGATTGTGCGTCCACCTCGGTTCCTCTGTGCGTGCCTGCGGGGGCTCCCGGGGCGTCGCGGCACGGCCCGCCCGGCCAAGCAAGCGGGCGATTGTACCGGCCGCGACCACCACCGGCAAGGCGGGGTGGCCGGATAAATCCCGCGTAAAGCTTCGAAGGCCGTGTGGACGATAGTCAAGTATCGGATGTGGAGACTCTTGGCCTCGGGGGTGTTGGCCACAGCAATGCATGTGGAGCCTATGACCGGGCGGCAGACAGGGCCGGACCAATGGTTGGCCCATTACGATCCCGTGGAACGGGATGCCATTCTGGATCACAAGTATTTCCTCGGGATCGAGATGGGCTTCGATCCGGGCGTGCTTTGCGCCATCGAGAGCTGGGAGGCCCGCTATGCCGCCCAGTGGCGGCGGCGGCGGTTGGCGTCGGATTGGGCGGCCCAGTGCGTCGAGATCGAACGCTACCGCGGCGAACTGGCCCGCAACGGTCACGCGGAGATCTCCCTGGAGGACGCCGCCCGCGGCTGGATCGCCTCGCACGCGGACGAGTGGCGGCGCCGGCAGACGCACCGGCGGTCGATCTGATACGCGCGCCGCGGGACGGCGGCGGTTCTTACTCTTCCCAGCTCATCCCCACCGAGTAGTTCGGCGCTTCGGCGGTGATGGTGATGTCGTGGGGGTGGCTCTCGGCGAGCGTGGCGTTCGAGGTTCGCAGGAAGGTCGCCTCCGTGCGGAGCCGTTCGATGGTCGCCGTTCCGCAGTGGTCCATGCCGCTGCGAAGCCCGCCGAGCATCTGGTGGACGAAATCGGCCAGGGCGCCCCGGTAGGGGACGCGGCCTTCCACGCCCTCGGGGACGAGCTTGGCGCGATCGTTGCGGTCCTGGTTGTACCGGTCGGCCGAGCCGGAGAGCATGGCGTCCATCGAGCCCATCCCGCGATAGGTCTTGAAGCGTCGGCCCTTGTAGATGATCAACTCCCCGGGCGACTCGTCCAGCCCCGCCAGCAGGCTGCCCATCATGACCGACGACGCCCCGGCGGCCAGGGCCTTGACGATGTCGCCGCTGTGGCGAACGCCGCCGTCGGCGATCACGGGCACCCCGTGGGCGTCGCCGACGCGGGCGGTCTCGCTGATGGCGGTGACCTGGGGCACGCCGACGCCGCTGATCACGCGGGTGGTGCAGATGGCCCCGGGCCCGATCCCCACCCGCAGCCCGTCGGCCCCGGCGGCGATGAGGTCCTCGGCGGCGCCCGCCGTGGCGATGTTGCCGGCGATCACGTCGATGTCGCAGGTGGCCTTGATCTGCTTGATCGTCTCGACCACGATCTCCTTGTGGCCGTGCGAGGTGTCGACGACGATCACGTCGACGTCCTTGGCGATCAGTTTCTCGACGCGGCCGAAGTCCAGGACGCCGACGGCCCCGCCGACGCGGAGGCGGCCGCGGGCGTCCTTGCAGCTGCGGGGGAACTGGCGGAGCTTCTCGATGTCGCGCATCGTGATCATGCCGGCCAGCTTGCCGTGCTTGTCGACCAGCGGGAGCTTCTCGACCTTCGCCTCGTTGAGGATTTTCTCGGCGTCGTCCAGCGAGGTATTGGGCGGGGCGGTGACGAGGCCCTCGGCGGTCATCACCTCGCTGACGGGCCCCTCGCCGGAATAGAACTTCATGTCGCGCCGGGTCAGGATGCCCACCACGCGGCCGTCGCCGTTGACGATGGGAAAGCCGCTGACCTTGTGCTCGGCCATCATCCGCCGGGCGGTATCCATGGAGTCCTCGGGCCGCAGCGTGATCGGGTCGACGATGATGCCGTTCTCGCTTCGCTTGACCGACTCGACCTCCAGGGCCTGGGCGTTGGGCGAGAGGTTGCGATGGATGATGCCGATCCCGCCCTCCTGGGCCAGGGCGATGGCCAGGGGCCCTTCCGTGACCGTGTCCATCGGGGCCGAGACCAGCGGGATCCGCAGGCCGATGTTCCGCGTGAGCCGCGTGGTCATGTCCACGTTGGCCGGGTCCACGGTGCTGGCGGCGGGCACGAGCAGGACGTCGTCGAATGTGATGCCTTCGCCGAGAATTCTGTTGAGCATCGCCTCCGCCTTTCTGTGGTTATTGAACGCTTGCCGTGGAATGGTTGGGATAGGGTATTGACAGGGCGGTCGTCTTTCAACGAAAAACGCGGGCCCATGGCCCGCGATCCGACACCGCTGCCGCGCTGGGACGCCTGGGCGGCCGACCTGGCCGCGCTCGATGCCGCCGGCACGTATCGCCGGTGTTCGCCCGTCGGCTCGGCGGCGGCCGCGACGGTGGTTGTCGACGGCCGCGAGATGGTCCAGCTGGGATCCAACAACTACCTGGGGCTGGCCGACGACCCGGCCGTTCGGCGGGCGGCGGTCGAGGCGATCGAGCGATGGGGCGTCGGCAGCGGCGCCAGCCGCCTGATCGCCGGGACGACCGGGCCCGTCGAGGCCCTCGAGCGGGACCTGGCGGCGTTCAAGGCCACCGAGGCGGCGGTCGTGACCTCCACGGGCTGGCAGGCGAACGCCTCGGCCCTGGCGGCCCTGGCGGCGCCCGGCGACCTGATCCTCTCGGACAAGCTCAACCACGCCAGCATCCTCGACGGCGCCAGGGCGACCGGGGCGCTGCTGCGGACGTACCCCCACGGGGACGGCGACCGCCTGCGGGCCCTGCTGGACCGCCTGCGGCCGCGCCACCGGCGCTGCGTGATCATCACCGACGGGCTGTTCAGCATGGACGGCGACGTGGCCCCGCTGGCGGAGTTGGTGCGGCTGAAGGGGGACTACGACGCCATCCTCGTCGTCGACGACGCCCACGCCACCGGCGTGCTCGGCGCCGGCGGTCGCGGCTCGGCCGAGGCGGCCGGTGTGGCCGAGGGCGTGGACGTGACGGTCGGGACGCTCAGCAAGGCCCTCGGCGGCCTGGGGGGCTTCGTGGCCGGCCCGGCGGCGGTAATCGAGACGATCGTCAATCGCGCCAGGCCCTTCATCTACACCACGGCCCTGCCCGCGGCCCTGGCGGCGGCGGCACGCGAGGCCCTGCGAATCGTGCGCGACGAGCCCGAGCGGCGCCGCACGTGTCTGGCCCTGGCCGAACGGCTGCGGCGCGCCCTGCGGGGCGCCGGGCTCGACACCGGCGCCGCGACGGCGCAGATCATCCCGATCCTCCTGGGCTCGCCGGCCCGCGCCGTGGCCGCGGCCCGCCGCTGCGCCGCCGCGGGGCTGCTGGTGCCCGCCATCCGCCCGCCGACGGTCCCCCCGGGCGGCTCCCGCCTCCGCATCAGCGTCATGGCGACACATGACTGGGCCGACCTGGCCCGCCTCGTCGACGTCCTCGGCCAGAGGTAATGCACCGGCGCCGTTGGTCGTTGCCGTTCGACGCCGTTGTTGTACCTCAAGCCCTCCGCCCCGAATTAGAGGCGCGCAAAACGGGAGCGACGGTCTCCGCAGACACCGCCGCTCCCGGGATAGAACCAACTTCACATCACCCGGATACGACGCCTAGCGACGGCGACGGATCAGGGCCAGGCCGCCGAGGGCCAGCAGGCCCATCGTGGCCGGCTCGGGGACGGCGTTGAGGCTGTAGCCGCACGTGTCGATGCCCAGGTCGTCGATCATCACATTCGTTTCCCAGTCCTGTCTGCCGACGAGGAACTTGATGTTGGACAACTGGTCGTACGACTGGTCCCGCATGCCCCACCATTCGCCACCGGTGGCGTTCAGGATGACCGCGGGCGTCCCGCCCGCTTCACATGAGAAGTAGCGCGTAGCCTTGGCGGTCATGTCGACCTGGATCCACAGTTCGTACCACGTGTTCGCGGCGAACGTC
>CAZHRW010000073.1:0-22505 GCA_964535025.1 uncultured Planctomycetales bacterium
AATTCGGCTGACCCGATGGGTGACACGAATGCCTGGACGGTGTATTCGCCGGATACGCTTATTCTCATCGACCCCCACGACGGCAGGTCCAACTACCTCATGTGCGACGGCCACGTCGAGCTGCTGGGCCGGGAGGCGCTGGATGAGACGATGTGGATGAGCCGCTGGGTGCCGGACGAGCCGACCGGCGATGCGAATTGAGCACACCACAGCCGCCCGACGGCTGTTACGAAAGGGAAGGAAGAAACCATGAAGAACACGAACATCCTCCTGCGAAGCACGATCGCGATCCTGCTCGCCCTGACGGCGCCGGCGGTCGCGACCACCGTCAGTTGGGACGGCGGGGGCGGCGACGATGACTGGGCCAACCCCCTCAACTGGACCGGCGACACGGTCCCGCTGCCCGGCGACACCGTCTACACCGACGGCGCCGACGTGACGGCCCGGTCGGTTACCGTCGACGCCGGCGGCGAATACTACCTCCAGAGCTTCACCGGCAGCGTCGACACGCTCGCCGTCGGCGCCGAGGGCGTCGGCTGGGCCGAGGTGGCCAATGCCGCCCTGGACTGCGATATCCTGCAGATCGGCCTGCTCGAGGGCTCCAGCGGCGCCATGCAAGTCGAGACCATGGACGCCGGACGCGTCTCCGTGGGCGCCTCGGGACTCGGCTTCCTCCAGCTCGACGGGCAGATGAGCTCCCACGCCGGCGCGCTCGGCCTGTTCCACCGCGCCGGCGGCGACGTGCTCATCACCCAGTTCGGCCGGTGGACCTGCGACGACCTCGTCGTCGGCCTGTACGGCAACGGGAACCTCACCCTCGAACCCGGCGCCGAAGTCGTGGCCACCACCGCCATCATCGGCTTCGCCGAGGGCACCAGCAGCAGCGCGAGCCTCTCCAACGGCGCCCGCCTCGAAGCGACCGACGCCCTGCTGGTCGGCTATTCCGGCGCCGGCTCGCTGAACGTCACCAATGCCGCCCAGGTCGCCTGCGGCATCGCCACGATCGGCGGTACATGGGAACTGATGGACCCGGGGACGGGCGTGGTCACCCTCGCCGACAGCGATATGACCGTCGCGGGCGACCTGTTCGTCGGCGAAAGCGGCGCCGGAAGCCTGACGGCCTCCCAGGCAGCGGAGATCGACGTCAACGATGTCTATGTCGGCTACATGCCCGGCGCGGCAGGCGACATGACCCTCGACGGCGCCGCACGAATGCAGGGGACCAACGCTTTCATCGGCGGGTACGGCCAGGGCAGCGTGAGCTTGCTGGCTTCCAGCAGGCTCCTGCTGGATGGCCGCCTCTACCTGGGATACCTTCCCGGCGGCAATGGCGTGCTGTCGGTCGGCGACGACGCCTATGTCGAGGCCGATGAGGTCTATCTTGGCGGCGAAGCCGTCGAGGGCAACCTGCAGTCCGGCGACGAGGTCGGGCTGCTGCGGCGCGATGGATGCATCGAGGTGAACGGCATTGCGTATCTCAGGTGCATGCGGGGCTTCCATATCGGCGCGTGCGGAGCAATGGATGGGGCGATAAGCAACCGGCTCGACATTATCCTCGAACCGGGCGCGGGGTTCACCAACGCTTCGATCGACGCGGCCGCGTTGAATGGGTTGACAACCGCCTCATTGATCTGTGTTGCCGGGGAAGGGACGACGACCATCGAGGTCGCCGCCGCCGATGACCTCCCGGGCGTGCCGCAGATGGATCTGTCGGGCCGCTTTGCCGTGGGGACCCTATACCTGCATGCGGATGCCGCCGCCATGCTCGTCAACGAGACCGACAACCAGCTCAACGGCGGACCGGCCGAGGCGCTCTATGTGCACACCCTGGCACTGGGTGCCGGCAGTACGCTCGACCTGAACGGCCTGTCGCTCTACTACCGCACGCTCGTCGATGAAGGCGGCACCGTCATCCTCAACGGCGGCACACTGGCGTCGATCTATCCCGCCGGCGACATTGATGGCGACGGGGACGTGGACCTCGACGATTTCGCCATCCTCAAGGCCAATTTCGGCACGGCCTCCGGCGCGACCCGCGCCCAGGGGGACATGAACGGCGACGGGGTTGTTGACCTCGACGACTTCATGGTCCTCAAGCAGAACTTCGGCTACGTCCAGCCGAGCTGACGCCTCGCGGCGGAAAGGGAGTGCATCATGAATACCCGACGATCCTCCGAATCCCTCACCCTCGGTCGCGGCCTGGCCGTCCTCGGCGCCTGCGCCCTGATGGCGGCCGTCGCCCCGCCGAGCCTTCAGCAGCTTCGCAAGAGGCTGCAACCGGTCACCTGCGCCAACAACCTCCGCGCCTGCCACCAGGCGTGGAACGTCTACGGGGATCAGTACGGCGGCGTGTGGATGGCGCCGTGGATGAACCTCTCGGGGAATCTGCCTGACGGCTTCCCTAGTAGTGCCATATGGACGCTTGAATGGCCCTACACGATGGTTCTCTACGTCAGCGGCCACGCGCTGCCGCCTAATGAGATGGTCTGGATGCCTGCGAACTGGCCGGACGTGGGAATGCCCGGCGGCTGGTGGGGCCCCGATGGGCGCCACGGGCAGCCGCCGACCGGCTCTGACAGTGTCGAGGAAGCGCCGCAGTTGCAGTGCCCGACGCTCGCGACGCGCCCGCCGACCAACCCGTGGTGGCACAACCTTACGAACTACAGCTATGCGATCATGGGTGGGCACACGGTCCTTGATGATCAGGTGACCTATTCGATCAGCGACTACCCCGTCCCCGATGAGATGACGCATCCCGCGACGACCGTCCTGCTGCATGACATCGGCGGAACGGCTACGGAGGGGGCCACGAATGCCTGGACTCACTACAGCGATAATCTGATCACCACGGACCCCCACGACGGCAAGTCCAACTACCTCTTCTGCGACGGCCACGTCGACCTGCTGGCCCGGGAGGCACTGGATGAGACGATGTGGATGAGCCGCTGGGTCGGCGAGGACCCCGAACCGTAGCGGCCGCGGCCCGGCCGCGCGTGATGGAGGTCGACCGGCCCCTTTCCCTCCGACCGGCGGGGCGATTTCACACTGGACCGGCCGGGGCGATTGGGGTATCTCAGGCCGCATGGACAGACGAACGCGGGTGTGCGTGATCATCATCGTGGCGGGGCTGGCGAATTTCGTCGCCTACACCGTCGGCTGGGCCCTGATCGGCGGGGACGCGATGAACGGGTACGTCCGCCTCGAGGCCCCTGGCGGCGCGGTGCGGCATTATTTTCTGACCCGCCATGGGACGGAGGTCCGCGAGGTCAGCGCCGCCGCATGGGTCTATTCGGCCATCCACGCGATCTCGCTGCCGCTGACGGTCGGGGCCGTCCAACTGGCGATGCTCACGCTGGCCAAGGACCGCCTCATCGCGTCGATGCACTCCACGCTCGTCCGCGGCCGTGCGTTCATGACGACCCTGGCGCTGGTCATCGGCGTGCTGATGGTGTCGATGTCCGCCCACTTCACCTGGCACACCATCGTCCAGTTGGCCTTCACGCCGCCGGCGACCGGCGGGGGCGGCGTATGACGCCCGGCGCCCTGCTCGGCCCCGACGGCCCGATCGCCGCCGCCCTGGACCGCTACGAGGTCCGCCCGCAACAGCAGGCCATGGCCGATGCGGTCGCCGAGGCCTTTGCCGCGCCCGACCACCTGCTGGTCGAGGCCGGGACGGGCGTCGGCAAGAGCTTCGCCTACCTCGTGCCCGCCATCGAGGCCGTCGCCCGGCGCAAGCAGCGGGTGGTGGTGTCCACCTACACCATCAGCCTCCAGGAGCAGCTCATCGGCAAGGATCTGCCCTTCCTGGCCGACCACCTCGGCGCGTCGTTCAAGGCGGTGCTGGGCAAGGGACGGCGGAACTACCTGTGCATGCGCCGCCTGGAGATGCTCTGCCGGCGGTCCGACCGCCTGCTCCGCGATGCGGGGGAGTTCGCCCAGGCCCAGCGTTTGGCCCAATGGGCGAACGAGACGCCGACGGGTTCGCTGCAGGATGTCAGCTTCGCCGTCTCCCCGGCGCTGTGGTCGCGGGTGTGCAGCGACCAGAGCGCCTGCCGCGGGGGTCGCTGTCCGCTGAAGGGTCGCTGTTTTTACCAGGCCGCCCGCCGCAGGATGCTCGCGGCCGATATCCTGGTGGTCAACCACGCGCTGTTCTTCGCCGACCTGGCCCTCCGCGAGCAGGACCACACGATCCTCGGCGCCTACGACCTGGTCGTGCTCGACGAGGCCCATACGGTCGAGGCGGTCGCCTGCGACCACTTCGGCGCGAGCCTGTCGCTGGGGCAGGTCCGGCGGATGCTGGGCGACCTGCACGACGCGGCCCGCTCCAGGGGGCTGCTGCTGGTGGCGGGCGACCCGCCATCCATTCGTGCGACCGACGCGGCCGTCCAGGCGGCCGAGGCGCTTTTCGACGATCTCGCCCGCTTCGCCGGCGACGGGCAGACCGGGCGGATCCGCCTGGCCGAGGGCGAAGCGATCGACGACCCGCTCAGCGGGGCCTTGGGCGAGGTGAGAAGCCACTTGGCGCGCCTGGCCCAGGCGACCCGGTCGGATGATGTGCGCGTCGAACTCACCGGCGCGATGGCCCGCCTGGGCGAGTGCGCCGAGACCCTGCGAACGCTGATCGGCGAGCAGCGAGGCGATCACGCCTACTGGGTCACCAGTCGCCGCGGCGGCCGCGGGCGCCGGCGGACCAGCGACGTGATTGTCGCCTGTGCGCCCATCGAGGCCGGACCTTACATCCGCGACAGTCTCTTCGACCGCGCCGGGTCGGTCGTCCTCACCAGCGCCACCCTCACCACCGGCCGCTCCGGCGGGCGGGGGTTCGAGTACATCCGCCGGCGGCTGGGCCTGGACGGCGGCAACGAACTGCAACTGGACAGCCCCTTTGACTACCGCCAACAGGCGACGCTCTACCTGGAGACCCGCCTGGGCGATCCGAACCGCCTCGACGCCTTCGTCCCTGCCGCCGTGGAGGCGATTGCCTACTACGTCGCCAAGAGCGAGGGTCGCTGCTTCGTCCTGTTCACCAGCTACGCGATGCTCGCCGCGGTCGCCGACGCGCTGGAGGCCTTTGCCGCCGACGAGGGTTACACGCTGCTGGTCCAGGGGCGCGACATGCCCCGCACGGCCCTGCTGGACCGGTTCCGCACGGGCAGCCGCTGCGTGCTGCTGGGGACCGTGAGCTTCTGGCAGGGCGTCGACGTGGCCGGCGAGGCCCTGGGCAACGTGATCATCACCAAGTTGCCCTTCGCGGTGCCCGATTCGCCGCTGGTCGAGGCCCGGATGGAAGCCATCGAGCGCCGGGGCGGCAGCCCGTTCATGGACTACCAGTTGCCCGAGGCGATCATCCGCTTCCGTCAGGGCTTCGGGCGCCTCATCCGCAGCCGCTTCGATCGCGGATTCGTCGTCGTGCTCGATGGGCGAATCGTCACCAAGCGCTACGGGCGCCTGTTCCTGGCGGCGCTGCCCGAGATCAACGTCGTCCGCGACGAACGGGCGCGGGCGGAGGCGTAGACGGGGGCGAACGCCCTTGCGCGGGTCCGGGAAGTTGGTACAATAGCCGATCATGTCGACCGTTGCGCAGGCCTTTCAGGAGAACGCCAATGAGCACCTTGATCGTTGCGGTGGCGAGCTTTGTCGGGTTCATCGTCGCGTACCACACTTACGGCCGTTGGCTGTCGCGGAAGATCTTCGGCCTTGATCCCCACCGGCCGGTGCCGTCCGAGACGTTCGCCGACGGGCAGGATTTCGTCTCGACCCGTCGCGAGATCGTCTTCGGTCACCACTTCACCTCCATCGCGGGCACCGGGCCGATCGTCGGACCGGCGATCGCCGTGTTCTGGGGCTGGCTGCCGGCGCTGCTGTGGATCCTCTTCGGGTCGATCTTCATGGGTGCCGTGCACGACCTGGGGTCCCTGGCTGTCTCCCTCCGCCACGAGGGCAAGAGCATCGGCGAGGTCGCCGGTCGGGTCATCGGTCCGGTGGGACGGCTGCTGTTCCTGGTGGTGCTGCTGGTGGAGCTTATGATCGTCCTGGCGGTGTTCGGCCTGGTGATCGCGATGATCTTCGCCTTCTATCCCGAGTCGGTCCTGTCGGTGTGGATCGAGATCCCCCTGGCGGTCGCGATTGGCTTCTGGGTCTACAAGAAAAAGGGCGGTCTGCTGCTGCCGTCGCTGGTGGCCCTGGCGGTAATGTACCTGATGATCTGGGTCGGCACGCTCGCGCCCGTCGACCTCCGCGCTATCCTGGGTATCGAGCTGCTCAGCGGCGGCTACTACAACGCGGTCGTCGTCTGGACAGTGATCCTGTTCATCTACTGTTTCATCGCCTCGGTGCTGCCGGTCTGGTCGCTTCTGCAGCCGCGGGACTATATCAACAGCCACGAGTTGTTCCTGGCGATGGGCCTGCTGATCGCCGGCCTGTTCATCGCCGGGGTGGGCGGTCGCGCGGACCTGCTCGGCTCGACCCCGGCCATCGTTCCGGCGTCGGAGATCCCCGCCGACGCGCCGCCGATTCTGCCGTTCCTGTTCATCACGGTCGCCTGCGGCGCCGTCAGCGGGTTCCACTCCCTGGTCTCGTCGGGCACCTCCGCCAAGCAGTTGGCGCGCGAGACCGACGCCCAGTTCGTGGGCTACGGGTCCATGCTCATGGAAGCCGCCCTGGCCGTGATCGTGATTCTCGCGTGCTGCAGCGGCGTGGGGATGAAGGTGTTCGATCGCCAGGACAACACCGAGGGAATCGGCTATACGCTGAGCGTCGCGACGTACGACAACAGCTCCAAACCGCTGATCGGCCGCGACGCCTGGCGGCACAAGTACAACTACAAGACCGCCACCGGGGGCGGGTGGGCCAAGAACGACGCCCTGGCGCAGAAAGTGGGGGCCTTCATCGAGGGCGGGGCGAACTTCCTGACGATGCTGAAGATCCCACTGAAGGTGGCCGTGGGCATCCTGGCGGTGCTGACGGCGAGCTTCGCAGCGACGACGCTGGATACCGCCGCCCGCCTGCAGCGCTATGTCGTTCAGGAATTAGGCGATGCGATCCGGGTCAAGCCGCTGACCAACCGCTACGTCGCCACCGCCGTGGCGGTCATCGGCGGCCTGGCCATCGCCGTGTTCGCCGGGGCCACGCCCGGCAAGGGCGGCATGCTCCTGTGGCCGATGTTCGGCGCCACCAACCAATTGCTGGCGGGGTTGGCGTTTCTGGTGATCGGCTTCTACCTGCTGCGCCGCGGCAAGCCCGTGTGGTTCATCTTCATCCCGGCGGCATTGATGCTGGTCCTGCCCGGCTGGGCGATGGTGCTGAAGATCGGCGAATGGTGGGGCGACGCCAAGTATATGCTGGTCGTTTTCGGGGCGATTATTGAACTGCTGTCGCTGGGCATGGTGATCGCCGCGGCCATCGCCTGGTGGCGCCTGCGGGCCGCCGCCGTCGAGACGGCGGCCGACGACCAGGCGGCGGACTGATACCGTGGTCCGCCAGTGGGCCGCGCGACGCGGACTGATCCCGAGCCTTCGAGAGCACAGTAGAAGGCCGAACTATCCGTGTGCGCGCCCGTGACACGGAACGCGCGTGGTTGCCCCGCCGCCGCTGAACCGGCGCTGAACCGGCGCTGAACCTTGACACTGTTGGGGGCGGGGCCTACACTCGCTTGCGGTTGTGCGGCGGCGTTCAAGGCCCGAGGCCCGATGGGCGACAAGATACCGACAATCCCGCCGGAGACCTTCCGGTACCTGACCGTTGGTATCGAGTTCATCGCTGTGTTCCTGTTCTTCCTGGGCCTGGGCTACGCGGCCGATCTGCACTGGTCGCTGACGCCGATCTTCACCGTTGTGGGCATGGTGATCGGTTTCGCGGCGGCGATGTACCGGCTGTTGCGCGTGGCCCGCGAACACGAGAAACAGTACAAGCGTTCGACGCGGAAGAAGGACTCGTAAGATGGTGCGCAGTCCTGCACTTCGATTCCGTTCCCTGCTGTGGACCAGCGCGGCCGTCACGGCCATCGCCCTGGCGGTCGGGTCCGTCGTGAGCCTGTGGCACACCGGCCAGGTCCACGTGCCCGCCGCCGCGGTGGCCGTCGTGGCGGCGCTGGCGCCGCTGCTGCTGGCCGGCTGGCTCATGACGGTGGTGGCCGTGCGGACGGATGTCCCCGGGCTGGGGCGGGCCTTCCTGTCCGTGCGGCTGACGACGTTCCGCATCGGCCTGGCCCTGGCGCTGCTGCTGACGGGCGAGATGCTCCTGTCGCTGCAGGGCCCCGTCGGGTCCGTCTGGTTCGGCGCGTTGTACCTCAGCCTGCTCGGCGTCGAGGCCGTCTGGCTGGTCCGCGCGGCATTGAGGTGGGGTCAAGACGAGGGGCGCGGATGATCCTCGCGACGGGCATCCTGGCGTCGTCCAGCGCGGTCGAGCACATCCTGGACAAGACCTGGCGGATCGGCGGGCAAGCGATCCCGTGGATGTCGGCGCACAGCGCCGTGATGATCCTGGCGGCGGTGTTGCTGATCCTCGGCCTTCCGCTGCTGACCCACCTCAGCCAGCGGCGCAGCGACCGGGTGGGGCTTGGTGTCGTCGAGATCCTTGTCACCTTCGTGCGCGTGCAGGTGGCCGAGCGGACGCTGGGCGATGCCGCCGACAAGGCCGTGCCCTACCTGACGACGCTGTTCACGTACCTGCTGACGCTGAACCTGCTGGGGCTGGTGCCGCTGATGCAGTGGTCCGAAGCGATCGGCCTGATGGGGTGGGGGGGCATGGATGCGGCGGGACGGCCGCTGAATGTGACGCCCGTCGGCGGCACGCCGACCAGCGGCATCTGGGTTGGGGCGGCGTTTTCGGTGATGACGCTGCTGCTGGTGATGTTCTCCGGCTATGTTCGCCAGGTGCATCTGCTGTGGCGCGGCTCGCCGGGCGAGACGCTGGCGGAGGCCGAGCTGATCGCCGAGCCCCACGAGCACCCGGAGGTGGAGGCGGGGATGAACATCTGGCTGGAGTGGTCCGATTGGATCAGTCGGCGCAAGTGGCCCCTGCCGCTGGCCGTGGTGGGGGGGCTGTGGACGTGGTTGAACAGCTTCGTGCCGCCCGTCCCGGGGACGGTGGGGCTGTTGCTGTGGCCGGTGCTGCTGGTGCTGGAGGTGCTAAGCTATTTCACCAAGTGCTTCGCCCTGTGCATCCGCCTGGTGGCCAACATGGCCAGCGGGCACATCCTGCTGGCGGTGCTGCTGGCGTTCGCGCAGCAGTCGCAGGGCTGGCAGCACCTGTACGTGGCGGTGCCGGCGGGGCTGGGCGTGGTGGCGTTGATGATCTTGGAACTTGTAGTTGCCCTGTTGCAGGCGTACATTTTCACATTCCTGTCGGCGTTGTTCGTGGGTCTGGCGATGAACCCGCACCATTGACGCCGCCGGCGGCGATGAGAACGGACATTCAGGTGTGATCCAACCCGCGTAGTGGGAGAGTGTCGATGAAACAGAGCGTGCTTATGGTGCTGATGGCCGCCGTGGTCCTGGCATGGGCGTTGCCGGTCGTGGCCCAGCCGGTCGAGACCGAAGGCGGGGAGCCGACGGTCGACGAGGCGGGCGGCGGGGGCCCTCTGATGGCCATTGCCGTGCTAGGCGCGACCCTGGGCGCCGGCGTGATCGTGATCGGCGGCGGCATCTCCATCAGCCGGATTTCCGCCCAGGCGCTGGACAGCATCGCCCGTCAGCCCGAGGCGGCCGGACAGATGTTCCTGTCGTGGCTGATCCCGGCGGCGATGATCGAAGGCGCCATGCTGTTCGGCATCGTGATCTGCCTGCTGGCCCTGGGCGGCTAGTCGTCCGGATCGACGCCGGACGACAGGAGTGAGCCATGAACGTTCGACCGAAGCGACGCAGGGATCGACGCGCCGCCGTCCTCGTGGCCGCGGGCGTGTTGGGGGGAGTGTCCGTGGCCTTGGCGTGGGGGCAGGGCGGCCGGACGGTTTTCCAGCCGGACCGTTTGTGGAATGCGATGATCGCCACCGTCACGTTCGTGGTATTGCTGCTCATCCTGGGACGGCTCGCCTGGAAGCCGGTGCTGCGCGCGATGCAAGCGCGGGAGCAGGCGCTGGCCGACATCGTGGCCGAGACCCAGCGGCGCAAGGCCGAGAGCGAGGAGCTGCTCGGCGAGTACAAGGCCCGCCTGGCGGCTGCCGAGGAGGACGTCGCGGCCATGATCGAGCACTCGCGGGAGCAGGCGGAGGCGACGCGGGAGGAGATCGTCGCCCACGCCAAGAAGCAGGCCGCCGCCGCCATCGCCGAGGCCCAGCGCCAGATCGACCAGGCCAAGCGGGAGGCGCTCAACGAGATCTACCGCAACACGGCCGACCTGGCAACCGACGTCGCCAGCAAGATTGTTCGCAAGGAGATCACGCCCGCCGACCACGATCGGCTCGTCGACGAAAGCCTCAAGCGGCTGCGTGACGAGGACTGACCGTCGGCGAGCGGGACGGGCAGGCAACAGCCATCGAAGCGCGGAACGCCACAGTATGCGACGTGTATGCCGAGGCCCTGCTGCCGCTGGCGCGGGACGCCGGGGTGATGAATGTGGTGCTCGACGAGCTGATGAGCCTGGCGTCGGTGTTCGCCACGTGCGACGACATCGCCGCGTGGTTCGCCGGGCCGCTCGTGCCCCTCGAGGCGAAGATGGCTGTTCTCGAGCGGGCTTGCCGCGAGCGGCTGAACGACCTGACGTGCGACGCGCTGGGCGTGATCGCCCGCCACGACCGGCTGGGCGACCTCGCGGGCATTGCCGAGGCCTTCCGCCGGCGCGTGTACGACGTGCAGGGGCGGGCCCGGGTGGATGTGACCTCGGCGGTGCCGCTGAGTGACGCGATCCTGGCGAAGGTGCGCGACGCCGTCCGTCACCGGCTTGACGTCGAACCCGTGCTGGTCGAGCACGTGGACGCGGCCATCATCGGCGGGCTGGTGGTCCGTCGCGGCGACGAGGTGATTGACGTGAGTACGCGAAACGAACTGAAGCAGGTCCAGCAGACCATCGCCCGATGGGTCGATACGATGGTCGCCCGCCCGTTGGGCGGCGCGGCCGCGGAGGCTGCAAGCGAATGAAGTTCGATGCCAATGAGATCGCCAGTGTGCTGCGGCAGGAGATCCGCGGCTTCCGCACCGCCCCGGATGTCAAGCATGTGGGGACGGTGCTGGAGGTCGGCGACGGCATTGCGCGGATCCACGGCCTCGGCCGTGCCATGGCCGGCGAGATGCTCGAGTTCGCCTCCGGCGCCCGCGGGCAGGTGTTCAATCTTGAAGCGAACTCCATCGGGGCGGCGGTGTTCGGTGGCTACGAGACTATCCGCGAGGGCGACGAGGTCCGCGCGACCGGCCGACTGCTGGAGGTGCCCGTCGGCGACGCCATGCTCGGGCGGGTCGTCGACGCGCTCGGCCGTCCGATCGACGGCCAAGGGCCCATCGTCACTGACGACGCCCGCCCGATCGAGTACACGCCCCCGGGCATCGCCGACCGCCAGCCGGTCAACGTGCCCCTCCAGACGGGCATCAAGGCCATCGATGTGATCACCGCCATCGGTCGCGGCCAACGGGAACTGATCATCGGCGACCGCAAGACCGGCAAGACCGCCATCGCGCTGGACACGATCCTCAGTCAGAAAGGCACCGGCGTGATCTGCGTGTACGTGGCGATCGGCCAGAAGGAATCCACCGTCGCCGGCGTGGTTGACACGTTCCGGCGGTACGGGGCGATGGATTACACCATCGTCGTCGAGGCCACCAGTGCCGACCCCGCCTCGCTGCAGTACATCGCACCCTACACTGGCTGCACGATCGCCGAGCACTTCATGTACACCCGCGGTGCCGACACGCTGGTGGTGTACGACGACCTGTCCAAGCAGGCGGTGGCGTACCGCCAGTTGTCGCTGCTGCTGCGGCGCCCACCCGGGCGGGAGGCGTATCCCGGCGACGTGTTCTACCTGCACAGCCGCCTGCTGGAGCGGTCGGTCAAGCTGGCCGAGCGTTTCATCCTCGTGCCCGCCGACACGGGCGACGACTGCGACGACCCGAAACAGGCCGTCAACGGCAAGGTCTACGTCCGCGCCGACGGGCTCGTGGCCGCCCGGGAGGATATGGAGGTCTTCCCGGCGGCCGAGCCGCTCAAGATCCACCGGCTGCCGTCCTCGGGCGGCTCGATGACGGCGCTGCCCATCGTCGAGACGCTCGAAGGCGAAGTGGCCGCCTACATCCCGACCAACGTGATCTCCATCACCGACGGGCAGATCTATCTCGAGCCGTCGCTGTTTTTCAGTGGTGTGCGTCCGGCGATCAACGTCGGGATCAGCGTCTCGCGCGTCGGCGGCAAGGCCCAGATGAAAGCGATGAAGAAGGTCGCCGGCTCCCTCCGGCTGGACCTGGCGGCCTACCGCGAGCTGGAGGCCTTCGCCCAACTCGGCACCGAGCTGGACCCGGCGGCCCAGCGGCAACTCGAACGCGGGGAGCGGCTGGTGGAACTGCTCAAGCAGCCCCAGTTCGAGCCGATGGACGTCGTCGACCAGGTGCTGTCGATCATGGCAGGCGTTCGGGGCATCCTCGATGCGATCCCCGTCGGCCAGGTCCGGCGCTTCGACGCCGAGCTGCGGGCGTTCCTCCACGACAAGCACGCCGACGCGCTGGAAACGATTCGCGCCACCGGCGAGTTGGACGAGGCGACCGACAAGACACTCGCCGCTGCGATGATACGTTTCGCCGACCATTACCTGGTCGTCCAGGCCGAGGCCGCCGCCGAGGCCGAACAGCAGACCGATCGCGTCGAGAGCGAGTACGACCGCGCCGCCCGCGAGCTGGGACTGGGCGCTAAAGCCGAGACCGAAGAGCGCTGATGGCGAATGCCCGGCACATCCTGTTGCGCCGACGCACGGTGCGGAACATCTGCAAGATCACCCGTACCATGGAAATGATCGCCACGGGCCGGTTCCGCCAGTTCGAGACCCGCGCGGCGAACACGCGGGCCTACGCCGCCGCTCTGACGCGGATGGTGTACCACGCCGTCCAGGACGCGCGGCTGGCGGTGCGACCGCCACTGCTGCAGCGCCACGATGACGCCGACGGGGAGGCGCTGGTCGTGATGGCCTCCAACCGGGGCCTGTGCGGCGGCTACAACGCCAACATCCTCCGGCGGGCCGTGAGGCAGATTCGCCAGTGGGTGGAGGACGGACGGCGAGTGCATGTCTACGCGGTCGGCAAGCGGGCGCAGGGGTTCCTGCGGTTCCACGGGATCGAGACGGCCTGGGCCATCGCCCAGTTCGAGCGGACCGTGGAGTTCGATACGGTTGATGAACTGGCCGGGATGCTGATGGACCACTTCACCGCCGGCGAGGTGCGTAGCGTGCAGATCGCTGCGGCGACGTTCGTCTCGACCAGCGTACAGCGGCCGGAACTAACGACGCTGTTGCCCCTTGGGGAGGTGGGCCGCCTGACGCCGCGGGAGCTGGAAGGTGCGGGACGACCGCTGGGGGTAGGCGACTACGACTACATGCCCGACCCGGAGCGGATCCTCGACGAGCTGCTGCCTCGCAGCGTGACGGTGCGGCTCTACCAGGCTTTCCTGGATGCGATTCTTTCCGAGCAGGTGGCCCGCATGACGGCCATGCACCTGGCCACCGAGAACGGCGAGGAGATGATCCGGTCGCTGACGATGGCATACAACCGCGTCCGCCAGGCGACGATCACGACCGAACTGGCCGAGATCGTGACCGGCGTGGAAGCGATGAAGTAGCGACGAGGTGACTATGGCGAACAAGGGCAAGATCGTACAGGTGATCGGGTCGACGTTCGACATCGATTTCCCCGAGGATACGGTGCCGGCGATCCTCAATGCCGTCCGCGTGGATCTGCCGGACGGACGGCACGTGATCGGCGAGGTGCACCAGCACCTCGGCGGCGGGCAGGCCCGCTGCATCGCCATGGCCTCCACCGACGGGCTGGCCCGCCAGATGGTCGTCGAGGACCTCGGCGGCCCGATCGACGTGCCCGTGGGCACCGAGGTGCTCGGCCGCGTGTTCAACGTCCTCGGCGAGCCCATCGACGAGGGGCCGCCCGTCGAGGTCAAGCAACGCCGCCCCATCCACCAGCCGCCGCCGGAGTTCACCGAAGTGACGCCCCGGGCGGAGGTCTTTGAGACGGGCATCAAGGTGATCGACCTGCTGTGCCCGTTCGTTCGCGGCGGCAAGACCGGCCTGTTCGGCGGGGCGGGGCTGGGCAAGACCGTCATCATTCAGGAGCTGATCGCCCGCATCGCCAGCCAGCACGGCGGGGACTCCGTCTTTGCCGGCGTCGGCGAGCGGACCCGCGAGGGCAATGACCTGTGGCTGGAAATGCGGGAAGCCGAGATGGGCGAGGGGGGCGGCAAGGTCATCGATCACACGACGATGGTCTTCGGCCAGATGGGCGAGCCGCCGGGCGCGCGGCTCCGCGTAGCGCTGACGGCGCTGACGATGGCGGAGTACTTCCGCGACAATACCGGCGCCGACACACTGCTGTTCATCGACAATATCTTCCGCTTCAGCCAGGCCGGGGCCGAGGTCTCGGCGCTATTGGGACGGATCCCCTCCGCGGTGGGCTACCAGCCCACGCTGGGCACGGAGATGGGCGCGCTGCAGGAACGGATCACCTCCACCCGCACCGGCGCCATCACCTCCGTCCAGGCTGTCTACGTGCCGGCCGACGACCTGACCGACCCGGCGCCGGCGACGACGTTCACCCACCTCGACGCCTTCGTGGTTTTGCGCCGCTCCATCGTCGCCAAGGGCATCTACCCCGCGATCGACCCGCTGGAGAGCTCCAGCCGTATCCTTGATCCGGCCGCCGTCGGACAGGAGCACTACGACGTCGCGCGGCGGGTGCAGCAGATCCTCCAGCGCTACAAGGATCTCCAGGACATCATCTCGATTCTCGGCGTCGAAGAACTGTCCGAGGAGGATAAGATTCTGGTGAGCCGGGCGCGGAAGATCGAACGATTCCTCTCGCAGCCGTTCCTGGTTGCGGAGGCGTTCACAGGGATGAAGGGCAACTTCACGCCCCTGGCTGAGACGGTGCGGAGTTTCAAGGCGTTGTGTGACGGCACGTGGGACCATCTGCCCGAAGCGGCGTTCCTGTACACCGGGACGATCGAGGACGCCGCCGCGAAGGCCGAGCGGATGGCCGCCACGTCCAAAGCCTAAGGAGCATGACATGGACGTACGGGAGGCGATTTGCAAGCGCTACAGTGTTCGTAACTACACCAACCAACCCGTCGACGACGCGATGCTCACGGAGGTGCTCGAGGCGGCCCGCCTGGCGCCGTCGGGGTCGAACCGCCAGCCCTGGACTTTCGTCGTCGTGCGCGATGCGGACCTGCGGGCCAGGCTCGTCGAGGCCTGCAACGGCCAGGCCTTCGTGGGTACCGCCCCGGTGGTCATCGCGGCCTGCGGGACGATGCCCGACCGGATGATGTCCTGCGAGGTGCCGGGTGACCCGGTGGATGTGGCGATTGCGATCGATCACATGACGCTGCAGGCGGCGGAACTGGGGCTGGGCACCTGCTGGGTCGGCGCGTTCAACCAGGACGCCGTCCGCGACGTGCTGGGCATCCCCGCCGACGCCGCGAAGGTCATCGAGGTCCTCACGCTGGGCCACCCGGCCGATACGCCGCCGAAGGCGAAAAAGCGCAAGGACCTTGACGAGATCGTCCGCTGGGATCGCTGGTCGTAGCTGCGTGGGAGCGCCTCCATGCCCGACACCTTCCAATGCCGCGTGCTGACGCCCGCCGGCGAGGTCCTCAACCGCCGGGCGCTGTCGGTGCGCTATCCCGCCCATGACGGGCAGGTGGGGATCCTGGCGAACCACGGGCCGATGATCACGCTGGTCGGGGAGGGGTCGCTGATCCTGCGGACACCGGAAAACCGCAAGTGGTTCCTGGAGATGAACGGCGGGTTCGCCGAGGTGCGCGACAACCTGCTGACGATCCTGGCCATCCACACCGGTGAGCTGATCGAGCAATCGGCCGAGGCCGCCGAACGCCCGCTGGCCGAAGCGAAGCGGGAACTGGCGGAGGGCAAGAAGCCGCCCGGACGAGGGTAACCCGTTGGCAGCGGCGGCCTGACGGAGTATAATCGGGATCTATGATGCACGTATTCCCGCGACATTGGGTGTGGCGCCGGCCGGGATGGGTCGTCGCCGGACGGCTTATCTCGGCCTGACCGACGAGCGTCGGTTCGTCGCCGACGAACCGTGATGTAAAGCGTCTGGACCCCTTGTCGTGAGGTGCATCGTGAAGCACTATTACCCCAATTTCGAGACGTTCTGCAGCCTTGCCGAGCAGGGCAACACCATCCCCGTTTACCGAGAACTGCTCAGCGACTCGCTGACCCCCGTCGCCGCCTACGCCCGCCTGGCCAACCCCGTCGGCTTCGCCCCGTCGGCCCATTCGCTGCTGCTGGAGAGCGTTGTCGGCGGCGAGCGGATCGCTCGCTTCAGCTTCGTCGCGGCCGACCCGGAAGTGACCTTTACCGCGCGACGGGACGAGATCACCATTGCCCGGCGGAACGGGCCTGCCGAGACGATCACCAGCGACGATCCGCTCAGCGAGTTGCACAAACTGCTGGCCGACTTCTCGGCCGTCCACCTGCCGGACCTGCCCCGCTTCACCGGCGGCGTAGTGGGCTACGCCGGTTACGATATGGTCCGCTACTACGAGGCCATCGGCGAGGGACCGGCCGACGACCGAGCCCTGCCCGACCTGTGCTTCGGGTTGTACCGGACGATGGTGATCTTCGACCACGTCAGCAAGACCATCAAGGTAGTCTCCAACGCCCACGTGGCCTCCGACCCCGGGGCAGCCTACCGCGAGGCGACCGAGAACATCGAGCGGACGATCCGCCGTCTGCGGGACGGCGGCGCCCAGGCCGTCGGCGAGATCACGCTGACGGGGCTGCCGCAGATCCCCTACGAGAGCAACTTCACCCGCCGGGGCTTCGAGCAGGCCGTCGAACGCTGCAAGGAGTACATCCGCGCCGGCGACATCTTCCAGGTGGTCCTCAGCCAGAGGCTGAGTGTGCCCACGGAGGCCGAACCGTTCGACATCTACCGGGCCCTGCGGGTGGTGAACCCCAGCCCGTTCATGTTCATCCTTCGCACCCCCGACGCGACGCTGGTGGGCTCGTCGCCGGAGATCCTCTGCCGCGTCGAGGACGGCGTCGTGACCAGCCGTCCACTGGCCGGCACCCGCCGGCGGGGCGCCACGGAGGCCGAGGACAAGGCCTTGGAGGCCGAACTGCTGGCCGATCCGAAGGAGCGCGCCGAGCACGTGATGTTGGTGGACTTGGCCCGCAATGACGTGGGCATCGTCGCCGAACCGCGATCGATCGAGCTGTCGGAGGTGATGACGGTCGAGCGCTACAGCCACGTGATGCACATCGTTTCGAACGTAACGGGCAAGCTCGCCGAGGACCGTACGTCGTTTGACGCCCTGCGTGCGACGCTGCCGGTCGGGACGGTCAGCGGCGCGCCGAAGATCCGCGCGATGGAGATTATCGACGAGCTCGAACCCACCCGTCGGGGCCCGTACGCCGGGGCGGTCGGCTACGTCGACTTCGGCGGCAACATGGACACCTGCATTGCCTTGCGCACCATGGTCATCACCGGCGGCCGCGTCCACGTCCAGGCCGGTGCCGGCATCGTCGCCGACAGCGTCCCGGCCAGCGAGTACCAGGAAACCATCAGCAAGGCCCGCGCCCTGCTCAAGGCCGTCGAGGTCGCCGAGGCCGGCTTCGAGGAGTAACCCGCCCCCGCCGACCGCCAGAGGTACGGCTCACCGCTGCTGTCGCCCCTCGATCGCGCTGAGGAGAATGCCGGCGGCCAGGAGGAGGCGACGGTCGACGGCGCCGTCGGCGGCGGGGTCGATGGTGACGCGAAGCTTGGGGACGAACAGGTTGAAGTTCTGTTTGTAGACGGCGACCGGCGCACCGTTGCAGGTGGCGTGGAAGGTCTGGGGGATCAGGTTGCTCAGATGCCGCCGGATGAGACTGAGCAGCAGGTTGTCTTCGCGGATCTCGCCGACCTCGCCCGCGGCGTCTTCGAAGATCCACGCATCCTGGAAGAGGCTCGCGAAGCCTCGGCGTCTGAGCGTGCCGACCGGCTCGCCCGCCAGAGCGTCGACGACATCGTACGCCGCGGAGAAATCCACGACGTTCCGCGCCAGGATCGCCAGCAGCTCGGTGCCGCAGGACTCGTCCGTGTAGATCCGGATGTCTTCGCGGAGCTTGAAGGCCTTCTGCTTGCAGTAGCCGACCAACTCGCCGTCAGGGCCGTAGATGTGGAAGGCCGCCCCAAGGATCTTGAAGATTTTCCGACGAATGAGGTACGTGTCGTGGTGGTAGGGCTCGTTGCCGGTCATGATCGGTCTCCCGGGGCGCCAGCTGCAATGCGCCTCCGTAACAGTTTGTTCGTACTGCTGTTATCGGTCCGAGTCGGCACCGTTGCTTGACCAAAACCGTCTGGCTGCCCGCAGCTTCGCAGATCGCCAGGCGATCAGCACACGAGCAGCATCGGCGAGAGCGCGGGTGGCACCACAGTCGGCACCAAGCCGTACCCGTGACAGGTAGATAGTCGAAAGTATATTTTTTGACGTCGCGAGCCCGAAGGCGCTTGACGCGTATAAATACCACAGTATAATGATGCGTCGTGGAACTTGGCTGATCGTCAGTTGAGTCACGATTGTTGGCTTGGTTCGTGTAGGAGAGGAGTCCCAGGATGAAACGGTTTTTGTGCGCGATGATGGTGGTGTGCCTGTTCCTGTCGCTCAACAGCGTCGTGTTTGCCGGTAACGGCAACGGCTCTGGTGACGGGACGGGCGACGGGATCTGCGACGGCGACGGCCCCTACGGTCCCTGCGGCGACTACGACGGAGACGGTCCGAACGGTCCCAACGAGGATGGCGGCTACGGCCCGGGCGACGGCACGGGCAATGACGGGGAAGGCCCCAATGACGGCACCGGCTACGGGCCTGGTGACTGCGAGTAAGGCCCCTCGCACAAGAGGCACTGCGGACCGTGGCCCGGAAGGGCCGCGGTCCCCGTTCACGCGCGGACGCACCAACGCGCCCATGACCCCGCCTGGCACAGCATGACGGCGACCAGCGCGCCGGCAGCGTCGGCCAGGCCGTCGGCGACGGAGGCGTAGCGGTTCACCAGCGGCTGGGTGGTTTCATCGAAGACGGCATAGAGGACCAGGAGCCCGGCGACCAAGACCGCCCGACGGAGGGGCCGGACCTCGTGGACTGCGAGCGTCAGGTAGAAAACCACCGCCAGGGCCGCGTATGCGGCCATGTGAAGCAGCTTGTCGGAGGTCGGCAACGTCGGCAGCCGTTCGGCCGGGATGTGCGTGAAGATGAACGCCGTCAGCCATGCGACGGCCAGGACGATCCGACTGACTCGGCGAAGGGCCGGACGACTCATTCGGCTTGATCCCGCTCAGGCGGAGCCGGCACCGCCCAGGGCCGATCCCGCAGCGGTTCGGACGCCGGCGGCGAGGGGAGGGCGGGCGGCGTGTCGGGGACGACGAAGGGAGTAAGACGAACTTCCTCCGGCGTCTGGGGTTCGCCTTGGCCGTTCGCCTCGCCGGTGACAGGCGTGGCTCCGTGGGCCGCGAGAAATTCGTCGGCCAGCGCCTCGTAATCCTGCGCGCCGGGACAACCGGGGGCGTAGGTGAAGATCGACTCGCCGAAGCTGGGGCACTCGGCCAGCTTGACGTTGCGGCGGATCCGGGTCTCATACAGCTTCGCCCGGGCCCACGGCGTGTTCGAGTCGTCCTGGGCGGCCAGGAACGCCGCGACGTCCTCGGTCACCTCCGAGGCCAGGCGGGTATTGCTCTCATACATACACAAGACGATCCCACCGACGGTCAGGCGGGGGTTGATGCGGCGTCGGACCAGCGCCACGGTCTCCAGCAGCTTGCCGAGGCCCTGCAGCGCCAGGAAGTGCGGCTGCAGGGGAATGAGCACCTCATCGGCCGCCGCCAGGGCGTTGAGCGTCAGCAGGCTCAGCGACGGGGGGCAGTCGACGAGCACGTAGTCGTAGGGCAGGTTGGCAGCGGCGAAGCGGTCGGCGAGGAGTTGTTCGCGTCCGACGACCGCTGCCAGTTCGATCTCCGCGCCGGCCAGGTCGAGCGAAGCGGGGACGATCGACAGGTTGGGCGCCGCCTCGACCATCGCGTCGAGCAGGGGTAGTTCCTGGGTGAGCACTTCGTAGGCGCCGCCGTGCGCGCCGTCGGGCTCGACGCCGAAGTGCATCGTCAGGTGGGTCTGGGGGTCCAGGTCGATCATGGCGATCTTCAGCCCCCGCGCCGCCAAAGCCGCCGCCAGGTTGGCCACCGTGGTGGTTTTGCCGACCCCGCCCTTCTGGTTGATCAACGCAACGGTCCGCATGAGTCGCATTATAGGCGGGTCGTCGTCCCGCACAAGAACGGCGCGGCACTCGATGGGCCGCGCGCTTCTTTCCGTTTTGCCGTTTGGCATCTGCGCGTTGGGCTCACGTTACCATATTGGCGGCCCGCATCCAGCGGAGGACAAGGTCTTCGAAAGCCATGTCGGTGGAGGCGAAGACGTAATCCGTGCCGCTCCTGGCGGCGAAGGTGCTGATCATCTGGCGGAAGGCTTCGAGGCGTTTGCGGTACAGGACGATCAGCCGTCGGGTGGGCGAGACATCCACGTGGTCGCCCGTTTCGCTGTCGGTCAGCCGCAGGTCGCCGGTCAGGTCGGGGTTCATCTCGTCGGGGGCCATCACGTGAAGGAGCATCGGCTGGAACTTCTCGTAGATCAGTCGCTTGACGGCGCTGTTGTACCCGTCGGGCAGCAGGAAGTCCGAGATGATCGCCGCGATGCCCGGCTGTGCGCGTCCGGCCAAGAGGTACTGGACCGCCCCGTTCAGGTCGGCGGCCCCTTCGCAGGTGCCTTGCTGGAGGAAGTCGAACACCTCGAAGATCGCCCCGCGACCCCGGCGGCCGCGCATGACGTCCAGGACCGGCATCGTGGAGTCTTCGGTGCGGCCCAGGAGGTAGACACTCACGCGGTCGGCGTTGTGCAGGGCGATGTACGCCAGCGCGCCGGCGACCCGGCGGGCGTATTCGAACTTGTTGGGGCGGCCGAAATCCATCGACGCCGAAGCGTCGACCATCACGTGGACGTTCAGGTCCTCCTCCTCGCGGAAGAGCTTGAGGAAGACGTTGTCAAAGCGGGCGTAAGCGTTCCAGTCGATCCGACGGTAGTCGTCGCCGGGGGTGTACTGGCGGTAGTCGGCGAACTCCACCGACGAGCCGCGACGCGTGCTGCGCTGCTCGCCCCGCCTCTGCCCGGCCATGGCCCGCCGGGCATTGAGGGTGAGCAGTTCGAGCTTCTTGAGGAACGCCGCGTCGAACAGGTCGCTCATAACGTCAGTGTAACGGCGGTGCGGGGCGATTGCCAGTCAGGGACCGGCCGCTCGCGCCGCCGCCGGTTTCCGGGCGGCTCTTCGCCTGTCGTAGCGGTCGGTGACCCAGCACCGCACTGCGGCGACGAACTGGAGGAGGCAGACCATCCAGATGAGGTCCATGCCCAAACTACTATTATAAAGGAAGATACCGACGAATGGCATGGTTATGCCGCGCAGGCCCGTCAGCAGCAGGTGAGCGCCCATGTACAGGTGGGTGTCTTCATCACGGCCAAACGCCATGTGGCCCATCGACCAGGCGAGACGTCCGAAGCTCTGGCAGCCAGTCGGAGCCGGAAAAGCCCTTCTTGAGAAACAGCTGGGGAAATCCATCCATCGCGATCGTCAAGCCGAGCCCGGCCGCGATCAAGACCAGTTGTTCGTGGCGGAAGGTGGATCGGGCCAAGTAGGGCAGCCCGTCGAAGCCCAGCATCCATTGAAAACTACGTTGAAACCACCGGACGACCGGGTTGGAGTGAAGCAGACTCACGATGGATCAAGATCCGCTGGGCGCAAAAGACACCCCCGACCGCGCGCGACCGGGGGTGGAGGTTCACAGCGGCAGGGATCGGTGGTCCGGCTAGTTCGGCAGGCCCTTTCGAACCGCCCACGGGGTGGTGTACTCCGGTCGCGTCAGCAGGAAGACCATCTCGATGTCCTCAACCAGCATCCGCGTCTGGAGTTCCTGCGAGTCGACGATTCGACGGTAGTGTTCGCGGCTGTTCTCGGTCATCGTGCAGCCGGCCGTCAGAAACACCGCCACAAGCATCATCGCGATGAGAAACTTCGTCATGGTCGTCCTTTCCGCGAAACCTACGGTGGGCGGGCAAAGGTGTCGACCTCCCGGTCGAACGCAACCTCCACCCCGCATGATGGATTTATGGTATCGGCCCGGCAGGTGGGGGTCAACCAAAATTTGGGCAGCTTAGCACGCCGTGAGCGACCTTCTTTTCTGGCAGATCGTCATGCGGCCCGCTGGCGGCTCCAGTAGTCGTCCCAGAGCTTCGAGTAGTACAAGGTGCCCAGCGCCATG
>CAZHRW010000074.1:0-5066 GCA_964535025.1 uncultured Planctomycetales bacterium
CCAGGGCGACGGCGTCCAGCCGCGGCGACGGGGGGGTCTGGGGACGAAGCGCCACCGACGACGGCTGACACCCGGCGATCGCCACGGCGACGGCCGCCACCACGAGCACCGCCGGCCGTACGCGTCGTCCGGCGGGATCGCCCGATGGCGGGGGGGGACGAAGACGAGCGGTTTCCACGACGATATCGACCTCCACAGCGGTGCGTTCCATCCAGGCGACCCAGTGTACCACGTCCGCGGCCTTTCTCCATAGCCTTTCAGCCAAAGGCCGTCCCGGGGGCATTCTCGGCGTTTTCGGCCGCTCCACGCGAGATAAATGCCGTCCGTCGCCCTGGCGGCAGGTTTTCGACCGGCCGCGACGGCGGTAGAATGCCCACCGTGAACACGCTGACCCACCAGATCGACGCCGCGACGCTCGAAGACCTGCAGCAGGCGTTCACCCGCATCACCGGGCTGACCGTGAGAATCTGCGACGAGCCCGGCAACGGGGCCGCCCTGCCGGTGGCGCGGGAGGGTCTGCCGGTCATCCGGGACGGCCGCGTGCTGGGGCGGCTGGTCCTGGAGCCCCGCGACGTGCCCCCGCCGCCGGGGGCCGAGAGCCTGCTGCACCTGCTGGGCGAGTCGCTCAAGTTATTGTGCGGCAAGCAACAGCAGTTGAAGGCCCGGATGGAGGAACTGTCCACCCTGTATCGCGTGACGGCGATGTTCACCGCCGGCCACGACCTGGGCGAGGTGCTCCATACCGTCGTGCAGACCGTCGTGAACTTCATCGGCGTCAAGGCCTGCTCCCTGCGGCTGCTTGATGCGCAGACCGATGAGCTGACGGTCGCGGCCGTGGCCAACCTCTCGGCCGATTACCTCAGCAAGGGCAAAGTCTTGCTGCGCGACAGCATCCTCGATACCGAGGCGATGACCCACGGGCGGATCGTCTACGTCGAAGATGAACGGACCGATCCGCGGGTCATGTTCCCCCAGCAGGTCCGTCGCGAGGGGATCGTCAGCGCCCTGATCGTCCCGATCCGCTACCAGTCGCGCTCCCTGGGGGCCTTGCGGCTCTACACGGGCGAGGTCTACCGCTTCAGCGACTACGAGATCGCGCTGGTTCGCGCGATCGCCGACCAGGCGGCCGCGGCGATCGTCAACGCACGGCTGTACGAGGACCGCATGGCCAACGAGGCGCTGCGACGGCAGATCCGCCTGGCCGGGCAGGTCCAGCGCCGCATGGTGCCCGCCGAGCCGCCCAGGTATCCCCACGTCGACATCGGCGCGGCGTACGTGCCCAGCCTGGAGCTGAGCGGCGATTTCTACGACTTCATCGACCTGCCCAACGGCAACCTCGGGGTGGTCGTTTGCGACGTCATGGGCAAGGGCGTGCCCGCCGCGCTGATGACCGCCTCGCTGCGGGCCTCCCTGCGAGCCCATGCCGACGACCTGTACGATCTGGGCGACATCCTCGGGCGGGTCAATCGGGGCCTGTGCAACGATACACTGGACGAGTCGTTCGCCACGCTGTTCTACGGCGTGCTCAACACCGCCGCGATGGAGTTGACCTACGGCAACGCCGGCCACGAGCCGCCCGTGCTGTTGCGCGGCGGGACCGCCACCCCCCTGACCGGCCGGGGGCTGGTGCTGGGGATCGACCGCGACCAAACGTACGACAAGAGCGTGGTGCAGTTGAAGCGCGGGGATGTGATGTTCTGCGCCACCGACGGGCTGATCGAGGCGATGAACTTCCGCGCCGAGCAGTTCGGCCGCCAGCGCACGTACCAGTCGGCCCTGGCCGCCGTCGCCGACGGCGCCGACGCCAACGGCCTCTGCCGCCACGTCCTGTGGGACATGCGCCGCTTCGCCGGCCTCCACGACCGCGCCGACGACGTCACGCTGCTGGCGCTGCGCATCGGCTGAGGCTTGCCTTTGACGGGCCGGCGCAGACAATGGGGGATCTTGTGTCACGACAACCGATGGACCCCCGACCGGAAGGAATTCGCCGATGCCTCCGACGCACGAGATGACCGCACCGTCGCCCGAGCTGGCCGGCACGATCGCCAACACCATCCGCTTCCTGTCCGCCGACGGCGTCCAGGCGGCCAACAGCGGCCACCCGGGCATGCCCATGGGCTGCGCCGACATCGCCACGGTGCTGTGGACCCGCTTCGTCCGCCTCGACCCGGCCGACCCGATGTGGCTCAACCGCGACCGCGTGCTCCTGTCGGCCGGGCACGGGTCGATGCTGCTGTACTCGATCCTGCACTTCTGCGGGTATCTCACCAAGGCCGACCTGCAGCAGTTCCGCCAGTTCGCCTCCCGCACGCCCGGCCATCCCGAATACGGGGACGTGCCCGGCGTGGACGTCACCAGCGGCCCGCTGGCCGTCGGGTTCGCCAGCGGCGTCGGCATCGCCCTGGCCGAGGCGATGCTCGCCGAACGCTATAACACCGACGAATACGACCTCGTCGACCACTACACCTACGTCATCATGGGCGACGGCTGCCAGATGGAAGGGCTGAGCAACGAGGCCGCGTCGCTCGCCGGACACCTCAAGCTCGGTAAGCTCATCGCAATCTACGACGACAACGAGATCTCCATCGAAGGCTCGACCGACCTGGCCTTCACCGAGAACGTCAACGCCCGCTACGAGGCGCTCGGCTGGCACGTGCAGGACATCGACGGCCACGACCACGACGCCATCGCCGCCGCGATCGAAGCCGCCCAGGCGGTCACCGACCAACCCAGCCTGATCGTCGCCCACACCACCATCGGCAAGGGCGCCCCCACGCTGGCCGGCAGCGCCGACGTGCACGGCGCCCCGCTGGGCGCCGAGGAGCTCGCCGCCGCCAAGGAAGCATGCGGCTGGCCGACCGAACCGTTCCACGTGCCGCCGGCTGTCGAAGCCTTCTTCGCCGAGCGGCGCAAGCACTGGGCCGCGACACGCCGGGCGTGGGATGCGGCCCTCGCGGCCTACACCGTCGCCGAGGGCGACCGCGGCGCCGAGCTGGCCCGCCTGATCGCCGGCAAGCTGCCCGACGGATGGGAGGCGGCCCGCCCGACGTTCGGCCCCGACGACACCCTCGCCACCCGCGCCTCGGGGGGCAAGGTCCTCAACGCCTTCGCCGCCGTCGTCGACAGCCTCGTCGGCGGCAGCGCCGACCTCGAGCCGTCCAACAAGACGCGAATCACCTCGGGCAAGTACGCCTCGTGGGTGACCCCCGGCGCCTATGGCGGGCGGAACATCCACTTCGGCGTCCGCGAGCACGCCATGGGCCACATCGCCAACGGCCTGGCCCTGCACGGCCTGCGGCCGTTCTGCGCGACGTTCATGGTCTTCCACGACTACATGCGCCCCGCGGTGCGGATGGCCGCCCTGATGCGCCTGCCGACCGTGTTCATCTACACCCACGACTCCATCTTCGTCGGCGAGGACGGCCCCACGCACCAGCCCGTCGAACACCATGCCGCCATCCGGGCCCTGCCCCGCACGGAACTGCTGCGCCCCTGCGACGCCAACGAGGTCGCCTACGCCTGGCAGTACGCCCTCGCCCGCACCGACGGCCCGACCTGCCTGGCCCTGACCCGCCAGAAGCTCCCCACGCTCGACCGCACCCGGTACGGCTCGGCCGAAGGGCTCCTGTCGGGCGGGTATATTCTCGACGACGAGGAGGGCGCCGAGCTGCTCCTCATCGCCAGCGGCTCGGAGGTCCACCTCGCCCTCGACGCGGCGGTCCTGCTCCGCGAGAAAGGCCGCACCGTCCGCGTCGTCTCCATGCCCAGCATCAAGCTGTTCGGCGCCCAGTCGCGGGACTATCGCGAAACGGTGCTCCCCGCCAGGCTGACCCGGCGGGTCGTCCTCGAAGCGGGCATCATCCAGGGCTGGGAAGGCATCCTCGGGCCGGAGGGCTTGTTCGTCGGCCTGGACGACTTCGGCGCCAGCGGCCCCATGGCCGTCCTCGCCGAGCAGTTCGGCCTCACGCCGCCGGCCGTGGTCGACCGCATCGAGAAAGCCGGCTGGTAGCCGCCGTACCCGCGTGAGGCGCTACCGGCCCACGACTCCCAGGGGCGCTGCCGCCAGGACATCCGCCATGGCTGGGTCCCGCTCGATGCGCGTGCGGCGGCGGGCGCGCCGCAGGCGCGGGCGGGCCGACGCACTCGTCGTCGCGAGCAGGTCATCGGTCGTTGTGACGGACGCCGCGGCGGTGCCGAAGTTCAGCTTGAGGATCGCGAAGTCATCGAGGTCGACCGTGCCGTTGCCGTCGAAGTCGCCCTGGCCCCAGGTGGCCCCGGCGGTGAGGCCGAAGTTCAGCTTGAGCCGTGCGAAGTCGTCGAGGTCGACGTCGCCGTCGGCGTCGGCGTCGCCGGGGGTTAAAGGCGCCGTGCCAAAGTTCAGCTTGAAGACCGCGAAATCGTCCAGGTCGACCGTGCCGTTGCCGTCGAAGTCGCCCTGGCTCCAGGTGGCCCCGGCGGTGAGGCCCAAGTTCAGCTTGAGCCGTGCGAAGTCATCGAGGTCGACGTCGCCGTCACCGTCGGCGTCGCCGCCGGTCAGAGGCGTGGTGAGGCTCCGCAAAATGGAGACCGTATCGTCGCTGGTGTTGGCCGCGACGAGGTCGGGCCGGTCGTCGCCGTCCACGTCGGCGGCGGTCACGGCCTGCGGGTCGTCGCCGACGGCGTAGATGTCCTGGTCGCCGAAGGTGCCGTCGCCGGCGTTGGCGAGGACCGAGACGGTGCCGTCGCCGGCGTTGGCGGTCACCAGGTCCACGTCGCCGTCGCCGTCCACGTCGACGGCGGTCACATCCCAGGGGCTGTCGCCGACATCGTAGACGGCCTGGGGGGCGAACGTGCCGTCGCCGCTACCGATCAGGACCGAGACGGTGTCGCTGTCGCCGTTGGCGACGATCAGGTCCGTCACCTCGTCGCCGTCCACGTCGGCGGCGGCCACGGCGGTCGGTCGCCGGCCGACCGTCCAGGTCGTCTGTGGGCCGAACGTGCCGTCGCCGGCGTTGGGCAGGACCGAGACGGTGTCGTCGAAGAAGTTTGCCGTGATCAGCTCGGGCGTCCCGTCGCCGTCGAGGTCG
>CAZHRW010000075.1:0-38405 GCA_964535025.1 uncultured Planctomycetales bacterium
CATGGCGCTGGGCACCTTGTACTACTCGAAGCTCTGGGACGACTACTGGAGCCGCCAGCGGGCCGCATGACGATCTGCCAGAAAAGAAGGTCGCTCACCAGCCGCCGCGCCGTCAGATCACCCCTTGACATGCCTGGTTCGACCCGGTAGAAGGAAGGGTCTTGTTCGGGCGGGCTCGACGTTCGGGGCCGTCCACGAACCGACCGATTGTCTCCAAGCCACCGGGAGTCCTATGGCCAAGCCAAGACGCCGCAGAAAAGTCGGCAGCAAGAAACGCCGCGAGCGTCGTAACCGCCGCAAGAAGCGCTAGCGCACCTTACGCGCCGTCCGGTGCGGGGCCCGGGGCCTCGACGCCGGCGGTTGATGGTAGAGAGCATACCCGGGCGAGCAGGCCGTCCGTTCGGCCTCTCGCCCTGTTTCTATGCGCGGCGGAAAGGTTCAACTCCACACACCCGCGATGGCCGCGCCGCACGCGCTGCAGGCGCCGTCGGCGAGGCGATTGGCCTTGAGACCGAAGGGGCTGCGACTGACGACGGTCGCGCCGCAGTTGGGGCAGCGGGTGTCGGCGCCGACGGCGACGTTGCCGGGGTAGACGTAGTGCAATCCCGCTTCGCGGCCCAGACGTTCGGCCCGCTCGATCGTCGCGATCGGCGTCGAGCCGCGGCCGTTCATCTGGTAGTCGTCGTGATACCGGCTCACGTGCCAGGGCACGTCGGGGCCGAGCTCACCAGCGATGAAGCCGGCGATGTCACGCAGTTCCTCGTCCGAATCGTTCAGCCCCGGCACCACCAGCGTGGTGACCTCCACCCACACGCCGACGGCCATCAGCGTCTTGAGGCATTCGAGCACCGGCGCCAGGCGCGCTTTCATGACGTCGCGATACGTCTCGTCGCGAAAGGCCTTGAGGTCCACGTTGATCGCGTCGAGCACCGGCGCGATCGTCCGCACCGCCTCGGGGGTGAGGAACCCGTTGGAGACAAAGCAGTTCTTGAGCCCCGCGTCGGCGGCCAGACGGGCGGTATCATACGCCATCTCGAAGAAGATCGTCGGCTCGGTATACGTGTAGCTGATCGACGCGCAGCCGTGCTGTTGGGCGGCCGCGACCACCTCGGCAGGGGTGATGGGCTGCCCGACCTCCGGCGAGCCCCCGCGCGGCAGTTGGCTGATCTGCCAGTTCTGGCAGAACGCGCACTGGAAGTTGCACCCCACCGCCGCGATCGACATGCTCGTCGAGCCCGGCAGGACGTGGTAGAGCGGTTTCTTCTCGATCGGATCGACGTTGGCCGCCACGAGATAGCCGTAGTTGCGGCTGTAAAGCGTTCCGCCGATGTTCTGACGGACGCGGCAGCGGCCGTACCCGCCCGGGCGGATCACGCAGCGGTGCCCGCACAGGTTGCAGCGGACCGCCTCCTCGGCCAGGCGTTCATAAAGCATGGCTTCGCGTTCGGGTGGCTTAGGGCTCATGCAATGTATTATAGGATCCGTCCCAGGCGGCGCCACCCCGCCAACCACAACAGGCCGGCCACCAGTGCCGGCGCTTCCCACCGCCCCTCGCCCGGCGGCGCCGCCGGCGCCGGCGGCACGGCCGACCGGACGACGGTGGGCACGTCGCTGACCCACACGGTCCGGCGGGTGTTTCGGGTGATCCACTCGAACGCCGCGGCCGCCGGCGGCGGCGCGGAGGTCTCCAGGATTCGGGGCGCCTCGTCGGGGGTCGGCAGGGCGGACCCTTCGGCCAAGAGCATCCTCAGCGCGTCGGCGGGCGCCACAGCGCGCACGGCAGGCGGCTCCGGCGAGCCCACCCACGGTCGCGCGTGCCGCACGTCCGCGCCGCCATGCGTCAGCGCCTCCGGCAGCCGCATGGCGCCGAACGGCCCGGCCTCCAGCGACGGCGGCGCGACCCACACCTCGGCCGCCACGGCGACGGCGAACGATGGCCCGTCCGGGTCGGCCGGGACATGCCGCCCGGCCATCGCGCGCATGAGCTTGCGGATACAGGGATTATCCCGCCCGAAGGCCGTCACCGCCGCATCCGAAGACCGGCGCCGGGTGACCGTGGCCGACAGGGCCCCGTCGCCTCCGGCCAGCACGTGCAGCCTGGTCGCCGACGCGGGCACGTCGAACACCCGCACGACCCGCCCGCCGGGCGGAAGGACGAAGCCGGTCGACAGAACCGTCCCGCTCGGCTCGACGAGCACCGTCATCACCACCGCCCGGGCGAAGGCCACGTGGCTGCGCAGCGCGACGAAGAGCTGATCCGTCCCGTCGCCAACGGCGACGGCCTCCACGGCGTCGAAGGTCATCAAGGCCGGCGCGGGCGGTGGCGAGGCGACCGGCGGGGGCGTTGTCCGCTCGACGGGTCCGGCCACGGCGACCACCGCGGCGACCGAGCCGCCCAGCAGCAGCCACCACGCCAGCGGCGGCACGCCGCGACACCGCCTCGGACGGCCCGACCCCGCCGCGGCGACGACGTCGCGCCACAGGTGGATACTCGCCACGACCGTCGACCGGCGAATCGGCCGCCACCACGTCACCGCCGCGACCGCCGCGACCGCCGCGAGCAGCCACAAGGCCCACGGGTGCATCCACATGACCCCCCCCTTCTCCATCATTCTCCGACTGTACGTGCGGCTGGAAGGCCAAATCCGAAATCCGAAGCACGAAAAACGAAACAAACTCTTTGTTTGGCATTTCGAGTTTCGAGTTTCTCAACTCCTCCCGCGGGCGCCTACAGCGCCCCCGTGTCCCGGTAGACCAGCATGCGGCGGATGAGCAGGTACCGCTGCCCGCGGTAGGTCGTGATCTCGCCGCTGACCTTGAAGCGGACGGTCGTCCGGCCGGTGGTCTCCATGATCGTCTCCATCGCTTCCAGCAGCCGGTTGGGCAGCACACGCATCGGCGGCTCGTAGAGGATGTCCCGCTCGCTTTCGAAGTGGAACTGCCACCACCCCGCATCCTCGTTGCGCCGCAGGCGTCCGAGACGGCCGACGATCATCGCGCCGGGCGGCATCGGCAGGGGCCTGACGATCTCGGCGGGCGCCACGGTGTCCGGCTGCGTCGCCGGGGCCGTGGACGGGGCGACCTCGGCCGTGACGGCCTGGCGGATCTCGCGGCGCTCCATCAACTCGCGGATGACCTCGTCGGCTGTCACCTCCGGGTCGGCCGGCTCTGTCGCCGGCGGATCGTCCTCGGCGGCCGTCAGCGAGAGGGTCGCCATCAGCAGGGCCATCGCGATCGTGCACACCAGCGTCGTCTTCATGGTCTCACCCTTCCTGGTCGCCCGAGGCAACCACGACCGCACGGCGGATCACCAGGAACGTGTCGCCCCGGTAGCGGGTCACTTCCCCGGAAATGTCGAATACCGTCGGTTCGTCCGCCGCCTGCCGTTCCATGGCCTCCAGCAGCGCGTTGGGCAGAACGATCATCGCCGGCAGCAGGCGCTGCCCGCTCGCGGCGTCGAACACGAAACGCCGGCGGCCGTCGCCGCTCGCCACGAGTTGCCCGGTCCGCCGGACGATCCGATCGCCCTCCCGCAGCGGCTCGGGCGGCGAATCGTCCGTCGGCGGCGGGGTGTACTCGTCGCTGGCCGTCTCGGTCGCCGGATCGACGGGCAGGAGCTCCGGCGGGTCGCCCGGCTCGTCCGACTCGACCAGCGGCGGCGCCTCGCGGACGGCGCCGGCGGTGTCGGTTGCTTCGGCGGCACGACCGCTCAGTGCGGGCGTCAACGGCAGCGGCGCCGGCTCGTCGTGGCCGAACGGCCAGTACACGCAGGACGTCGCCGACCAGCTCAACAGGCCGATCGCCATCGCCAACGTCACTCGCATCGTCGATGTCCTGACTTGCAGCGACACACTTTATCCTATCGGCGGCCCCGCCGGCGGGCAAGGCGGCCGGCGGTCACGTCTCGAACGGGGTGTTGGGGCGGACGAACTCGAAGTCGCCCTGACTGTTCAGCGCGCAGCGCTGACGTGCCATCTCCATGATCCCCGCCACCCAGTTGGCGTTCTCCTCAAGCCCCAGCAGTCGCCAGCCGACCTGGTCGACGAACGCCTCCGGGCCGGCCTTGACGATCTGCGGCCAGGCGATCTTGAGATACACCAAGCACGACTCGTACCACACCTCCCGCAGGCGCTGCCGGTCGGCGACGATCGCGTCGAGCATCGCGTGATGGGCGTCGGCCTCGACCTGCTCATCGGCGGTCAGGGGGTAGGGGCGTCCCTCGTCAGGGTCGATGCGGAAGCTCTCGCGCCGGAAATCGCCGACGCGGCCGTCGACGAGGTCCACGTGCAGGATCGTCGCACGCGTCACGTGCGGCCCGCCGACGTTGCGCAGGTACGGCCCGCAGGGGAAGATGAAATTGCCCAGGCTGTAAGCGATCAGCCCCCCGCCCCACCGCTCGACACCCTGCGGCACGTGGGGATGATGGCACAGGACCAGATCTGCCCCGGCGTCGATCATTGCGCGGCAGACGTCTACGCGCGGAACGCTGGGGGCCGGGCGGAACTCCAGGTCCGCGTGCAGGCTCACGACCAGCGTGTCGACCTGCTCGCGGCAGCGGGCGATGTCGGCGCGGGCCCCAGCCGGGTCGAACAGCGATACCTTGCCCCCGCCGCCCCGCAGGACCCAGTTGCACGGCTCGAGGTAGCCCAGGAAACCGATCCGCAGCCCGTCGCGCTCGACCACCCGCATCGCCGGCGCCTCGGCCGGGTCCGGGCCGGCCCCCAGCGGCTGGACGCCGATCCCGCGCAGGCGGGCGCAGGTGTTGGCCAACCCGCGGCTGCCGCAGTCCAGGGCGTGATTGGACGCGACGTGCAGCACGTCGAATCCCGCCAGCGCCAGCGATTCGGCCGCGACATCCGACGACTGCAGCGCCCGACCGGGGAGCTTGTCGGCGGGGAAGTCCGCCGGCGTCAGGACCGACTCCTGGTTGCCGAAGCGGACGTCGGCCGCCTGCAGCGACGCGAGCACGTGCTCGAAGGGAAAGGCCGGCTCGCCGCCGGCGATCCGATCGACCATCGGTCCGCGGCAGAACGAGATGTCGCCCACCGCCGCTAACGTCACACGTCCCATGATGCTGCCTTTCACTAGGCCCTCTGGCGGGTGTAGTTCAGCAGGCCGCCCGCCACGAGGATGGCGCGCTGCCGGTCGGAGTAGGCCAGACGACACGTCAGGGTCGACCCGCGGGTGACATTGACCACCTCGATCGCCTCCGCCGATCGCACCGCGTCGGCGGCGCCGTCGATGCGGAGCTCGTCGCCGGGCTCGATCGCGTCGTAGTCCGTCCCATCCGCGAACAGCAGCGGCATGACCGCGAAGTTGATCAGGTTGGCGAAATGCATCCGCTCGATCGCCTTGGCGATGACGGCCCGCACGCCGAGGTACATCGGGCACAGGGCCGCGTGTTCCCGCGAGGAGCCCTGGCCGTAACTGTCGCCGGCGACGATGATCGACGGCCGGCCCTGGGCTTTGGCCTCCAGGCAGCGCTCGGCGAAGGTCGGCTCGCCGGGGGTCTTGAAGCAGTCGAAGACGTACTTCGCATAGACCGGTACGTTGGAGCGGTACTTCAGGAACGTCCCGGCGGGCATGATGTGGTCGGTGGTAATCTTGTCGCCGACCTTGATCTGGACGCGTCCGTCGATTGTCGCGGCCACGGGCTCGCCGGCCGGGGGCTTGACGATGGTCGCGCCGCGCACCACCTCGACGGCGTCGCCGTCGGCGGCGGGGGCGTTGATCATCGAATCGTCGACCAGGAATGTTTCGGGCGGATCGATCCGCGGGCAGGCGATCCCGTAGGTCTCGGTGAGCGTTCGCGGGTCGGTGAACCGGCCCGTCAGCGCCGCGGCGACGGCCGTCTGGGGGCTGACGAGATAGACCTGGTCGTCGGGGGTGCCGGAGCGGCCGGTAAAGTTGCGGTTGAACGTCCGCAGACTGACCCGCCCCTCGCCGGGGCTGAAGCCCTGGCCGATGCAGGCGCCGCAGGCGTTCTCAAGGATCCGGGCGCCGGCGGCGATCAGGTCGCCCAGGCCGCTGTCGCGGGTGAGCATCGCCAGCACCTGCCGGCTGCCGGGGTGGATGCCCAGTTCCACGTTTGGGTGAACGGTGCGGCCTTTCATCACGGCCGCGCAGGTCATCATATCCTGGTAACTGCTGTTGGTGCAGGAGCCCAGGAGCACCTGGTCGACGGTCGTGCCGGCCAGGGACGCCACGGTCACCACGTGGTCGGGCGAGCCGGGGGCCGCCGCCAGCGGCTCCAGTTCATCCAGGTCGATCACGACGTGGCCGAAGCTCACCTCGACGTACCCCGCCGCGTCGGTCCCCGAGACCTCCACATCGGTGCAATAGCGCCGGATGTTGTCAATCACCGCCGCGTCGGTCTCGCCGTGCAACCGCTTGGTGATGCGGTCGTAGGCGGCCGCGTCATCGGCCGCCAGGGGTGTCCACTGGTCTTCGCGGCCCTGGGCGGCCATGAACTGGCGGGTGACGTCGTCGGAGGGGAACACGCTGGTCGTCACGCCCAGCTCGGCGCCCATGTTGGTACAGGTGCCCCGGGCGGGGACGTCCAGCGTCGCGACGCCGTCGCCGAAGTACTCCACCAGGCCGCCGACGTTGCCCTTGGTCGTCAGGATGCTCAGCAGCCGCAGGATGATGTCCTTGGAGGCGACCCAGGGCGCCAGACGGCCTGTGAGTTCGACGCCGATGATCCGCGGGCACGGCGTGTAGAAGGTCCCGCCGCCCATGGCGACGGCGACGTCCAGCCCGCCGGCGCCGATGGCGATCGCGCCGATCCCGCCGGCGGTCGGGGTGTGCGAGTCGCTGCCGAGCTGCGTGGCGCCGGGGCGGGCGAAGCGTTCGAGGTGCACCTGGTGGCAGATCCCGTTGCCCGGACGGCTGTGGTAGGCGCCCACCTTGGCGGCGATCGAGGCCAGATAGAGGTGGTCGTTGTGGTTTTCGGGCCCGAACTGGGCCAGATTGTGGTCAACGTAGCTGACCGACACCTCGGTGCGGACGCGGGGGATGCCCATCGCCTCGAACAGCAGGAATGCCGTCGTGCCGGTGGCGTCCTGGGTGAGCGTCTGGTCGATCCGCAGGCCGATCTCCGATCCGGGCGCCATCGCCCCTTCCACCAGGTGGGCGGCAAGGATTTTCTGTGCAAGCGTTTGCGCCATGGGCGTTACTCCTTGGGTGTCCAGGACGGGCAGCATAGCACAACCGGCCGCGGGGTTCAAAAGCAACCGGAGGGAAGCGAGCCGCCCGCCAGGAGTACGCCGGGCGACCGTCAGCGGATCTTGATGACCGCCGGCGCGGAGGTCAGCAGGCGTCCGGCCTGGTTCTCGTAGCGGGCGATGAGGGTGACGGTCCGGGAGTCGGGACGGCGGCCGGGCCAGTAGAGCGCCAGGTCGTAGCACCGCAGGCCGTAATAGCCGCTGCGCAGCGCCGCCAGTTGCTCGGGTGTCACCTGCCAGACGTGGAACGGCTCGGTGTCGGCGGCGGATCGGCCGTTCAGGTCGCCGTCGTACATCACCAGGTCCACCCCCCGCCGCACGGCCACCGCCTCGGTTTTGCCGCCGGGGGCGAGGTCGTAGAAGATCAGGCGCACGGAAACGCCGTCGTCGGTATCCGCGTGGCCGTCGGTATCTTCCGTCAGGGGCGACGCCCACAGCGACACATGATCGACCCCCCCGCCGCCGCCGCGCAGGATCGACCCGCCGCAGCCGCCCAGGGCCGCCGACAGCACCCCAACGAGGGTAAGCAGGACGATGCGGTTCAACGTTCACCTCCGATCACGGTCACGTTCGGGCCCTGCGGCTCGCCCCGCCGGGCGGGAAGGCGAACCGATCGCGGCGCCACCCCGCCGTCCAGGGTCGCCGGCGTGTTGGCCGGCAGGCGGTCCTCGTCGCTCCTGCTCGCCCCGTCACCGAACAGCGCCTGGTTGTACGGCGCCAGCGACTCGGGCCGCAGGTGCGTCCGGTCGATCTCCCGGCGGGTCAGGCGCTGCGCATCGGTCTCGTCGCGGATGATCTGCGGCGTCAGGATCATCAGGAACTCCGTACGCCGCTCTTCCTGGGTGGTTCGCTTGAACAGCCGGCCCAGCAGGGGCAGGTCGCCCAGCAGCGGGACCTTGGTCTCGATGTCGTCCTTCTGCGTGTCGATCAACCCGCCGATGACAACCGACTGGCCGTCCCGCACCGACACGGTGGTGCTGGCCTGGCGGGTGGAGAAGATCGGCGAGGACGCCCCGCCGCCCAGGTCGAGGGACGTCCCGGACTGCGACGACAGTTCCGGCTTGACGTCCATCAGGATGAACCCGTCGGGGCTGATCCGCGGCGTCACGTCGAGGATCACGCCGACCTCTTCGTAGTCGACCGAGTTGATCACGCCCCCGCTGTCGGTGATCCGCATGTTGGTCAGGTAGGGCACCCGCTCGACGATGTTGATCATGGCGGGATGGTTGTCCATCGCCGTGATCGTCGGCCGTGCGATCACCTCCAGGTTGCCCCGGCTCTTGAGCGCCTGGAGGAAGAACTTCACGTCCCCGCCCGTCACGGCCAGGTTCAGCCCGCCGTCCAGGAAGCCGCTGCTGCCGACGGTGCCGAGGAAGGTCGAGGCGTTCAGCAGGTTCTCGGTATCCCACTCGAACTCCATCTGCAGATCCCAGTCGATGCCCAGCTCCATCGACTCGTCGAGCCGGACGGCCGCCATGATGACCCCGATGTGCACCTGGGGCTGGGGCTGGTCGAGCTGATCGATCATCGACAGGATCGTATCGAGGTACCGCTGGCTGGCGGCGATCAGCAGCGTGTTGGACGTTTCGATCTCCGAATCGCCGATGGTGGTCGTGTTGGTGACCGCCACGACCGACACCTCCTGCTCCAGCAGGCGCGGGACCGCCCCCGCGTCCCCGCCCATCGCGTCGATCAGCCGCTGGCGCTCGTCGTCGAGCCACTGGCGGACCGCCTCCTCGATGTCGGTCGCCTTGGCGTTCCGCAGCCGGTAGACCACCGGCACCCGCTCGAGGCCCGGATCGGCGTCCAGTTCCTCGATGACCTGGGCGGCCATCCCGACGTACTGCTCGGACCCACCCAGCAGCAGCCGGTTGGTCCGCGTGTCGACGGTTACCGTCAGCGACGCCTTCGCCGCCGTGTCCATCGTCACGCTCGCGCTGCCCGGCGTGCCGTCGGCCGTCGTCAGCGTGTAGCTGGCGGCCTTCGGGTCGCCGTCGCTGCCTTCGAGGCGGAACAGTTCGCTAAGCACCGTGGCCATCTGGGCGGCGTCGGCGTTGACCAGGCGGAACACGCGGATCTGGGCGGCCGGGGTGGCCACCGAGTCGAGGGCCTCGATGAGGTTGGTCAGCAGGTTCATCGAATCGGCCGCCGCCACCACCACCAGGGCGTTGGCCCGCGCGTCGGGGGTGACCAGCACGCCCTCCTGCAGCGCGCGGCTGATGATCTCCTTGCCGCCGGGCAGCGTGCGGATGAACTGGATCATCGCCTGGCGGGTCGCGTCGTCGCCGCCGGGCGCCCGCGGCGCCGAGGTCAGCGTCTCATCCAGCAGGTCGGCCAGTTCCGTCGCGTCGGCCTGGCGCAGGGGGATCACGCGGATCTCCATCACGTGCGTGACGTTGCCGGCGTCGAGCTTCTCGACGATCTGGCCGATCCGTTCGACGTCGGCGGCCCCGCCGCTGACGATGACGGCGTTGGTCCGCTCGTCGGCGCTGATCGACAAGCCGATCTTCTCCAGCCCGCCCTGGCTCTCGTAGAGCTGGGTAATTGACTCGACCACGTCGGCCGCCCGGCCCTTGTGCAGCGGGAAGACCGCCGGGGCCTCCCCGCGGGGCTCCCCGTCGCCGTCCAGCCGGTCGATCATCGCCTCGATCTGGGCGAAACACTCCCGCCCGCCGGCGACCAGCAGCGTGTTGGTGCGCCCGTCGGAAACGATCGTCACCTCCAGCAGACGGCCGCTGGAGCCACTGGCTTCCTCGGCGGCGCGCTTGGAGGCGAAGAACTCCCGCAAGGTGTCGGCCAGCGTCTCGGCGTCGGCGCGATCCAGCGTGTACAGCCGTACGTCGCCCAACAGGCCGTACCCGTCGGTGGCGTCGAGCTGGGCGATGATCTTCTCGATCACCGCGAAGTTCTCCCGCGAGGCCGATACCACCAGCACGTTGGTCCGGATGTCGGCGACGATCGACACCTTCTCGCGGGCCTCGATCAGGTCACTGTCGCCCCCGGCGGCCAGGCCGGGCTTGTACAACCCGTCGCTGACCAGCCCCTCGAGCAGATCGGCGATCCGCTGGGCGTCGGCATTGATCAGCGGGTAAAGCCTCACGATGCCCTCGACGGCGGACGGCTCGACGTCGACCTTGGCCAGCAGGTCGCGGATCATCTCGAGGTTCTCGCTGCTGGCCGAAATGATCAGTGCGTTATTGAGGGCGTCGACCTCGACGTTCACCTGATCCTGCGGGGCCGGCTCGGTGCCCTGCGGGGTCATCGCATCACGACGCGCGTCGAAAATATCCTCAATCATCGGACCGACGACCCCGGCGTCGTTGTGGGTCAAGGCCAGCACCGCCAGGTGCACCGACGGGTTGACGGGCTTGACGTCGAGCCTGGCCAGCAGGTCGGTCAGCACCTGGCTGTCGGACTCGTTGGCGACCACCAGCAGGCAGTTGGTCCGCGGCTCGGGCAGGATGATGGGTTTCTGGCGCTCGAGGTCCTCGGTCCGGGCGGCTTCGTAGCGCCGGTCGAACAGGTCCTGCAGCATCGTGGCCATCGTGCCGGCATTGGCGTGGGTCAGCGGGAAGATCCGCACCCCGTTCATCGCGCCGGCCCCGGGGATGTCCATCGAGGCGATCACGTCGGCGATCAGCGGCATCATGTCCTTGCGGGCGGCAATGACGAGGGTGTTGGTGGCCTCGTCGGCCTGGATGGTCAACGCCGCGCGGGTCCGCGGGAACTGCGTGGCCAACTGCTCGCCGTCGGGCAGCGTGCGCACCAGGCGGGTCACGTGCGTCCGCATGCCCTCGGCGGCCGGATCGTCGCCGCCGTCGTCTTCGGCGAAGACGGCTTCGAGCACCTCGGCCAGGCGGACCGCGTCGGCATGTTCGAGCTTGAACAGCCGCACCTCCGTGGCCACGCCGGACGCCTCCTGGTCCAGATCCTTGATGACGCGGGCGGCCAGTTCGAGCGTGTCGGGCGCCCCGCTGAGGATCAGCGTGTTGGTGCGGGCATCGGCCGAGACGTTCAGCGGCTTGACCAGGGCGCGTCCCGGCTGGGTCGCCGGCTCGGCGCGGCCGGCCACCGGGCCGCCGGGGCGGCCGGCCAGTTGATCGGCGCCCTCGGCGAAGATTTCCTGGAGCACTTCCACGACGCTGGCGGCGTCGGCGTGCTCGAGGTGGGCGATCCGCACCTCGACCGTCTCGCTGATCGGCACGGTATCCATGATCGCCACGACCGCCGCGAGAGCGGCGACGTTCTCGGGCGTCGACGAGAGGATCAGCGCGTTGGACCCGCTGCCGGAGGGATCGGCGTTGATCTTGATCGGGCGGGTCAGGTCCAGTTCCGGCACCGCCCGACCGTCCGGCCCTACCACCTTCAGCCGGCGCACCTGCTCCTGCAGGGCCCGCGCCTCGGGGGTGACCTGGCCCTCGCTGCTGGGCCGGAGCATCTCGTTGAGCACGTCGGCCAGCGCCTCGGCCTCGGCCTTCAGCAATGGAATGATCCGCACCTCCGTCGCCGGCGTGGCCGGCTCGACATCCAGGGCCGTGAGGATCTTCTCGATCTCCTCAAACGCCTTCGGCCGCCCGGTCACCACGATCGACCGCGTCGGCTCATCGGCCACCAGCCCGATCGGCTGGTCGGGGTTGGCCCGGCGGTACTCCTGCAACATGGTGTCGAGCAACCCGATCACCTTGGACGGCCGGGCGTGTTCCAAAGGGTAGATCTTGAATTGCACCTCCGGGCTGACCGTCTCGGTGTCGAGCTGTTCGATCAGCCGGGCGGCGTCCTCGATCCGCTCGGCCGAGCCGGCGACGACGATCGACCGGGTCTGCTCCAGCGCGGTGATTGTCACCGCGTCCTCGGCGCGGCCGGACCGGGCGATCCGCTGGAACATCTGGTTGAGCGACTGGGCCACCCGCGTGGGGTTGGCGTGTTCGAGCACGAACAGCCGCATCTCCGGCCGCGTGGCCGCCGCGGCGGTGTCGAGCGACTCGACCAACTGGCGGATCATCTCCCAGTCCTCGTCGGACGCCTCGATGAGCAACTGCCGCTGGTTGGGCAGCACCGTCATCTCGAACGGCAGGGTGTCGTCGCCGGCGCCGGCGCCTCGCCGCGGCGGGGCCGAGCCGCCGAACAACTGGCGGATCGCCTGCTCGACCTCCTCCGGATCGGCGTGCTCGAGCTTGATGATCCGCGGCTCGCCGCGGCGGGGGTTCATCTCCTCGATCTGGTTGACCCACTGGCTGACCTGTTCGAACTGCTCGGCGGTGCAGGCGAGGACCAGGGCATTGGCCCGCTCGTCGGCGGTCACCGCGATCGGCTCGACCGTCGAACCCGTCCGGCGGGCCGAGGCGACCTGCTGGTTGTGCAGGTCGCTGACCCGCTGGGCCATCTGCGCCGCGTTGGCGCGGGTCAGCGGCAGGATGAACACGCCGGCGGCCTGCGAGCCGGCGGCGTGGAGCTGCTCGGCCATCGCGCGGATCCGCTCGAAGGTGTCGTTGTCGGCGCGGACCAGCAGCGTCCGCGAATCGCGGTTGCCCTCGATGACCACCGTCGCACCGGCCGAGCGGCGGCCCCGCGCGTCGGGGGCGAACACGCGGGTGAGCACCTGGGCGGTCGCCTCGGCGTCGGCGTGATCGAGCGGGATCGCCCGCACCAGCGATTCGCCGCCGGGCGTGGTGTCCATCTCGGTGATGATCGCGGCGATCCGCTCGTGCTCGTCGGGCGTGGCGCTGATGACCACCGAGTTGCTGCTCGTGTCGGCGGTCACCCGCAGGGCCGCGCCGGCGGCGGGCGTGCTGCCGCGACGGCCGGGGCGCCGGGTGGAGGTCGACGACGTGTCGAACGTCCCCTGCACGGCGTTGGCGACCTGCGTGGCGTCGGCGTGGCGGATCTTGTAGACCCGCACCACCGCTTCGCCCGCGGCGGCCTGGGCTGCCTGCACATCGTGGAGCACAGTGGCGATCAACTCGTGCTGATCGGCCGAGGCCGAGACGATGAGCACCCCGGCGGCCGCGTCGGCGGTGACGATGACGGGCGTCCGCTGCCCCTGGGCCAACGTCCGGCCTCCGCGTGGGCCGCGGGCGACGGCGGCGTCGGCGAAGATCGTCTGGATCGTCTCGGCGAGACTGTTCAGGTCGCCGCCGCCCACCGGGTAAAGCCGCACCACCGGGCGCGTCGACTCGCCGGCCGACTGATCGAGCTCCTGGACGATCCCCGCGATCACGGCCATCGCCTCGGCCGGGGCGGAGACGACCAGGCTGTTGGTGGCCCGGTTGGCCGTCACGGCGACCATGCTAGATGCATCGACCTGGACGGGGCCCTCGGGGCCGTCCATCTCGAGCATCTGGCGAACCATCTCGGCGCGGGCCAGGTTCGGCTGGCTGCGGCCGGCCCGCGAGGCGCTCGGCATCGCCGAGAGACGAAACAACTGCTGCAGGTTCTCGGCCACCTCGGTCGCGTCGGTGTTCTTCAGCGGGAAGGTACGGACCTCCGTCACGACGGTGCTCACCTGGTCGAGCCGCCCGATGATCCCCTCGATCATGTCCAGCTCCGTCGGCTTGGCCCGGACGATGATGTGGCGGGTCCGCGGGTCGGCGACGACGGCGATCCGGGGCGTCGGCGCCGGCGGCTGGGGCTGAGGCTGGCGCTGCCGGCTGGAGGTGCGGTCGTCCTCATCGTCGTCGCCCCGGCTGGGCTGGCGCTGTTGCGGCCGCTGCGTTCGGGCGCGGGCCTGGGCCGTGGGGTTAAACAGTGCGTTGAGCGTGGCGGCGACGGCCTCGGGGTCGGCCTGCTCGATCTTGAACCAGCGGAACTCCTCCTCGGCGTTCTGCGCACCCATCGACAACTGGGTGATCAGGTCCTCGACCGTATCCAGGTCCTGCGTGGTGCCCGAGACGATCAGCGAGTTGGTGACCTCGTCGACCGCGATCAGCACCGGCGGCCGCATGGGCTCGTCGGCGGACGGCGGGGGCGCCTGGCCGTGCACGTCGTCGGCCGGGCGGATCGTCCCGTCCCGGGCCGGGGCCGTGGCGGTGACCTCCCGCCCGTTCCGCGCGGGAAGCTCCTCGACAACCTCCATCGACCCGTCGGACACCTGCGGATAGATCCGCCGCAACTGCTCGGCCAGCTTGTGCGCCTTGAGGGCCGAGACCGGGATCACGCGGACCGTCACCGTGGCGACGCGGTCAACCTCCTGGATGATCGGCTCCATCCGGCGAAAGTCGAGGTCCTTGGCGATGATGGTCAGCGAGTTGCTGAACAGGTCGCTCTCGATGATCGGCGCGCTGGGCCCCTCCTCGGGAAACATCATCCGAAGCTGGTCGGCCAGGTCGTACGCGTCAGCGTTGACCAGCGGAATGTAGTGCACCTCCCGGTCGGTGGTCACCGGCTGTTCCAACTGGTTGAGCAGTTCTTCGAACATCGTGAAATACGCCTCGGTCGTCGAGACGATCAGCGAGTTGGTCCGGGTATCGGCGCTGATGCTGAAGGGCACCTGTGGGCTCGACGCGCGCCCGCGGCCGGCCGAAGCGGCGGGGACCTGCTTGATCATGTCGCGAAACAACGTGCCGAGCTGGTCGGCGACGTTGGCGGCGTCGGTATGCTCGAGCTGGTAGGTGCGAAGCTGCGGGGTCGTGGAATTGCCCGACCCGTCCAGGCGGCGGATCATCTCCACCACCGCCGGCACCTCGGCGGCCGGGCCGCGAATGAGCACGCTGTTGGAATTCGGCTCGGCGGTCACGGTGACCGTATCTCGGTCGGACCCGCCGGCCGGCGTGCGGACGTTCCGCCGCGTGCGCAACGCCGACGCCCGCTCGGCCGCCAGCGACGCGGTGACCGCCTCGGCCAGGCTGGCGGCCTGGGCGTTGTCCAACTGCACGATCTCGATCACCGTCCGCCGGCCGGCGTCGGCGACGTCGAACTGGGCGATCAGCTCGGCGGCCAGGGCGATCTTCTCCGGCGGGCCCTGGACAATCAGGCTGTGCGTCGACGCCTGCGCCGCCACGCGGACCGCCGGTCCGTCCGTCAGCCGCAACTGCGGCACCCGGCGGCCTCGAGCGTTCGTCGACGTCGTCTCCGCTTCGAGCATCGTGCGGAGCAACTCGGCCAACTCGTCGGCCTCGGCATACTTCAGCGTGAAGACCTTCGTCTCCTCCGTCAGTTCCGCCCCCGCCTCCAGCGAAGCGATGAGTTCCTCGATCACGACGTACTGCTCGGCCGTCGCGGCCACCAGCAGGGTGTTGCTGGCCCGTTCGGCCTCGAAACGCGGCTGGGGCTCGCCGCCGGTGGTCGTCGGGGCTTGGATGCCACGGCGCCCGCGCTGCTGTTGCTGCTGCTCGGCGAAGAGGCGCCCCAGCGAACGGGCCAGTTCCTGGGCATCGGCGACCTCGAGGCTGTAGCTGCGAGGCAGCAACGGCTCGGAGCCGCCGGATTCCACGTCCAGCGAGAGGATTAACTGGATGATCGGCTCGAGCTTGTCGGCCGGCGCGTCGATCACCAGCGCTCGGTCCCCCGGGGCCGGCGCGATGGTCACGTGATCGTCCGCACCCGTCAGGGACGGCACGCCGCGGCGTCCGCGGGCGCGGGGGTCCACCGACGAGGCGTACAACTCGGTCAGCATCGGGGCCAACTCGGCCGCCGAGACATGCTCCAGCGGGTGGATCCGCGTCTCCCGGGCCGTGCCGCTGGTGGCTGCGTCGAGATCGGCGACCATCGCTTCAAGCTGCGCCCGCTCGGCCGCCGGACCCCGCAGCAACACCATGTTCGAGGTGGGATCGGCGGCGACGAAAACCTCCTGCTGGCCACCCCGCACCGCCCGCGGCAGCATGCTCTTGAGTGTGGCGGCCACCTGGTTGGCATCGGCGGCGGTCAGTTGGATCATCGTCACCGCCTCGGCGTCGGCCGCGTCGGCTACGTCCAGTTGCCCGACCAGTTCGGTGACCCGCGCGATGTCCTCCTGCGACGCCGTCACCAGCAGCGCGTTGGCCTGCCGGCTGGGGGCGATCTGGATCGGCATCGACGGCGCCCGCCCGCCCCGCCGTACGGGGCCCAACACCTGGCGGAGCGTCGCGGCCATCTCCTCGGCCGAGGCGTGAGCCAGCGGGATCAACTGCGTCGTCGTGTCGCTCGACGCGGTCGCCATCTCCAGGCCTGCCAGGACCTTCTCGATCCGCGGCCATTCGTCGGCCGGCGCGGCGATGATCAGCGTGGAGCTGGTCGGGTCGGCCTCGACGCGGATCCGCCCGCCGGTCAACTGCGGCGGCAGGCGGCGATTCCGCGATCCCCCCCCTGGGGTGCTTTCGGCCAGGACGCTCGACAGGCTCCGCGCCAATATGCGCACGTCACCGTTGTCGATGTGGACGACGCGCACCTCCAGCGTTTCAGTTGGGCTCTGGACGTCCAACTGCTCGATGAGCGTTGCGGCGGTGTCGAGGTCCCCGGCCGACCCGGCGACAATCAGCGTGTTGGTGGTCGGGTCTGCCGAGACATTCACCGTCGGGATCATCCGCCCGAGGGCGTCGCGCTTCCGCGTGGCGCTGGTGATGACCGAGGACATCTGCTGCGCGTCGGCATGCTCGAGGCGGAACACCCGCGAGCCGCTGCTTTCGGCGCGGGCGTCGTCGAGCTTCTCGATCAGCCGTTCGATCTCCGCGATCCGGTCAACCGGGGCCGAGACGATCAGGCGGTTGGTCGCGGCGTCGGCGGTGACGCGTGGCGTATCGGCCGTCGTCGTCGGGGTGCGACGGCGAAGGCGGGGATCGGCCGCCAGCCCCAGCGTCTCGTTGATGGTCGCGGCCAGTTCGTCGGCATTGGCATGCTTGAGCTCGTAGATGCGAAACTCCCCGCCGGCGGCGCCGTCGGGCCGGTCGAGCCGCTCGATCATCCCCTCGGCCAGCTTCAACTTGGACGGCTCGCCCGAGATGACCAGGATGTTCGTGCGGTCGTCGTGGCTCGTGCGGATGATGTCGGCCGGATCGGGCGGCTGGGGGATGTTGCGACGGCGCTGCTGGTCGTAGACCATCCGCCGGGGTGCCGCGGCGGGACCCCAGAGGTTATCGATGACCTTGGCGACGTCGCTGGCCTTGGCGTATTTCAACTCCTTGATGCGCATCTGCGCATCCTCGGCGGTCTCCTCCGTGTCGACGAGCTTGAGAAACGCGCCGACCCGCCGGATGGTCGACAGCCGGTCGGTAATCAACAGCCCTTTGCTCTTCGGCAGCGGGGCAATGGAGCCGGACGAGCTGACCATCCGCACCACTAGGTCGCCGGCTTCCTTGGCGTCGAGGTACGTCAGCGGCAGCAGCACCGTCGCCCGCTGCTCGTCACGCAGGTGAGTGGTCTCGTCAAGCCCCGCTCGGATCGGCCAGGGCATCCCCGCCGTGTCGTCGAGGGTGACCAGCCGCAGGAACCGCCCATCCTCGATGAGGTGATAGTTGTGCATCCCCAGGAGGATGTTGATCGTGTCCATCGCCTCGGTCAGGGTGTACGGCTCGCTGTCGAAGAACGTGATCGTCCCATCGACGTTGTAGTCGCCGATCAACGGCTTGCCGGCGGCCTGGCTGACCCGCCGGACCACCGAGGTGATCGGCACGTCTTGGTACTGCAGGTAGATGACCCGCTCGTCGGCGGCGGCGGGCCTGGCCGCCTCGACCGGCGGCGGGGTCGACGTAGGCATCGGTCCCGGTCGCGGTGTCGTCGGCCGCTCGGACGCCGTCGGCGCCGGCCGGGCCGTCGGCCGCTCGGGCGCCGGACGGACGGGGCGAACGACCGGGGGACGCCGCTCCGGCGGCATCTCGTCTGCGGGTTCGTCGTCGTCGCGACCGTTACGCTGGTTGGCGCGGGCGCGTTGAATCCGCTCCAATTCCCGCGCCTCTTCCTCCCAGTCCGGCTCGGGCGCCTGCTCCGACGCCTCCTGCGCCTGGGCGACCAGCGTCGTGCCGGCCTGCCAGACGGTGGCCAGGCAGATGATCACCAGGACGCTCACGGTCATGCGCTTCAACCACATGCAACTTCTCCTCATCAGTCCGGCCAGAGGGCCTCGGCGCACCGGGCCCTTACTTCCTTTAACCCGCCTCCGCCGCCGCGGTTCCGGCCGAATCGGCCGTCGTCCCGTCGGCCCGCAGGGCGTCGGGCAGGTCTTCTTGCTTCAAAACGCGTTTCTGGGCAAGGGTTTGGCCCAGTTCGACCGCGTAGTAGCGGTTGTCGATCTTCAGGATCGCCCGGCTGGGGCTGAGCAGTTCCGGATCGCCCGGCGAAGGCATCGGCCGGTAGTCCACGCAGGTGATCGTCCCGTCGCCGAGCCGGTCGCCAACAAGATGCTCGGCCGTGTGACGGGTCCGGCTGTCGGTGACCAGGATCACCGCGTCGGCCAGGTCGCCCGACCACGTCGAGAGGCCCACGATCCGGTAATACTGATCGGTGGACGGCTGCGGGCGCGGCTGCGGGGTCGGGCGCGGCTGCGGAGTCGGTCGCGGCTGCGGCGGCGGGGGTTCGGCCACGAACGGCCGGAACAGGTCCCGCGAGGCGATCGCGTCGTAGGTCCGGCGCTCCGGATCGTCCAGCGGCGGGATCGATCGCGGCGGCATCGTCGGCTGCGTCGTCGCCGCGTCCTGGCCCGAGGGCGGCAGCAGTGCCAAAGTGGTATACCGCAGCACCAGTTCCATCCGCCCCGTTTGCAGGTCGGGCTTGAACCGAAGGGTCTCGATACGGTGCAGCACCGTTTCGGCCTGCAGCAGATACAGGAAATCCGTCACCGCCCGTAGCGGCCCGTTGACCGTGGCCGTCAGCCCCACCTGGAGAAAGCCGTGCTTGGCACCCTCGCGACCGATCGACTGCGGGCGGATGTCGAGCGTCTTGTCCTCGACGCCGGCCTCCAGGGCCAACTCGCTCAACCGGCGCAGCGCGGCTTCCTGGGTGGCGATGCCGTCCGGGTCATAGCCGCCCAGGTAGGTGCGGCCCAGGATGTCCTTGCGACGTTCCACAAACAGGGGCCTGCGGCCGGCCCTGCCCTCGAGTTCCGCCAGCGCGTCCCGCCGCTTGCGGATGCTCTCGCGCAGCTCGGCCCGCGGCTTGAGCACCAGGCCGCTCACCAGGCCATAGACGATAGCCAGGCCCATGACGCCGCCGATGGCGACCAGGAGGAGTTTTTCGCGTCGGTTCATCAGCGGGCCCTCCTGCGACCGGCGTTGAGCCGCTGGGGCAGCAGCGTTGCCGACCCGTCGTTGTCGGGCCGTCCGGGCGACGCCCCCTCGGGCAGCGGCGGAGCCTTGGGCAGCACCTGCAGTTCCACGGTCGATTCGTACTCGTAGCCCAGTTGCAGCGGGTCCCGCCGCGTCGGCCCCATCCGCGTGGTCTCGAGGCGGTAGCCCCGGGTGGTGAACAGCCGGTTCCGCAGCTCCTCGATCACCTCACGATCCGTGGCGCAGACGGTAAAGTCGATCTTTCCGTCGTCGCGGGTGTTCAGCTCGTCCAGGTAGATCCGCCTGGCGTCGGGCAGGACGGCTGAGAGATAAACCAGGTGGCCCAGCCAGTCCACCGACGCGTCCTTCCACTGCTCGATCGCCCGGACGCTCGCGACGAGCTTCTCGGTCTTCTCTTCCGCCTTCTCGGCCTCGCGGACCTTCTGCGCGAGCCGCTGGTCCTCGGCCTTCAGGTCCTTCAGGTAGAGGTGCCGCCCGAAGCCGGCGCCGAACAGGACCAGGATGGCGATGATCGCCGCGGCAGCGACCTTGTCGCGCCGCCCGTCGTGTTGGACGATGGGGCGCTTGGGGTCCAGCAGATTGAATGCCTCCCTGTCGCCAATGTCGATCATCGCGGCGCCCAGCAGTGCCGCGTGGGCGGAGGCATCCGAGTCGGTCGCCAGGGACAAAGCTGCGGCGGGGTGGAACCGTTCGCAGGGTGGCAGGTGCTCGGCCAGGGCGGCGGTCAGATCATCCTCCAGGCCGGTGTCGCCGGCGACGAGCACCCCGCCGAGCGTCTCGGCCCCACCTTGGGTGGTCTGGTAGCTCTGCACGCTGAGGGTCGCCTCGCGCACGATCGCGGCCACGACGGCGCGGCGCTGCTCGGGCGAGGCGTCCTCAGCGGGCAGCGTCACAGGTGCTGAGCGGCTGAAGGCCATCCGGCCGTCGACGAACACGTCGATCTCGACGGCGCCGGCCGTCACGTTCACCACCGCGACCGGCTCGTCCGGCGCGGCGGCGACGCAGTGCCGAATGCAGCGCCCGATCGCCTCGCCCCGCAGTCCCAGTCGCAGCAACGGCGCGCCGGCGGCGGCGGCGACCTGCCGGTAGAACTCCACGGTCGACGCCCGGGCCGCGACCGCCAGCACGTTGACCGCGTCGGCGTCCGGCGCCTCCTCGTCGGCAACCATGTGCACCGTCCGTGCGTGGTCGACCACCGCCTCATCGGCCGCGAAGGGCAACTGGGACGGCACCATGTACTGGACCATCGAGGGGATCTCCGCCTCGGTGGTCCCCGCCGGCAGCGCGAGGGGCTTGAGGATGACCTCTCCGCGCGGCACGTTCATGACGAGGGCCGCCCCGGTGAGCCTCAGCGCGGCCAGTTCGGCGGCAATCGCCTCGCCGATCGCGCCCGCATCGGTCGGGTCGACCGCCTCGTCGAGCGGCGCCGAGCTTACCGCCAGGAACCGCGGCCCGCGCCGGGTCCGTCGGAACGCCGCCAGGCGAAGTCGTCCGGCGTCGAATTCCACCGCCACCACGAGGCGCGGTATGCCAAATATCGTTTTCCATCCCATGGTCGTAGTCTCACAACCGATCCGGCGGCCCGGTCAGCGCGAACGGCGCGCCGAGTCGCGTGAGTCGGCGAAGGTGCATCATCTGCGGCCGACCTGAGGTCTGGTCGATCACCGCCTCCAGCACGCAGTATTGCCCCGAGGGGACCCCGTAGCCGACCACCTGCACGCGGTACTGGTAGCTCCGCGTGGTGAGGACCGGGGCGATCTGCTTGAACAGGTCCTCGTCGACGAGCCCTTCGGTCAGCAGCCAGGCGGGTGTGCGTTTCAGGTCGTCATCGAGCAGGTCGCGGGTTTCGACGATCCGTCGGGCGGTTTCGGTGCCCATGTCGCCGACCAGCGCGAGCACCTCCACCGGCGCGGTGTTGACGTTGACCCGCCCGACGCGCTCGGACACCGTCGTCCGCTCCCGCCGTCGGGCGGGGCGCTCGACCTCGACGTCGCCGCCGGCGAAGGGGTCGAACCGGTCGACGCTCATGCCGCCGCCGTCGACGGGCGAACCGCCCAGCAGCGAGGCGAAATCGCCGGTGGGCACCGCGGTAAACCGGTCGAGGATGTCGGCGATCTCGTCGGGACCGATGCCCGATTCCTCGCCGTCGTAGGTCATGTTGAGCAGCTCGCTGGGGTCGGTGAACTCGTGGCCGTCCATCCGGTAACGGCCGATGAACACGAGCGTCTGATCGGGCAGTCCGGCCTCCTGCAGCGTCTCGGGATCGCTGTTGAGGTTGATCCGCGGGCCGCCGTCGCTGTCGACGTCAGGTTCGCGCGTAACGGTCGTCACCAGGCCCGCCAAACCACGATCGAGGACGCCGTCGGCGTTGTCGGGCGGGAAGGTGAGGTCTCCATCGTTTTCGTTGGGTTCCAGCAGGCCGTTGCGGTTGGCATCCTCGCCGTACACCAGCGGCGCGTCGAAACCCGGAACCAGCAGCAGTTCGCCCAGCGTCGCCAACTCGGCGTTGGCGATGAGGTACGGGATCTCCAGCCGGGCATACTGTTCGGCCTCGGCGCCCTGGGCCTCGGGCATGTCGTCGGGATCGACGTAATCGACCAGGGTGTCGACCAACTCGTCGGTCACGCCCGGCAGGCACAGCAGCGTGATGCGGTTGGCGCGGGGCCGGTTATTCACGTTGATCCGCGTCGCCTCATCGGTAACCCCGTAGCGGACATACTCGGGGTCGGCGTCGTTGTAGGCGTAGACGGTGAAGTACCACTGCTCGACACCGTCGTCGTAGACAAGCTGATCGCGGAACAGGTCTTCGTTGTCGCTGAGCATGGCCGGATCGTCGGCGAAGCTTTCCAGCGCCACCATCGCCCGCTGAATGCCGCTCATCGCCGCCAGGTACGCCTGGTGGCGCGTCGCGCCGGCCGTGGCGGCCTGGACGTCGGCCTGGACGCGGAACATCAGACTGACCGCCACCAGCGAGACCATCCCCAGCACCACCAGCACCGCGTAGAGGATCAGCCCCGACCGGCAAGCGGCGGCGCAGCCTCGGCGCCGAAGACATGCCGTCGTCCGTGTCGGTCGGCAGTTGATCATTGCGCGTCGCTCCGACCGGCGGGCAGGTAAACGACCCGCCGGAACGTGTCGTAGCGGTCCAGGTAGTCTTCGACGTCCATGTCGTCGGGCAGGGCCTCCTGCCCGAGCGTGATCTCGACGGCCGGCGGCGCCGAAGTGCGGTTCCACTCGGTCACCCAGCCGTCGTCGGTGACGCCGCCGGCGTCCCGGCCCGACCAGTAGCGAAACCGGATGAACTTGATGCCGGCGGCCAGCAGCACCGACGACTGGAAGGCCGGCTCGTCGTCGTCCAACGGCAGCGGCGGGGCCGTCAGCGCCGTCCGCTCCAGGCCGTCGTTGACCAGGCTGCCGGTGTCGTCTTCGCTGATGCGGATGGCGTAGCTGACCAGGTGCACGTCGTGCACGGGCGGGACCGGATCCTCGGTCAGCCCCGGATCGGCCCACGCCGCCGGACCGGGCAGGACCGTGGTGTTGAACGTGATGGTGTCCGACAGCCACATCACGCGGTCTTCCATCATCGGGCGGTTGATGGCGGCGCTCAATTCGGCGGTAAGGCGATCCATCACCCCGCGGACGGTCCGCTGGAACCGCATGGATTCGCCGATCGCGTCGCGCGCGTCGGCCACGTACTGGTAGAAGCCGAAGGCCCCGGTGATAATGCCCAGCACCAGGCTGATCGCCAGGACGACCTCCAGCAGCGTGAATGCCTTGCGATTCGCGGTCTTCATCGTGGGTCTACAGCGTTTCGTCGTCAGTGCCGGTCATCAGCCACGCCAGGCGGCTCCTGATGCCGGTGGGTTCGTGTCGGACGGTGCCCACCACCCGCACCGTCCGGTCAATCTCGTCCAACGTCTCCACGTCCAGTTGCCACGTCCAGTCGGCGAGGGCCTCGTCCTCGTAGGCGACCGGGTCGGTTTGGGCCGGCTCGATCACCCCCAGCATGACCTCGCTTCGCAGCGTGACCGCCAGGTCGATCGTCCGCCCGCGCAGGTCCAGGCGGTTGGCCGACGCGTGACAGCGGGTCAACGCCCCGGCTACCGTCGTGACGGCGGCGACGAGCAGCGTCAACGACAGGACGACCTCCAGGAGAACGACCCCGGCCGTCCGTCGCGTTGTCCGGTGCGCCCGATTCATGGATTCAGGTCCCACCACTGGGCAAACCGTTCCGCGGTCATCACGTCGACGCTCACGTCACCGGTGAGCCCGTCGACCTCCAGCACCGCCGCCCGGTCGTCGTCGGCCACCGCGCTGACCAGGACGATCCGGGCCGAATCGCCCGTCCCGTCCGGGTAAAACGTCACCGGCGCCAGGTCCCGATCGGCGGCGTCGCTCAGCCAGCCAACGCTGTAGGCCGCATCGCCCGTCAGGCGGCAGCGGCGGACGCGAACGAGGTCGTCGTCGCCCCGGCCGCGGCCCATGAACGACCCCTCGTAGGGCACGAACACGCCCGGCGTCTCGAGCGGCTCGGGCTCCCAGGTCACCGTGAACGCCGCGTCGGATCCGTCGACCTCGGCGGCGTCGAACTCGATCCGGACCCGCCGCCCCAACCGGGCGGCGTCGAGGCGGCCGGCGCGCAGCAGGATGGCGAAACGCTCGGCGCCCTCGTTGAGCGCCGCGTTCCGGTGCCAGCCGGAAAACGCGAACACGGCCGTCCCGGCGAGCATGGCCAGCAGCGTCATCGCCAGGACGACCTCCAGCAGCGTGAAGCCGCCGGGCTCAGTCTTCCTCGGCCCACTTCGGGATGATGTCGTCGCCGGTGCCACCATCGTCCTCGCCGTTGGGGCCGGGGGAGTAGACGCGGAAGTAGACGCCCTTGGTCTGCGCCTCGTCTTCATCCGTCACTTTGTAGATCAGGTCGTGGCCCCACTCGTCTTTGGGCAGCTTGCCGCCGGTGATGAACGGACCGCCGTCCCTCCACTTATCCTCCTGCGCCTCATCGGAGGGAGGGTTGATCAGCAGGTTGAGCCCTTCGTCCTCGTCGGGGACAACGCCGACGAGGAGGTGGTAGCGTTTCAGGGCTTCTTCCACCTTCTGGATCGTGATGGCGGTGTTGTCGCGCTTGGCCTTTTCCTGCACGTTCACGTAGCCCACGAAGGCGCCGCCGGCCAACATGGTCAGAATGAGCATCACGAGCATGACTTCCAACAGCGTGAAGCCTGCCGCCCGTCGGTTCCGCATCTTGTTCATTGTGATCTCCTGCGTCATCGTCTCGCACTCGCTGCCGCCGGGGATCCGACCGCCGGCGGGGTTGTTAAGGATTCAAGCCGCTACTGCAGCGTCTGACTCATCATGAATACCGGGTACAGCAGTCCCATGGCGATGAAGCCCACCAGGGCCGCCAGCAGGATCAGGATGACCGGCTCTATCAGGCGGACCGCCTGGTCCACCTGGCGCGCCGTCCGCCGGTCCACCGTGTCGGCCGTCCGCACCAGGACGCCTTCGAGCTGGTTGGACTCCTCTCCCACGGCGATCATCTCGACGATCTCCGGGGGGAACAGCCCGCTGCGGTCGAGCGGGTCGGCCAGGGAATCGCCGGCGCGAACGTTTTCGGCCGCCCGCTCGATGCTGTCGGCCATGACCATCGAGCCGGTGGCGTCCTTGCTGATCGCCAGCGCCTGGAGGATGGGCACGCCGTTGGCCAGCATCGTGCCCAGCACGCGGCAGAATCGCGTGACGCCCACCATCCGAAGGACGCCGCCGAGGATGGGCATGCGCAGCCGCCATGTTTCCCACAGCGCCCGCCCGCCGCGGCTGCGAAGGACCGCTCGCACACCGGCCGCCGCCAGCACGACCGCCCCGGCGACCATCAGCAGGTGATGCCGCAACAGGTCACTCAAGCCGAACAGGATCGCCGTGGGCAGGGGCAGGTCCATGTCGGCGAACATCCCCTTGAAGCGGGGCACCAGCCACACCAGCAAAAACGTGACGATGATGACCCCGGCGGTGACCAGCACCGCCGGATAGATCATGGCGCCGCGGACCTTGCCGCTCAGTTCATCCTGGCGTTCGATGTAGCCGGCGAGGCTGTGCAGGGCATCCTCGAGGAACCCCGCCCGCTCGCCGGCACGGATGACGGCGGTGTGCAGGCTGCTGAAGGCTTCGGGGTGTTTGCCCATCGCATCGGCCAGGGTCTCGCCGGCGGCGACGTCCTCGCGCACCTCCACCATGATTCGGGCCGTCCGGGTGGACAAGCCCACCCGGGCCAGAATGGTCAGCGCCCGAAGCAGCGGCACGCCGGCGGTCAGCAAATCGCCCAGTTGGCTGTAGACTACCCCGACCTCGCGGAGCTTGATCTTCCCGCCCCGCCGTCGCCCGACGGTCGTCTGCGGGGCGATCCGTACCGGGACCATCGCCTGCTCGTCCAACGTGCGGACGACGGCGGCTTCGTTGTCGGCCTGCATGAGGCCTTCAACCTGCTCGCCGCCGCGTTTCCGGGCTGTGTAGACGTAGGTGGGCATGGCGGTCGGGGGCTATCCTTTCGTCACGCGCATGACTTCCTCGGGGGTGGTGATGCCCTGGCGGACCCTGTTCCAGCCGTCCTCGCGCAGCAGGCGCATGCCGTTGTCGCGAGCGGCGGCGGCGATGTCATTGACGGCGGTGCGGGCCATGACCCGGTCGCGGATCTTCTGGCTCATCACCATCAACTCGAACAGGCCCGTCCGCCCGTAATAGCCCGTGCCGTGACAGTGCTTGCAACCCGCACCGCGCCAAAGCGTCTGGCCCGGCTCGAGCGTGAAATCGGCCGGGAGGCGGTCGACGTCGGGTTCGTACTGCTCCTTGCACTGCGGGCAGATCGTCCGCACCAGGCGCTGGGCCATGGCGGCCTCGACCGTGGAGGTGATCAGGAACGGCTCGATGCCCATGTCCAGCAGACGGGTGGGGGCCGAGGCGGCGTCGTTCGTGTGCAAGGTGGAGAATACCAGGTGCCCGGTCAGAGCGGCCTGGACGGCGGCCTCGGCGGTCTCGAGGTCGCGGATCTCGCCGATCATCGCCACGTCGGGGTCGTGGCGGAGGATCGCCCGCAGTCCGCGGGCGAAGGTGAAGTCAATCTTCGGCTGCACCTGGATCTGGTTGACCCCGTCGAGGTGATACTCGACCGGATCCTCGACGGTGAGCACCTTGATCTCTTTTGAGACGATCGCCGAAAGGGCCGCGTAGAGCGTGGTGGTCTTGCCGCTGCCGGTCGGGCCGGTGACCAGGATAATCCCGTGCGGGCGGGTGATCAGGTGGTTGAAGAGATTGAAGTCCCGTTCGTTCATGCCCAACTCGGGCAGGGTGAACAACACCGTGGATTTATCCAGCAGGCGCAGGACGACACCCTCACCGAAGAGCATCGGGATGACCGACACGCGGATATCGATCTGGCGTCCGCCGGCCATGATCTTGATCCGCCCGTCCTGGGGGAGGCGCTTCTCGGCGATGTTCAGGTTCGCCAGGATCTTGATACGGCTGATGATGGCCGACTGAAACCGCTGAATCTGCGGGGGCATGGCGGCTTCGTGGAGCACCCCGTCGACCCGGAAGCGGACGATCAGTTCCCGCTCGTAGGGCTCGATGTGGATGTCGCTGGCCCGCTGGTTGAGGGCCTCCAGGAAGATCTCGTTGACCAGCTTGATCACCGAGGCCTCCTGGGCCATCTCCATCAGGTCTTCGTTTTCGGACGATTCGCCCGAAACGACCTCGAGGTCCTTTGACCCCATCAACTCGTCGATCGTCTCGCCCCCCAGGCCATAGTGGGCCTTGAGGAACTTGTCGATCTCCTCAGCCGACGCAAGCACCGGCTCGATCTGCAGACCGGTGACCAGCCGAAGCTCGTCGAAGGCGTACAGATCGAACGGGTCGCACGTGGCCACGCGGAGGACGCCATTGGCGCGATCGACGGGAACGAGGCGTTTACGGTAGGCCATTTTGGCCGGGACGGCACGGAGCACGTCGACGTCGACGTCCACCGCCTCCAGGTCGATCACCGGCAAGTGGAGGATCTCCCCCATCGCCTTCAGCAGGTCGTCGGCGGCGACGGCGCCGACGTCGATCAGCGCGCGGTCGAGTCGTTGGCGGGTTGACTTCCGCCGCGCATCTGCCTCAGCCAACTGGGCTTGCGTGATCACGCCCTTGGCTACCAGTGTCTCGCCAATACCCATGGGGCAATACTCCAGGTCCGCAGGTACCGCGCCCCCACCCGTTTCCCATGCTCATGAAACACCGCCGGGCGCGGGAAGTTCCGCCGAAAGCGGCGGATTTCGATCACCGGCGGCGGGCGCGTCGGCGGCGTTCCGTGCAAGTGGATATCGAACATGCCCTTGCGGGTGTTTACCCCGTTGCGATGGAAATCCCTTGCAGCAGGAGTTCCTATGCCCATTTTGTCGCAGTCTGTCAGACCTTCGAGGCAATCGAGCCCGATTGCGCCGTGTGAGGCAAATCCCTTAAGGGCATGTGGATGCAGGGACGCCCAGCGCACACGGTGAAAGCCGACTCATCGGCGTTGCTAGAGCACCAGGGTCTGATAGTCGATCATCCCCTTGCTCCGCCACCACTGCCGACAGGCTTCGACGCCGGCGGCATCGCGCGTGAACGATTCGCCGACGAGACGGCCGATCGCCTCGGCGGACGCCGCCCGCAAGGCCCCGCAGGTGACTTCGTCGTCGGTATCGCCGAGGGAGACCTGCTGGGCGAGATAGTACACAACGCGTAGGTCGCCCAGGTCGGCCAACTGGTCGACGATCAACTCCTTCATCCGCAGGCCGTCCCCCCCGTCGGGGTTGCGGTAGCTCTCGAGCACCCGAAGCAGCGGGATCACGGCCGCGGTGCCGTGGGCGGCGATCTCGCGGCACGCCTGGCGGCGCTGCTCGTCTGGCCACTCGCCGAAATGGACATAGAGGGTTTCGACGGCGTCGCCGATCGCCTTGGCGACATGGTCGTCCACCACGGTAGCGCTCGTGCGTGGAGCGGCCTGGACGATCATCGCCTCCAGGTCGGCCAAGGTGCACCCGATGTGCTCGGCCACTTTCTCCAAAACCCGCTTTTCGGCCAGATTGATGTCGTCGTCGGCCGTGGCGACCTCGACGAGGCGGCGGAGCGTCTCATCGGCGACTTGACCTTTGCCGGGGACGCTGAGCCTGCGGCGATCGGCCTTCACCTCCGCGCACAGAGCCTGAAACTCATCACTGTCGATGTCCAGGCGGTCGCGTAGGGCGCGGATGTAAGCCTTTTCCTCGTCGTTGACCCTTCCGTCGACCGTCACCATGACCAGCGCATTCTTGAGATGCGCGGCGCCGTCGCTCATCGGATCTCTCCTTGCATGGCAGTCCGGACCATCTCTATAATACCCAGCACCTGAATGCAACGATCGAAACGCCGCACCCGCTGCTGACCCGGGGCAGAAAAATCGCCACGCACTTGACAGGCGGGCAGGTTCTGCCATAATGCGCGGCTCTTTACTGAATCATGCGCGCTGAACACCGCTTGGCGAGAGAGTAACGGATGGCAACGCCGACAACGACGAGAACATTCATGGCCAAACCCGGCCAGACGACGGCTTCGTGGTACGTCGTGGACGCGACCGACCAGGTCCTCGGCCGAATGGCTGCGCGGATCGCAACGGTCCTGATGGGCAAGCACAAGCCCGAGTACACGCCCCATGTCGACACGGGCGACTTTGTCGTCGTGATCAACGCCGAGAAGGTCCGCGTGACCGGCTCGAAGGGGGACGCGAAGGAATACGACTGGTACACCCGCTATCCTGGCGGGCGCAAGGTCCTCTCATTTAATAGGTTGAGAGACAAGCATCCCGAGCGGATCATCGAGTTGGCTGTCAGGCGGATGCTGCCGACCAACCGCTTGGCCCGCCAGATGATCAAGAAGCTCAAAGTCTATGCCGGGCCGGACCATCCCCATCAGGCCCAGCAGCCCGAGAAAATGGAACTGTAGCCCAAAACGGCTCTTAGAGATAGATAGAAGGAATCCTGCATGGCTGATACGGTAGCGACCCCTGCGACGCCACAGACGACCTTGGTGAACCCTTACATCTGGGGCGTTGGCCGGCGAAAGAGCGCTATCGCGCGGGTCCGCATTCGACCCGGCGACGGGAAGTTCCTGGTCAACAAGCGTGAGCTGGACAACTATTTCAGGCTCGAGCCCGACCGTATGGCGGCCCGGGCGCCCCTGGTAATCACCGAGAGTCACGGCCGCTGGGACGTGCTGGTCAACCTCCGCGGCGGCGGCACCACCGGCCAGGCCGACGCCGTCAAGCTCGGCCTCGCACGGGCCCTGGTCAAGGCCATGCCCGAGGCCGAGGCCACACTGCGCGACCACGGGCTGCTTACGCGAGACGCCCGACGGGTCGAACGCAAGAAGTATGGCCGCGGCGGCGCCCGCAGGAGCTTCCAGTTCTCCAAGCGCTAAGCAGTCGGACACCCTCAACGAACGAACGGCTCCGACGCCCTTGGCGATCGGGGCCGTTTTCATGTACCGCCGGCCCTGGCCGGCGTTCGAAGAAGGAATGACGGCCATGACAGCATCGTCCAGTACCGTTCGGGTCGCCCTGATCGGCGCGACCGGTTACGCCGGCTTCGAGGCCATCCGCTGGCTGCTGCGCCATCCGCGGGTCGAACTGACCAGCCTGTGGGGCCCCGAAAGCGAGACCGGGCCGATCGAGCGGTTCTACCCCCTGCTCAGCAAGCAGGTAATGCTCAGTCAAAACGTCTTCGATGCCGACAAGGTCACCGCCGCGGCCGACCTGGCGATGCTCTGCGTACCCCACAAGGTCGCCATGAGCTACGTCCCGGCCCTGCGGGCCGCCGGGCTGCGGGTGATCGACTGGTCGGCCGACTATCGCCTGACCGACCCGGCCGTCTACGAGCAGTGGTACTGCCCCCATACCGATCCGGCGGGACTCGCCGAGGCGGTCTACGGGCTGCCGGAGTACTTCGCCAAGCGGATTCGCAGCGCCGACCTCGTGGCCAATCCCGGCTGCTACCCGACGTGCGCGGCCCTGCCGCTGGCGCCGCTGCTGGCCGAGGGGCTCATCGAGCCGACGGGGATCGTGGTCAACGCCGTCAGCGGCATCTCCGGCGCCGGGCGGTCACCCAAGCCGCAGTTCCACTTTCCCGAGCGAAACGAGAGCTTCGAGCCCTACGCCCCCGGCGCCCACCGCCACATGCCGGAAATCGAGCAGGTCCTCTCGACCCTCACCGGGCAGGACGTCTCGCTGCTGTTCGTCCCGCACCTGTCGCCGATGGATCGCGGGATGCTTTGCAGCACGTACGCCACGCCCGCCGTCGAGGGCCTCTCGGCCGAGCGGCTGACCGACGTCCTCAAGGCCGCCTACGACGACAAGCCGTTCGTCCGCGTCCGCACTGACGTGCTGCCGGCGACCAAGTACGTCGCCACGACCAACTTCTGCGACGTCGCCGCCCGCGTCGAAAAGGGACGCGTCATACTCTTCAGCGCCCTGGACAACCTCACCAAGGGCGCCAGCGGGCAGGCGATCCAGAACATGAACCTGATGTACGGGTTTGAGGAAACAACGGGGCTGATCTAGCATGACCGACGCGCGTCACATCACGCTGCCGGGCGGCTTTGTCGCCGGGGCCGTTCACTGTGGGCTGAAATCGACTCGGCGGGAGGACCTCGCCGTGATCGCCGCAACCGACGGGCCTGTGCCGGCGGCGGTCGTCACGACGACCAACCAGGTCGTCGGCGCCCCCGTCCGCTGGTGCCGTACGGTCCTGCCCAAGGGCTGCGGCCGCATCCGCGGCGTGGTGGTCAACGCCGGCAACTCGAACGTCTGCAATGGCCGGCGCGGCGACCGGGACGCGGCAACCATGGCGGCGCTAACCGCCGCCGCCCTCGGCGGAGTCCCCGAGCAGGTGTTGGTCTGCTCGACGGGCATCATCGGCCATCCCATGCCGATGGACCGCATCCGCCGGGGCATCGCCGATGCCGTCGGACGGCTGTCGACCCGAGGGGACGGCGGCGTCGCCGGCGCGATCCTGACCACCGACACGCACCCCAAGAGCGCCGTCGTCCAGCGGCGGATCGCCGGCCAACTCGTCACCGTCGCCGGTATCGCCAAAGGGGCCGGGATGATCGCCCCATCCCTGGCGACCATGCTGAGCTTCATCACTACCGACGCGAGAATCACCCCCGCCGCCCTCGGCCGTGCGCTGCGGCGGGCCGTCGGACCGACGTTCAACGCCGTTACCATCGACAGCGACACCAGTACCTCCGACACCGTCATCGCCATGGCTTCCGGCGCCGCCGGCAACACGACGATCACCGGCGGTGCCGATGCGGCGAGATTCGTCAATCTGCTCACCGAGGTCTGCGGCGAACTGGCGGAGATGATCGCCCGCGACGGCGAGGGCGCCACAAAGCTCGTGCGGATCACCGTCCGCGGTGCCCGCACCAACGGGGATGCCCGCACCGCCGCCAAGGCCATCGCCGACAGTCCGCTGATGAAATGTGCCGTCCACGGCGGCGATCCGAACTGGGGGCGAGTCCTCATGGCCGCGGGCAAGAGTAGGGCCGTCGTCGACCAGGACCGCGCCACCTGCAAGATCGGCCCGGTCACCGTCATGCGTCGCGGCACGAGCTGCCGCTACGACACCGCCGCCGCCGAGGCCCACATGGCCGGCGACACCGTCCAGATCGACCTCAACCTCAATCTCGGCACCGGCCGTTACACGGCCCTCACGTGCGACCTGTCAAGGGAGTACGTCGCGATCAACGCCGACTACCATACGTAACTTGCGGCCGATCGACCGACTACGGCTATCGTTTCCGCCTCTTCTTGCGCTTCTGGCGCTCCTTCTTGGACAGGCGCTTGGAGCGCTGCTTGGTCTTGAGCCCGGGGATGCGTCCGCCGGCCATGTCCATCTGGCCCATCTGCTGAGCCATCCGCATGCGGTCCCGCATGCCCATGCCGGCCATCTGCTTCATCATGCCCTGCATCTGCGAGAAGCTCTTGACCAGGCCGGAAACGTCCTCCGGCTGCGTGCCGGACCCGCGCGCGATGCGCCGTCGGCGGGAGCCATCGATGATGGCGGGGTTATCGCGCTCGGCGGGCGTCATGGAGTGAATGATCGCCTCCATGGGCCCGAGGGCGTTGTCGGGCACGTCCATGGAGCCCATCTGCGAGCCGAGGCCGGGGATCATCTTGAGGACGTCCTTCATGGACCCGAGCTTCTTGATCTGCTGCATCTGGGCGAGGAAATCGCTCAGGGTGAAAGCGCCCTTGGCCATCTTGGCCTGCATCTTGGCCTGCTGTTCGACGTCGAATTCCTGCTGGGCCTTCTCGACCAGCGAAACGACGTCGCCCATGCCGAGGATTCGCCCGGCCATGCGATCGGGGTGGAACTCCTCGAGCTTGTCAAGCTTTTCGCCGACCCCGATGAACTTGATGGGCTTGCCGGTAACGGCCTTGACCGACAGGGCGGCGCCGCCGCGGGCATCGGAATCGAACTTGGTGAGGATCACCCCGTCCAGTTCCAGCCGCTCGTTGAACTCGCGGGCCGAGTTGACGGCGTCCTGGCCGGTCATCGCGTCGCAGACCAGGTAGATCTGGTGCGGCGTGACGGCCCGGGCGATGTCCTCGGCCTGCTTCATCATCTCCGCGTCGACGTGCAGCCGTCCGGCGGTGTCGATGATGACGACGTCGCAATCCTGATCCCCGGCGGCCTTGACCCCCTCGCGGGCGACCTTGACGGGGTTGGTCTGGCCCACCTCGCCGTGGACGGGCACGTCGAGCTGACGACCCAGCACGTGGAGCTGCTCGACCGCCGCCGGCCGCTGGAGGTCGCAAGCGACCATGAGGGGGCGTTTGCCCTGCTTTTTAAGATAGGTCGCCAGCTTGCCGCACGTGGTGGTTTTGCCGGAGCCCTGCAGGCCGGCCATCATGATGATCGTCGGCGGCGGGCTGACGTAGTAGATCCGCGTGTCGACCGGCCCCATGAGATCGACCAGCTCGTCGTGGACGATCTTGACCATCACCTGCCCGGGGTGCAGGCTGGAGATGACCTCCTGACCCATGGCCTTCTCGCGGATCGAATCGCAGAACTCCCGCACCACCTTATAATTAACGTCGGCCTCCAGCAGGGCCTGACGGACTTCGCGCATAGCGTCCTTGACGTTCTGCTCAGTAATCCGCCCCCGCCCGGACATCTTGCGGAAGATATCGGTGAACTTGTTGGTCAGTGCTTCGAACATAGACGGTCCAGTTTACGGGCGAGCGTCGGGGAAAACAAGCGGGGGAAGTCTCCGGCCGCCGCTGCCTCCGGCTGATCTGCAATCGCGTCGCCTATGGGCCAGCGAGAAGAGCTAGCCGGACCGGCCGGACCCCATTCTTCGGCCGGTTATCGGCTCTCAACGCTCAGATTCCACCCGTTCGGCCGTATCCCGTGCGATCATCAGTTCTTCGTCCGTGGGCACCACCCACATCGCCAAGGCCGAGTCGGCGGTGGTGATGCGGCCGGTCTTGCCGCCGGTGGTGGCGTCGTTGGCCTTGGGGTCAAGGATGGCGCCGAGGCCGGCGAGTTTGGCACAGATGCCGGCGCGGGTGCGAACGGAGTTCTCGCCGATGCCACCGGTGAGGACGACGGCATCGAGGGCGGGCAGAATCGCACGATAGGCGCCGATGTATTTGGCGATGTGGTAGGCGAACATGTCGACGGCCAGGCGCGCGCCGTCGTCACCGGCGTCGCAGGCGGCCAGCAGGTCGCGCATGTCGTTGGAGACGCCCGAAACCCCCAGCAAGCCGCTCTTGGTGTTGAGGGCGTCGTCGATCTGGTCGGCGGTGAAGCCCTCCTGGAGCATGTAGAAGATGATCGCCGGATCGAGGTCTCCACAGCGGGTGCCCATCATCACGCCGGCCAGGGGGGTCATACCCATGGAATGGTCAACCGCCTTGCCGCCGGCGACGGCCGTGATGGAGCAACCGTTGCCCAGGTGGCAGGTGATCAGGTTGACCTGGTCGGCCGGCCGGCTGAGGAGGTGGGCGGCCTGGCGGGTGACGTACTTATGGCTGGTGCCATGGAAGCCGTACCGGCGGACGCGGTGCTTTTCGTACCAGTCCGTGGGCACCGCGTACATCCAGGCGGACTTGGGCAGCGTCGCCAGAAAGGCGGTGTCAAAAACTGCCACCTGGGGCGTGTCGGGCATGGCGGCGATCGATGCGCGAATCCCGGCGAGGTTGGCCGGGTTATGCAAGGGACTGAGCGGAAAATGGTCCTCGATGACGTTGATCACGGCATCGTCGATCCGGGCGGCCTCGCTGTAGCGCTCCCCGGCGTGCACGACGCGGTGGCCGACGCCGGTAATCTCATCGAGACTGTCCAGTACGCCGCCGTCCGGGTCGGTCAGCTTGGCCAGCACATCCCGCATGGCCTTGTTGTGGTCGGCGGCCCCCAGTGCGAGGGTCTGCTCGTCACTGCCGGTGGGCTGGTGGTTCAGCACGGCCTGGTCGGACCCGACCCGCTCGACGATACCGCTGGCCAGGACCGACTCGTCGACCATGTCGTACACCTTGTACTTGATGGAACTGCTGCCGCAATTGACGACGAAAAGCTTCATGGCGCTCCGCCAAGGGGGCCCAGGTGGCCCGGTGTGTGCAAGAGGTCTGTCCGTTGCTCCCAACCACCCCCGCAGGGCGTCAATTTAGTCGTCGCTCCAGTTCGCGTCAAGGACCTTCCCTTCGCCGGCGGGGCCGGTATGATAGGGTGTCTTTGTCGCATTATCAGGAGTTGGGATCATGGAAACCAAGCATCCCCATGCGTTCGTCCTCAACGTGGTGGCCGACGACCGCCCGGGGATTGTCGCGGCCGTCAGCGGACCGGTGGCCGAGCGCGGGGGCAACATCGACGCGTGCAGCCAGACGGTCGTTGCCGGCTACTTCACGCTGATCATGATCGTCTCGTTTCCCGAACCGGTCGACACCGATACGCTCCGCGAGGCCATCGCCACATCCCATGTGGTCCGGGCATCGTCCCCCCTGAGTGTGCACATCGGCCCCTACGCGCCCCCCCGCGAGCCGCTCATCCCCGACGGCGAACACTTCGTCCTGACCGCCTTCGGCGCTGACGCCGAGGGAATCACCTATAAATTCGCACGGTTCCTGGCCGACAAGGGGATCAACATCGCCGACCTGTATGGCCTGCGGGAGGGCGACCGGTTCGTCCTGATCGGCCAGTTGTACATTCCCGGCGGCTGGGACATCGAAATGCTCCAGGCGGAGCTGGAATGCATGGCCGGCGGCATCGGCCAGACTGTCCGTCTCCAGCACGAAAACCTATTTGTCGCAACGAATCAACTTCGCTTCCCGCTGGTGCGGCATTTGGACAGGAGGCTGACCGATGCTGAACACCGATGAAATCCTTTCGACAATCCAGATGCTTCACGCCGAGCATCTCGATGTGCGGACGGTGACGCTGGGGCTGAACCTCGAAGACTGCGCCGGCCACGACGTGGATCTGTTGTGCCGAAAGGTCGGCGGGAAGATCCGCGCCCGTGCCGGACGTCTGGTCGAGGCGTGCCACCGGGTCGACCATAAGTACGGAATCAAGGTCACCAACAAGCGCCTGGCGATCTCGGCGGCCTCGACACTCCTGGCCGGACATGGGCCGGGGGCCGCCTTGGCACTGGCCGAGACGCTCGACGAGGCCGCTGCCGAAGTCGATATTGACTTTGTCGGGGGGTTTACGGCGTTGGTGCACAAGGGTATCACGCCCGCCGACGCGGTGGTGATCGATTCGCTGCCGGAGGTGTTAAGCCGCACCCAACGGGTGTGTGCCTCGGTGAACGTCGCCAGTCGCCGCGCCGGCGTGAACATGGACGCCGTCCGCCGGATGGGCCACCAGATCCGCGCGATCGCCGAGGCGACCGCCGATCGTCACGGATTCGCCGCGGCCAAGCTTGTGGTCTTCGCCAACATACCCGAGGACAACCCCTTCATGGCCGGCGCCTACCTCGGCCGCGGGGAGCCCGAGGCGGTGATCAACATCGGCGTCTCGGGTCCCGGCGTGGTTTCCAGCGCGCTGCGGCGCAAGCTGGAACTGTCGGGCGACTTGACGCTGGACGAACTGGCCGAGGAAATCAAGATCACCGCCTTCCGCGTGACCCGCGCCGGCGAGCTGATCGGGCGGGAAGTGGCGGCGGCGACGGGGGTCCCATTCGGCATCGTGGACCTCTCCCTGGCACCCACCCCGGAGGTGGGCGACAGCGTCGGAGAAATCCTCACGCTGCTGGGGCTCGACCGGATCGGCGCCCCGGGTTCGACGGCGGCGGTCGCCCTGCTCAACGACGCGGTCAAAAAGGGCGGAGCCTTCGCCTCGGCGTCGGTCGGCGGTCTGAGCGGCGCATTTATCCCCGTCAGCGAAGATGCCGCGCTGGCGGCGGCGGCCGGGGCAGGTCATCTGACGCTCGAAAAGCTCGAAGCGATGACCAGCGTCTGCTCGGTCGGGTTGGACATGGTCCTTATCCCCGGCGACACGTCGCCTGAGACCATCGCCGCGCTCATCGCCGACGAAATGGCCATCGGCGTGATCAATAACAAGACCACCGCCTGCCGTCTCATCCCTGTTCCCGGCGGCAAGCCAGGGGACGTCATCGAGTTCGGCGGGTTGTTCGGCGCAGCACCGATCATGCCAGTGCCCAACAGCGGCGCCTCGGACCGCTTCATCGGCTTCGGCGGACGGATCCCCGCGCCCATCCAGAGCCTGAGCAACTGATCGCGGGCGCCCCGGTCGGTCTGTTTCTTGTCTAATGTGCTGCATTAACTTGCATTCAACTTATGCCGGCACATGGCCCGGTCCGATGAGGATAACGGTCCCTCAGCGGGATCGGGGGGGAAGGAGCACATGCAATGGACGATCGCCGCAGTATCATCGTGGGGGAAACCGCTGCCGACGCCCGCCGTCTCGCCGGGCAGACCATCGCCACCACCGCCTGCGACGCCGTCGGCCGTCACGGGCAGTTCACCCTCGCCCTGGCCGGCGGGACGACCCCCCGACCGCTGTATGAGTTTCTGGCGGCGCCCCCATTGAATGAGTCGGTCCCCTGGCAAGACACCCAGATCTTCTTCGGCGATGAGCGGGACGTCCCGGCCGATCACGCCGACAGCAACTACCATATGGCCCAGGAGGCCCTGTTGGGCTCGGTGCCGATCCCCCTGGAGAACGTCCACCCCATGATGGGCGACGCCGATGACCTCAACCTCGCCGCCCGCAGCTACGCCGAGCAGATCACCCGGATCGTTCCCCAAGGCCCCGACGGGCGGCCGTCGTTCGACCTGATCCTCCTGGGCATGGGCGGAGACGGCCACACCGCCAGCCTGTTCCCCGGCTCCAAAGCCCTGGACGACACCGACGATCTGGTCACTTGCGCCGACGTCCCCGTCTTATCCCGACGACGCATGACCTTCACCCTGCCGCTGATCAACGCGGCGGCCAACGTGCTGTTCCTGGTCACCGGCAAGGACAAGGCCGAGGCGATCGCCAAGGTGCTCTCCGACGACCCGGCGGCGGCCGCCGAACTTCCGGCCGGGCGAGTCCGACCGACCCACGGAAAGCTCATGTTCGTTCTCGACGAGGATGCGGCTCGACAAACGCCTTACAAAGCCTGAGTTCTCACGTTTCGATTGCCCCGCCGAGAATTTAGGGAAAATCCATCTCGGCGCTTGACGCGTTGGATTCCCCCGGTATACTACCCCGTTCTTGTCGCCGATGCGGCGGCAGGCTCGCCGGGGCGATGCGGCTTCGGCAAGCAGGTATTGACAAGTGAATAGAGGTGCCATCACGAGGATGCGTCCGGCTGCCGACGGGGCCTTCACGCCCGACGGCGACCGGCAAGAACGATCCATCGGCCGGGCTGTCTTGCAGGCCCGGCCGGCTCGAGATCCTCGTGAAGCATGCAGACAGGATTCTTGAGTTCAAGT
>CAZHRW010000076.1:0-39607 GCA_964535025.1 uncultured Planctomycetales bacterium
GATCCTGCGCGACATGATCGACGAGGGGTTCATCGTGGTCACGCTGGACTTCGGCCACAACGGCCGGGCCGTCTCGCCCGCCATCGACGGCGACATCCAGCAGCTCTACCGGTCCCTGTGCGGCGTCGAGACGCCGTCGGTCCTGCGGGCGATCGACCTGGAGCCGCAGGCGGATCGGTTCTTCGTGGTGCCGGCGGGCTGCCGCGTGGCGACCGATCTGACCTACTGGGAGATCGACAGCCACGGGGTGTACGGGACGCTCGAATACATCATGAAGAGCTACAACGAGCAGATCGTCCCCAATATCCGCCGGCGGGACCCCGACGCACCGGCGCTGGCCCCCGCGACCCAGCCGTCCGACATGGTCGACCGGCAGGGACGGCCGTTCGACTACCGGATCAAGATGGACATCGTCTACCCGTCACAGCCGACACGGAAGCTGCCGGTCTTCGTCTACTCCTGCACGCGGACCAGCCGCCGGCCCTACCACCGGTACCTGTTCCAGTGTCGCGGGTACGTCTACGTCACCATGGGCCACTGCTTCAATCCGATCGTCCAGCACTACTGGCACTGCGGCCCGTTCACGCTGGACCACTGGAACGGCCTGGCGTGCTACACGGCGGCGATCCGCTACCTCTACAAGCACGCCGACCGCTACGGCATGGATACCGACCGCATCGGCGTGATGGGCATCTCCAAGGGCCAGTACGCCGTGACCCGCCTGTCCGACCCCCACCACGCCGGCGGCGCCGAGAGCAAGACCTACAGCACCTTCCCGGCCGGGTTCGGCGAGTTCCCCGCCGGCACGCCCGCCCCGCAGCCCTGGCCGGGCTATCCCTCCCGGATCCGCTGCGGCTGGCAGGGGATGGGCATGGGGCTGTGGGAGAACGAATACATCACCCCCGACTACGTGCCCACGATCCTCGCCTGCGGCGAGAACGACCGCGACGTGATCACCCAGGAGGGCACCCCGCGGTTCCTGACCACCCTCGAAGCGCTCGACGTCAACCACGTCTACCTCCCCATGGCGGGCCTGGGCCACTCGCTGGCGTACGGCGAGGACGAGCGGCTGGGCGTCGACCGCTACCAGCTCGTGATCGACTTCTTCGACCGGTACCTCAAGGATGTCGAAAAACGCCCGCCGGTCGTGCTGCTCGCCGCGCCCCGCGACGGGGCCGACGACGTCAGCCCCTCGACGGCCGTCCGCGTCCAGTTCGCCCCGGTGATCGACGCGGCGACGATCCTGGACGGCGGCGGCATCCGCGTGGTCTCCCTGCCCGACCGGCGGGGTGTCGACGGCGCCTGGACGGTCTCGCACGGCGGGACGGCGTTCACCTTCACCCCCGACGCGCCCCTGGCCCCCGGCCGGCGTTCCGCCCTCCCCGCCCCCCCGCCCGTCAAGGACACCGCCGGCACCGCCCTGGCCGCCGAGCGAACATTCCGCTTCCGCACGGCCCCCTGAGGCGGCGGCGTCGCGCCCGTCGCCCCTGTCGGGGCGCGCCCTTCTTCAAGGGCGCACCGGGCTGTGCCTTCTGACGCCTCCACGGCCGAGGTCGTCAAGGGGGGTGGGGCGTAGAATTGTGTATCGACGGTCGGGTCAAAGCCCTACGATGGACCCTGCGGGGCCGATGACGGCCTGGAAAGAGGAACCATGCAACTGACAGAGAATCACACCCCCACCCCCGGCGGCCGCACGCGGCGGCTGCGGATCGTCTGTCCGGGCTACCCGGCGCTGAACATCTATTCGCGCCCGGCCCGGGTGATGACCGCGCTGGGGCCGATCTACGTGGCGACGGCGGCGCGGGAGCTGCCGGGATGGGACGCCGAGGTCGTGGACGAGAACAACTACCGGCGCGGCCCCGTCGACGCCGACGGCCGTCCGGACCACGCGGCCATCCAGGCGGCGCGGCCGGCGGCGGTCGTGGGCTTCTACGGCGGGCTGACCAGCACCATCCCGCGCCTGCTCGAGATCGCCCGGCGTTACAAGGCCCTCGGGGCGCTCACGATCGCCGGAGGACACCATTTCGTCGCCGACACCCTCGAGCAGGCCCTGCGGGGCGGGATCGACGTGATCGTCGTCGGCGAAGGCGACGAGACCATCACCGAGCTGTTGACCTGCCTGGCCGACGGGGCGGACCTCGCGACCGTCCGGGGCATCGCCTACCTCGAGGACGGCCGTGTCGTCCAAACGCCCCCGCGCGAGCCGATTGCGGCGCTCGATGAGCTGCCCCTGCCCGACTTCGCCCTGCTGCGCTACGCGCGGATGAAATACTACCCCGTCTCCGGCGTGCGGGGCTGCGGGATGAACTGTGAGTTCTGCGCGGTCAAGGGACGGCCGCGATTCACCTCCGCCGAGCGCCTGATGGAACAGTTCACCTCCATCTACGAGACGTGGGGCGGGAAGGTGTTCTTCATCGTCGACGATCTGTTCGGCCAGAATCGCGCCGAGACCCTGCACCTGTGCCGCCTGCTCCGCGACTACCAGCAGCGCCTCGGCGTGCGGTTCAGCATCATGGTGCAGATCCGCCTGGACCGGGCCCGGGACGCCGAACTGCTCCAGGCGATGCGCGAGGCGCGGGTCAACATCCTCGCCATCGGCTATGAATCCCCGATCGCCGAGGAGCTGGCGGCGATGAATAAACGCCTCAACCCGGCCGAGATGGTCGAGCTGACCGACCTGTACCGCCGGGCGGGGTTCCGCATCCACGGGATGTTCATCTTCGGCTACCCGGCCCCCGCCGACCGGCCGTTCCGGATGAGCGCCGCCGACCGCGCGGCGCGGCTGCAGCGGTTCATCCGCAAGGCGCGGATCGACACGGTGCAGATCCTGCTGCCGATCCCGCTGCCCGGGACCGAGCTGACCGCCAGGCTCAAGCAGGCCGACCGGGTCTACTCGACCCAGACCGTCGGCCTGGAATACTACGACGGCAATTTCCCGGTCTTCCAGCCCGATGAGCCGATGACCCCCGAGCAGATGCAGGCGGCCGTCCACAAGATCATGCGCCGCTTCTACGGCCCGCGCCATCTGTTGGCCACGGCCGCCTACACCCTGGCGTTTCCCGCCATCGGTCTGTGGCTGCACAACATCGGCCGTCGCTGGCAACAGTGGCATCGGCGCTGGAGACGAAGCCTCTACCGCAGCGGCGGATGGCTGCTCCTGCGCAAGTGGACCGCGGCGTTCAAGAAGGACGCCTTCACCCGCAAGCTCGCCCAGGCGCGGCGGGAGATCTCCACTAAGGCGTAGAACGACCCCCGCACGCGCCCCACAACCGCGCCACACTCGCGGGCGAGCCGTACGGTGGTGCAGGCCAGCCGAAGGCGAGGGCCTGCCCACGCGAGGGCGTCACGCCACCTGCCTGGCCGCCTGCTGCGGGTCCTCAGCCGTTGCGCGTTGTGGCCTTGAACTCCTCTTTGATGCGTTGGATGTGGCCGCGGCCGAGGGCCTTGACCTCGCAGCCGAGCCGGAAGTACTGGCGGATCTGGTCGTCGGAGAGGATACCGAAGCAATCGATCACGGCCAGCGGGCCGCCCGCCCAGCGGACGACCTTCGCCGGGTCAAGTTCGAGGTACGGCTCGTGGGGCACGGCGAGGATCATCGCCTCGGCGCCCTTCAGCGCCGCCGGCAGGCTCTGCTGCATTCGCAGGTCGGCCAGGCCCTCCTGGTTGCGGAAGAACCGCGACCACGAGTGGCCCGGCGCCGGGTAGACGTCCTGCTTCTCCAGCTCGTACCAGTGCTCGACGTAGGGATCGTGCACCCGCATCTCGGCGCCCATCTCGGTGAGCTTGCGGACGACGATCTCCGAGCCGCTGTAGCGGGTGTCGCCGACGTCCTGGCGGTAGCTCGCCCCGCACAGCAGCACGTCGGCGCCGGCGATGTAGCGGCCCATGTTGCGCAAGGCGTCGCGCGTCAGCTCCGCGGCGTGCAGGCCGCGAGTGTCGTTGATGTCGATCGCCGTGGGCGTGATCTTGAACACGCGGTCCTGGTCCTCGAAGCCGAGAATGTGCTTGTACGCCCAGTAGCCCAGCCCGCCGTCCTTGGGCAGGCAGTAGCCGCCGATGCCGGGCCCGGGGAAGATCATGTTGCTGTGCGTCGGGCGCATCTTGATCGCCCGCACGACCTTCAGGAGGTCCACGCCGTTGCGCTCGGCGAACAGGCTCCATTCGTCCAGGAACGCCAGGATGGTCGCGCGATAGGAGTTTTCGACGATCTTGGTGGTCTCCGATTCGATCGGCCGATCCATCACCGTCAGCGGGAACTGGTCGGTGTTGAGCACCTGGCGGAGGAACTTCTCCACCCGCTTGCGGGCCGTGGCGGTGCACCCGCTGCAGACCCGCCAGAAATCGCGGATACTGCTGACGTACTGGCGGCCGGGCATGACCCGCTCGAAGCTGTGGGCCAGCAGCGGCGTCGACTTGAGGCCCCGGGCGGCGAAGGCCTTCTTCAGGATCGGCCAGGCGACGAACTCGGTGGTGCCCGGCGCGACGGTGGTTTCGATCAGGACCAGGCACTTGGGCGGGATCTTCTCGCCGATCGTCCGCATGGTCGCCTCCAGGGCGGACATCTCGGTCTGGCCGGTCCGCATGTCGCCCAGATCGCGTTTGGCGTAGTCGCACTGGACGTCCACGACGACCACGTCGGCCAGCGTCAGGCAGTCGCTGTTGAACGTGGCGATCATGGTCTTCTTCTCGTTGACGCACCGATCGATCATCGGCGCGACCTCGGGGTCCTCGGCCTTCACCGGCGACTGGCCGCGATTGACCAGCGGGATCTTCCAGTAGCTCCGCGTGCTCGGCCGCTGACAGCCGATGACGAACTTGGTGGGGGTGCCCTTCTTGTCGGTCGTGTCGGCGATGATCGCGGCCATCACGGCGCCGACGAAGCCGACGCCCATCACCACCACCACCTCCCGGCCGTCCTCCCGCGCCTGGGCGGTGAGGTGGCGGAGGCGGGCCATCTCCTTGGCGTAGTCGGCCTTCGCGGGGATCTCGAACTTCTCTCCGGACGGACTGATCGAGTACTCGGCCATCTGCGGTTCCTTTCGCCGTAAGCAGGTCGAACGACTTGTTCAAACGGACACGGCGATCATACCGCCGGCGCGTTGGTTCCGCCACGACGAACCCCCGCGCCCGGCGGCGCCGGGCGACGCCGAATTGACAGCGGTGGGGCGCGGCGATACAAGGGGGTGCGGCGTGTAGGCGCGAAGTGGATGGATCGGATGAAGGTCTGGCGCAGCCCATGGTTGTTGGGGATGCTCGCGGCGCTGGTCGTCGCGGTGGGGGCGATCGTCGTTTTCGTACGGCCGGAGACGGCGATGGATCGCAAGATCCTCCGCTACACGATGTACAAGTACGAGGCGTACGACAAGTTCCGCCGCCGTGCGGGCAAGGAGTTCCAGGCCCGGTGGAACGCCACGCACGACGAGCCGATCCTGGTGAAGTACGAGCCGATCGGCACGGCGTACACGCAGAAGATCAACGCCGAGGTTGTCGCCAACACGCTGCATGACCTGTTCTTCATCCCCAACGGGGCGTTTTTCGATTTCATCCAGAAGGACGTCCTGCTCGACCTGACGCCCTACATCGACGCGAACGACGACTGGGGCCACCTCGAGGCGATGTATCCCAAGGTGCTCGAGGAATGCTCCGTCACCGACGACGCGGGCCGCCGGCGGATCTACTGCCTGCCGGGCAACCTGAACACCGACGCGCTGTACTACAACAAGACGCTGTTCGACCGCGCCGGCGTGGCCTACCCGGACGGGCGGTGGACCTGGGAGGATGTCCGCCGGGCGGCCAGGCAACTGACCGTGCGGGACGCCTCCGGCCGGATCGTCCAGTTCGGGGTGATCTTCACCAGCGATCTGCCGACCCTGTTTCTCACCGGCGGCGCGACGGTCTTCGCCGACGAGGCGAAAACGCGGACGGCCCTCGATACCCCCGAGGCCCGACGCGCGGTCGCGTTCTTCCACAAGCTCATCTGGGACGACCGCGTCAGCCCCACGCCGGCCGAGGCCGCCGGCGAGCAGGGGACCGACAGCTTCAAGAACGGCCACGCCGCCATGATCATCGGCGGGCGGTGGTACTCGGCGTTGTTCACGCCGATCGCCGACCTGGACTACCGCGTGGCGCCGCTGCCGATCGGGTTCGACGGCCGCCGCATCTCGCGGATGAGCTTCAACAAGATCGGCATCTCGGCGCGGACGCGCCACCCCGAGATCGCCTACCAGTTGCTGCTGCACTTGAACAGCCCCGAGCAGGTGCGCAACATGATCAACGAGGGCGACTCGCTCCCGCTCCGCCCCGACGGGCCCAACAGCCGTCCGTTCGTCGAGGACCCCGTCCACCAGCCCGGCGGGGTGGTGGGGGCGAACCGGGCGTTTCTGACGGCGATCGAGCGCGGCGACGTCGAGGGCAAGTTCTTCTGGCAGACGCCCCACCTGCCGGGCACCTTCGTGATCGACACGCTCGCCCAGTGCAGCGAGGAGATCTTCGCCGGGCCCGACGCCGACGTGGGGGCCATCCTCGCCCGCTACGGCCGCACGATCGACGCCGAGATCGACCGGCACAGGCACCCGCCGCCGCCGGCGCGGGTGGGGCGGTTCGTGACGGTGCTGGCGGCGGTGCTGGCGGCGGGGCTGGGGGCCCTGGTGCTGCACCTGCGCTATCGCGGGCGGTCGCGGCTGCCGGGATGGAAGCTCGCCAGGGGCGCCGGCGGCGGCAGCGACCTGCGGCGCTCGCCGGTGGGGTACCTGTTCATCCTGCCGAACATCTGCGGGTTCCTGTTGTTCACGCTGCTGCCGGTCGTGTTTTCGCTGGTGCTGGCGTTCACCGACTGGAACCTGCTGAGCTGGCCGCCGCGGTTCGTCGGGTTCGGCCATTTCGCCACGATGCTCCGCTCGAGGGACTTCTGGAAGTATTTCTGGAACACCACGTTTCTGATGACCGGGATCCCGATCGGCATGGCCGGCTCGCTGTTGCTGGCGGTGGTGCTCAACCAGAAGCTGCGGGGGCGGATGGTGTTTCGGTCGATCTTTTTCCTGCCGAGCTTCACGGCGGGCGTGGCGATTTTCATGCTGTGGCTGTGGATCTACAACTCCGAGTACGGGCTGCTGAACAAGCTGCTGGGTCCGTGCCTGCAGGGGCTGGAGCAGGTCGCCACGCAGTCGCCGCGGCCGCTGTGGCCGGCGCTGGGGTGGGGGCTCTGGCTGCTGTCGGCGTTTTGGGTGGTGTGGTTCGCCGCACGCCTGTGGGATCGGTACCGCCACGACGACGCGTCGGGGCTGATGTCGGCGGTGTCGATGGTCGGCGTGCTGGCGGTGGGCCTGGCGGGGTACTTCGCCGGGTGGGTCCTGATGAACCTGCCGGCCGCGGCGGCCGAGGGGCTGTCGCCGCCGCACTGGCTGACGGGGCTGCACGAGGTGTCGCTGGGCCCGCTGTTCGGCGGCGCGCGCTACCGCTTCGACTGGGCGAAGCCGGCGTTCATCCTCGTCGGGTTGTGGTCGGGCGTCGGCGGGTTCAACATGATCCTGTACCTGGCGGCGCTGCAGGGGATCAGCCCGCACCTCTACGAGGCCGCGGCCATCGACGGGGCGACCCGCTGGCAGCAGTTCAAGTCGATCACCTGGCCGCTGCTGTCGCCGACGACGTTCTTCATCTTCGTGATGTCGATGATCCACGGGTTCAACGGGGGCTTCGAGGCGGCGTTCGTGATGACCCAGGGCGGCCCCCAGGGCGCGACGACGACGCTGAGCTACCACATCTACCAGAATGCGTTCCAGTGGTACCGCATGGGCTACGCGGCGGCGCTGGCGTGGCTGCTGTTCGTGGTGGTGTTCATCGTCACGCTGATCAACTGGCGCTTCGGCGGCAGGCAGGTGCACGTTTAGGCTAGGAGTGAACCGTGCCGCGTTTACGCATTATGGACCGGATCTCGGCGCCGGCGAAGGCGGTGACCTACGCCTTCCTGGCGCTGGTGGGCGTCACGATGGTGCTGCCGTTTTTGTGGATGGCGGCCACGGCGCTGAAGCCCACCGGCCAGGTCGACAAGATGACCTGGCTGCCCTACCGCGAGTATTTCATGCTCGACGGGCGCGAGGTGGAGATCCAGGGCGCCAAGCGGTCGGTGGCGCCGGGGCGGTACCGCGTGCGGATCCTCGGCGGCGGGCCGCGCGGCGGTGAGGTGCTGGAAGCCGGCAGCGACCGGCTGACCGCCTTCGCCGACCGCGAGGACCGCTTCGCCTGGCGGGACGCGTCGACCGGTCAGACCTACGACGTCCGCATCGAGGAGATCCTCCAGCCGCAGACGTACGAAGTGGGCTACATGGCCACCGAGATCGCGGCGGCCGACGTGCTGGACTGGGACGCCCTGCGGCGGCGGATCGACGAAGCCCGCTCGGCCGCCGGCGACGACGGGCCGCGGATCTGGGGCGTGTTCGGCCGGCGCCTCGCCGCCGACGGCGCGCAGGGGCGGGCCGCCCTGCTGGCCGCGCTGAACGGGGTGCTGGGCCGTCGCGACCTCTACGACAGCGGCCCGTGGCACGCGACGCCGCTGTTCTGGGAGGCCCGGCGGCTGAAGGACATGGGACTGGCGAAGCTGTCGGACCGGGAGATTCGCGGCTTCAACCGCTACGTGCTGGCGGCGGCCTGGCCCGACGCCGTCCGCCGGGCGCGGACGCGCGTCGGCGAGACCGACATCGTCCGGCGGATCTCGCCGCGGTGGGAGAACTTCCCGCGGTGCATCCGGCTGTCGGAGGTGTTCGGCCGTGCGTTCGTCAATTCGATCGTTATCGCCATGGTCGTCACGCTGGGCCAGTTGCTCACGTGCAGCCTGGCGGCGTTCGCGTTCGCACGGCTGGAGTTCCGCGGGCGGGATGTGCTGTTCCTCGGCTACATGGCCACGCTGATGATCCCCGGGGCCGTCACGATGGTGCCGCTGTTCGTCATCCTCAAGGCCATCCCCGACCTGCTCAACGGCCTGTTCAATACCGACTTGTTCAGCGCGTCGCTGTACCTCACCCACACCGTCGGCGGGGCGGCCGGCGAGGCGATGCGGCAGTTCTACCTCGGCAAGGTGGTCGGGCTGGACAGCTACTTCGCCATGATCGTGCCGGGGCTGTTCAGCGCGTACGGCACGTTCATGCTGCGCCAGTTCTTCCTGAGCCTCCCGCGCGACCTGGAGGATGCGGCGTTCCTGGACGGCTGTTCGCTGCTGGGCGTGTGGCGGAACGTCGCGCTGCCGCTGTCGCTGCCGGCGCTGGCGACGCTGGGCATCTTCACGTTCATGACCTCCTGGCGGTCGTTCCTGTGGCCGCTGGTGGTCACCAGCACGCCGGACATGCAGCCGGTGTTCGTGATGCTCTCGAGCTTCCAGGGCGTCACGGCCACGCAATGGAACCTGATGATGGCCGGCACGCTGATGGTCGTCGCGCCGATGATCGCGGTCTTCCTGGTCGGCCAGCGGTTCTTCATCGAGGGCATCCAACTCGGCGCCGTCAAGGAATAGCCGCGCCTACCGCCGGCGGTACTGGCGATATTCGATCCCCAGGTGCCCCACCTTGTAGCGGAGGATCCTCGGCGTGGTGGCCAGGTCGCGGGCGGCGGCGGCCATGTTGCCCTCGGTGCGCTTGAGGGCGTCGACGATGATGTCGCGCTCGAAGAGGTCCACCCGCTCGGCGAGCGTGCCGGCGCCGACGGTGTCGGAGGCGTCGGCGGTCTGCAGCGAGGGCGGCAGGTGGTGGCCGCGGATCACGCCGTCGGTGCTCAGCAGGACCGCCCGCTCGATGCAGTTTTCCAGCTCCCGCACGTTGCCCGGCCAGTGGTAGGCGGTCATCATGTTGATCGCCGGGGTGCTGATGCGACGGACGTCCTTGCTCAACTGCTTCGTGTACTTGGCGATGAAGTGGTCGGCCAGCTGGAGGATGTCGTCCTTGCGGTCGCGCAGGGGCGGCAGGAAGATCGGGAAGACGTTGATCCGGTAATACAGGTCCTGGCGGAACCGCTCGTCGGCGACGGCGGTCTCCAGGTCGCGGTTGGTGGCGGTGAGGATCCGCACATTGGCCGTGCGGGTCGCCGAGGAGCCCACCCGCTGGTACTCCTTCTCCTGCAGGACCCGAAGCAGATTCACCTGCACCGACGGGGAGAAGTCGCCGATCTCGTCGAGGAAGAGCGTCCCGCCCTCGGCCTCCTCGATGCGGCCCTTGCGCCTCTCGACGGCGCCGGTGAAGGCGCCCTTCTCGTGGCCGAACAGCTCGCTGGTCAGCAGGCTCTCGCTCAGCGCGGCACAGTTGACCCTCACGAACGGCCCGCGGGCGCGCGGCCCGGCGTAGTGCAGGGCGTGGGCGACCAGCTCCTTGCCGGTGCCCGATTCGCCGCGGATCAGCACCGTGGTGTCCGTGGCGGCCACCTGGTGGATGGCCCGGTAGACCTCCCGCATGGCGTTGGAGTTGCCGATGATGTTCTCCGGGCGGAAGCGGTCGGCCACCTCGTCGTGCAGACGCCGGTTCTCCTCGGCGAGGGCCTGGCGCTCGGCCTCGGCGGCGCGGCGGGAGCGGACATCATTGGCGATCAGGCTGGCGACGATGCTCAACACGCGGACATCCTCGTCCAGCGACGCCCGCGGGTCGTAGAGGCGGTCGACCGACAGCACCCCCAGCACCGTGTTCTCCAGGGCCACCGGGACGCAGATGAAGCTGACCTCCTCGTCCAGCGCCGAGCGGCGGTGGATGCGGCCGAGGAACTGCGGCTCCTGCGAGACCTTGGGGATCACCGCCGGCTCGCCCGTCTCCAGGACCCGCCCGACGATGCCCTCGCCCCGGCGATAACGTGCCTGTGCGGTGGTGGGGGCCAGCCCGTGAGAGACCTCCAGCATCAGCTCCTGCCCGTCGGGGCTCAGCAGCAGCACCGTGCCGCGCAACAGCCCCAGGTCGTGGTGAAGCACGTCCAGCACCGCCGCGAACATCTGGCGCTGCATCGTCCCGGCCGCGAGGATGCGGCTGACCTGGTAGAGGGCGTCCAGTTCCCGCGCATGGCGGGGGACGTGATCCGTGGCCACCGGGATGTTCGTCGGCATGTCGCTCATGGCTCGAAAGCCCTTCCTGGCTGTCCGGGGCGCCCCAATGGGGCCGCAAACAACATTATTGTCGCTTCCGCCTTTTCACTTACAGTTATGCAAGTTGCGTTCCGCAAATCGATCCATCGGCTGGGGCCGATGGGGCGACGGCAAGCGTAAGGCCATGCCTTTCAGGCGGATGCGACACAGGCGCCCTTGCCGTCACCATGCCGACACCAGCTTCGGCTTCACCTCAACGGATCGGTCACATCGAGACAGAATTGTAACAAAGTGGTCCAGTATCCTACAAGATTGTCGTGAATAGGCCAGCGCGCGACACGGAGCGGATTTACCTCAAATTATTTCCAGTTCAGTACTTGCGTTTTTTACGACGGTTTTGGCACACTTCGTGCTGGATGTGATGCGTTGTCAATGGAAGCCCCATAATCTCGGGCACAGGACCCGCCGTCACGGTCGGACTCACACAGGACAGGACCGATGCCGAACAACAACCCCCGTCGTGCGAGTGTGGATGCGATCAGCAAGCTGAAGCTCCCGGATGGGACCATCAACTACGTGGACACGCCGATCGAGAACGTGTACTGCGAGCACGTCTTCAGCGAGGCCGTGCAGCGCAAGCGGCTGCCGAAGGAGGTCTTCAAGGCCCTGCAGCGAACGATCAACGCCGGCGAGCAGCTTCACGAGGAGATCGCCGACGCCGTCGCCGTCGCCATGCGGGACTGGGCCGTCGAGCACGGCGCGACCCACTTCGCCCACTGGTTCCAACCGATGACCGGCAGCACCGCCGAGAAGCACGACAGCTTCATCACCCCGACGGGGGCGAACGAGGTGATGGCGATGTTCTCCGGCAAGGAGCTCGTCCGCGGGGAGCCCGACGCATCGAGCTTCCCCTCCGGCGGGCTGCGCGCGACGTTCGAGGCCCGCGGGTACACGGCGTGGGACCCGTCGAGCCCGGCGTTCATCCTGGACAACCCCAACGGCGCGACACTGGTGATCCCGACGATGTTCGTCAGTTGGGCCGGCGACGCCCTGGACAAGAAGACCCCGCTGCTGCGGTCGATGGAGGCCCTCGACACCCACGCCCGGCGGGTGCTGGCGCTGTTCGGCAGCGAGGCGCGTCGCGTCATGACGACCGTCGGGGCCGAGCAGGAGTACTTCCTCATCGATCGGCACTTCTACCACGCACGGCCGGACCTGCTGGCGACGGGCCGGACGCTGTTCGGCGCCCGCCCGCCCAAGGGGCAGGAACTGGAGGATCAGTATTTCGGCTCGATCCACGAGCGGGTGCTGGCGGTCATGGCCGAGGTGGAGTACGAGCTGCTCCGCCTGGGCGTGCCGATCAAGACCCGCCACAACGAGGTCGCGCCGGGACAGTACGAAATCGCCCCGACGTTCGAGACGGCCAACCTGGCGACGGACCACCAGATGCTCACGATGGAGACGCTGCGGAAGGTGGCCCTGCGGCACGGCATGGTCTGCCTGCTGCACGAGAAGCCCTTCGCGGGCATCAACGGCTCGGGCAAGCACAACAACTGGTCGATGGTGACCGACGCCGGGGAGAACCTGCTCGATCCGGGTGACACCCCGCACGCCAACGCCCAGTTCCTGGTCTTCTGCGCCGCGGTCTGCCGTGCGGTGCATCAGTGGGCCGGCCTGCTGCGGGTGTCGGTCAGCAGCGCCGGCAACGACCACCGGCTGGGGGCCAACGAGGCGCCGCCGGCGATCATCAGCATCTTCCTCGGCGACCAGCTCCGCGAGGTGTTCGCCCAGTTGGCCGACGGGAAGGTCTCCCCGTGCAAGCCGGGCGAAGCGCTCAAGATCGGCGTGTCGATGCTGCCGAATCTGCCCCGGGACGCCGGCGACCGCAACCGGACCAGCCCGTTCGCCTTCACGGGCAACAAGTTCGAGTTCCGCGCCGTCGGCTCCTCACAGAGCATCGCCGGGCCGAACACGATCCTCAACGCCATCGTGGCCGAGTCGCTGGATCAGATCGCCACGAAGCTGGAGGACGCCGTCGCCGGCGGGACGGCGCTCAACGCGGCGGTCCAGGCGCTGATGCCGGAGCTGATCAAGGCGTTCACCCCGTCGCTGTTCGACGGGGACAACTACGCCGCCGACTGGCACGCCGAGGCCGAGCGCCGCGGGCTGCCCAACTACCGCAACACGGTCGACGCGGTCCCGCTGGCGACCAGTCCGGAGGTGGTGGCGCTGCTGGGCCGTTACGGCGTGTACAGCGAGCGGGAGCTGCACAGCCGCCAGGAGATCCTGTTGGAGAACTACGCCACGGCGGTGGCCATCGAGGGCAAGACCGCCTCGATGATGGCCCATACGATGATCCTGCCGGCGGCGCTGAGGTACGAGGCCGATGTCGCCTCGTCGGTCAACGCCCTGGCGGCGGCGGGCGTCGAGTCGGCCGAGCAGAAGGACCTGCTGGCCGACCTGGCCGCGGCGATCGACGCGGCCCGCCGGGAACTCCGCGCCCTGGACGAGGCGATCGCGGCGGCGCCGAACGGTGATGCGCTGACGGCCGCCCGACATGGACGGGACCGGATCCTGCCCGCGATGGAAGCCCTGCGGGAGTACGCCGACAGGCTGGAGTTGATGGTCGACGACAGCTACTGGCCGCTGCCGACGTATCACGAGATGCTGTTCATCCGGTAGACCCCCCGCGCCGAACGCCGCGGGACCGAGCACGGGGGCCGGCGCCCATGGGCCGGTCCGCGGGCTTGCCGCCTGCGCCGGTGGGAAAACGACAGAAATCGTACCCTGTGACAAGAATGTCCGTGATGCGGTTGAGTCCGACATGATGATCACAATGCCCCACGATCAAGGGTTGTACGAAGCTCGTCGCGAGCACGATGCGTGCGGCGTCGGGGCGGTGGTGAACATCGCCGGCCGGCCCAGCCACGAGATCATCGCAATGGCCAACGAGGTGCTGATGAACCTCCAGCACCGCGGGGCCGCCGGGGCCGACCAGACCACCGGCGACGGGGCGGGGATCCTCTTTCAGGTTCCCCAGGCCTTCTTCGCCGACGCGTTCGGTCGGCTGAACGTCACGCTGCCGGATGCCCAGGCGTGGGGCGCCGGCATGGTGTTCCTGCCGACCGATGAGAAGGTCCGCGGCGCGTGCATCGAGGCGGTGGCCGAGGCCGCCGTCCATTACGGGTTGAGCGTGCTCGGCTGGCGGGAGGTGCCCTGCGACAACACCTGCCTGGGCGAGTTGGCCCGTCGCGCCGAGCCGGTGATCCGCCAGGTGGCCGTCGACGGCGGCGGACTGGCCGGCGAGCCGCTGGAGGATCGGCTCTACCTCGTCCGCCGCCGCGCCGAGCGGCTCGTGCGCGAGCGCGTCGGCCCGGCGGCCGAGGCCTTCCACGTGGCGAGCCTGTCGTGCCGCACGATCTGCTACAAGGGCATGTTCCTGGCGCCGCAGTTGACGGGCTACTATGCCGACCTGTCCGATGAGCGGATGAGCACGGCCCTGGCGGTGGTCCACCAGCGCTACAGCACCAACACGCTGCCCAGTTGGTCGCTCGCCCAGCCGTTCCGCTGCATCGCCCACAACGGCGAGATCAACACCCTCAGCGGCAACCGCAACCGCATGCGGGCCCGCGAGCGGCGGATGGCCTCGCCCAAGCTCGGGGGCGACCTGACCGACCTGCTGCCCGTGCTGGACCCCCGGGCCAGCGATTCGGCGTGCTTTGACGCGGTGTTGGAGTTGCTGGTGCGGGCCGGGCGGTCGATGCCCCATGCGATGATGATGATGATCCCCGAGGCGTTCGGCCCGGCCTACCACATCAGCGCCGACAAGCGGGCGTTTTACGAGTACCACGCCGCGATCATGGAGCCGTGGGACGGGCCGGCGGCCATGCTGTTCACCGACGGACGGCTGCTGGGCGGGACGCTCGATCGCAACGGCCTGCGGCCGTGCCGATATGTCGAGACCACCGACGGGCTGGTCGTGATGGGTTCGGAGGCCGGCGTGATCGACGTGCCGCCCGAGCGGGTCGTCGCGAAAGGGCGTCTTCAGCCCGGGCGAATGTTCCTGGTCGATACCGTCGAAGGCCGCATCATCACCGACAACGAGATCAAGAGCAACATCGCCCGCCAGAAGCCGTACCGCCGCTGGCTGGCCGATAACCGCATCGAGTTGCGCGGACTCTACGACGCCGCGACAACCGCCGCCAGCGATCCGCAGCGGACGGCCCTGCGGCTGCGCCAGTTCGGTTATACCCGCGAGGAGCTCGCCACGGTTGTGGCCCCCATGGGCGCCAACGGCCAGGAGCCGATCGGCTCGATGGGCAACGACACGCCGCTGGCGGTGCTCTCCCAGGCGCCCCGCAGCCTGTTCGACTACTTCCGCCAGCAGTTCGCCCAGGTGACCAACCCGCCGATCGACCCGCTGCGGGAGGGGCTGGTGATGTCGGTGATGCTCTACACCGGCAAGCGGCGGAACCTGCTGGACGAATCGCCCGAGCACTGCCGGCAGCTCAAGCTCACCCAGCCGATCCTCACCAGCGCCGACATCCAGCGGCTGCGGGCGGTGCGGCGGGACGACTTCAAGGTCGCCACGATCGAGGCGCTCTTCGACGCGGCCGCCGCCGATCCGGCCGCGGCGCTGCGGGAGGCGCTCGACGGGCTGATCGGCGCGGCCGTCGAGGCGATCGCCGCCGGCGCGTCGCTGCTGATCCTCTCGGACCGGGCCGCCGACGCCGACCGCGCGGCCGTCCCGGCCCTGCTGGCGCTGTCGGCGGTGCATCACGCGCTGCTCGACCGTGATCTTCGCGGGGAGGTCGGCCTGGTGGTCGAAAGCGGCGAGCCCCGCCAGGTGCAGCACTTCTGCCTGCTGCTGGGCTTCGGGGCCGACGCGGTGAACCCTTACCTGGCCTTCGAGGCGCTGGACCTGCTGCAGCATACCGGCGAGATCGACGCGAGTCTGGAGGCCTCGACCCTGGCCGATCATTACATCGCCGCGGTCACCAAGGGCATCCTGAAGGTCATGAGCAAGATGGGCATCTCGACGCTGCGGAGCTACCGCTCGGCGCAGTTGTTCGAGGCCATCGGGCTCAATCGCGATCTGATCGACGCGTACTTCAAGGGCACCTCCAGCCGGATCGCCGGCGTGGGCCTGGCCGAGCTGGCCGTCGAAACCCTCGCCCGCCACCGCGAAGCCTACCGGCCGCGCCGGCCGGGCGAACTGTCCCTGCCCTACGGCGGGGACTACCACTACCGCACGGACGGCCCGCCGCACCTGTGGAACCCCCAGACGATCGCCACGCTGCACCGGGCGGTGCGGGCCGACGACCCGCAGGCCTACGCGGCGTTCGCCGAGGCGATCAACGATCGGGCGCGGCAGGTGTGCACGCTGCGGGGGCTGTTCGAGTTCGTCGAAGGCGAACCGGTACCGCTGGAGGAGGTCGAACCGGCCACGGAGATCGTCAAGCGGTTCTGCACGGGGGCGATGTCGCACGGGTCGCTCTCGCAGGAGGTCCACGAGGACCTCGCCGCGGCGATGAACCATATCGGGGCGATGAGCAATACCGGCGAGGGCGGCGAGGAGGCCCACCGCTACGTGTCGGCCGAGCTCAACAGCGCCATCAAGCAGGTGGCCTCCGGTCGGTTCGGCGTGTCGATCCACTACCTTGCCCATGCCCGCGAGATCCAGATCAAGATGGCCCAGGGCGCCAAGCCCGGGGAGGGCGGCCACCTGCCGGGGTACAAGGTCACCGAACAGATCGCCCGGATGCGGTTCTCCACGCCGGGCGTGACGCTCATCAGCCCCCCGCCGCACCACGACATCTATTCGATCGAGGACCTGGCCCAGTTGATCTACGATCTCAAGTGCGCCAAGCCGGGCGTGACCGTCTCGGTCAAGCTGGTCAGCGAGATCGGCGTCGGCACGATCGCCGCCGGCGTGGCCAAGGGCAACGCCGACGAGGTGCTCATCAGCGGCGCCGACGGCGGCACCGGCTCCAGCCCGCTGTCGTCGATCCATCACGCCGGCGCCCCCTGGGAGCTGGGGCTGGCCGAGACGCAGCAGGTGCTGCTGATGAACGGCCTGCGGGACCGCATCCGCGTGCAGACCGACGGGCAGCTCCGCACCGGTCGGGACGTCGTCATCGCGGCGCTGCTGGGGGCCGAGGCGTTCGGTTTCGGCACCGCGGCCCTGGTGGCCCTGGGCTGCGTGCTGATGCGCAAGTGTCACCTGGGCACCTGCCCGGTGGGCATCGCCACGCAGAACCCGGCGCTGCGGGGGCGCTACACCGGCCGGCCGGTGTACCTGGAGCGCTACATGTTCTTCGTCGCCGAGGATGTCCGCCGGTGGATGGCCCGACTGGGCTTCCGGACGTTCGACGAGATGATCGGCCGCGTCGAGCGCCTCGATACGGCCGCCGCGATCGATCACTACAAGGCGCGGGGGCTGGACTTCTCGGCGATCTTCCACCGCCCGCCGATCCCGCCCGGCACGCCCTTGCGGCGAACCCGCGAGCAGGCCGATCGGCTGGCCGACCACCTGGACTGGGCGTGGATCAAGCCGGTGTGCGAGGCGATCGACCGCGGCGAGCAGATCGTCCTGCGGTCGCCCATCCGCAACATCAACCGGACCGTCGGGACCATCCTCTCGGGCCACCTGGTGACCACCTACGGTCCCGAGGCGCTGGCCGACGACACCGTCACGATCGACCTGACCGGTTCGGCCGGCCAGAGCTTCGGGGCGTTTCTGGTCAAGGGCGTCACGCTCAAGCTCACCGGCGACAGCAACGACTACCTCGGCAAAGGCCTCAGCGGCGGGCGGATCATCGTGCGGACGCCGCCGCAGGCGCCGCTGGCGGCCCATGAGAACATCGTCGTCGGCAACACGCTGCTGTACGGCGCCACCGGCGGCGAGGCGTTCATCGGCGGGGTGGCCGGCGAGCGGTTCTGCGTCCGCAACAGCGGCGCCACCGCCGTCGTCGAGGGTGTCGGCGATCACGGCTGCGAGTACATGACCGCCGGCGTGATCGTCGTCCTGGGCGCCACCGGCCGCAACTTCGCCGCCGGCATGAGCGGGGGCATCGCTTACGTGCTGGACGACCAGCAACTGTTCGATACCCGCTGCAACCTCGACATGGTCGACCTGGAGACCGTCTGGCAGGAGGAGGACACCCGCCGGCTGGAAACGCTGATCCGGTGGCACCACGAGCTGACCGGCAGCGAGCAGGCGCGGCGGATCCTCGACAACTGGGCCCGCATGGTGGGGCGGTTCGTGAAGGTCATGCCCATCGACTACCGGCGGGCGCTGGAGCAACTGCGCGACCGCGAGCAGCGCGGCGCCGAGTCGATGCCGGCCACGGAGGAGGTGTTCGGTGGCTGACCCGACAGGCTTTTTGAACCATCGCCGCCGCGAGGTGCCCTACCGGCCCGTCGAGCAGCGCCGCGGCGACTACGACGAGGTAAGCGTGCCGCTGTCGCGCGAGGATCTGGTCGCGCAGGCCTCCCGCTGCATGGACTGCGGCGTGCCCTTCTGCCACGGCATCGGCTGCCCGCTGGCCAACCGGATCCCCGAGTTCAACGACCTGGTCTACCGGGGCCGCTGGCGGGAGGCATCCCAGTTGCTGCACGCCACGAACAACTTCCCCGAGATCACCGCGCGGATCTGCCCTGCGCCGTGCGAGGCGGCCTGCACGCTGAACCTCGGCGACGAGCCGGTCCTGATCCGCCACATCGAGTACCAGATCGTCGAGCGGGCCTTCGCCGAAGGCTGGGTCCGCCCCCTGCCGCCGGCGCGGCGCTCGGGCAAGCGGGTGGCCGTGGTCGGGTCCGGCCCGGCCGGCCTGGCCGTCGCCCAGCAGTTGGCGCGGGCGGGCCACGCGGTGACGGTCTTCGAGAAGGACGCCCGACCCGGCGGGCTGCTGCGGTACGGGATCCCCGACTTCAAGCTCGATAAGCGGATCCTCGACCGCCGTCTCGAGCAGATGATCGCCGAAGGCGTGACGTTCGAGACCAACGTCCTCGTCGGCGAGGACCTCTCGGCCCGCTATCTGCGGCGGACCTTCGACGCGATCTGCCTGACCAAGGGCGCCGGTGAGCCCCGCGACCTGATCGTGCAGGGCCGGGGCCTGGACAACGTCCATTTCGCGATAGACTTCCTCGTCCAGCAGAACCGCCGCGTCTCGGGCGAGCTGGATCCGGCCGAGCCGGAAATCCTGGCCGGCGGCCGGCACGTGGTCGTCGTCGGCGGCGGGGACACCGGCGCCGACTGCGTCGGCACGGCGGTCCGCCAGGGCGCCGCGTCGGTGACGCAGATCGAGATCCTTCCGCAGCCGCCGGTCGGCCGTAACCCGCAGACGCCCTGGCCGGCGTACCCGCGGATCCTGCGGACCTCCTCAAGCCACGAGGAGGGCTGCCGGCGGCTGTGGAGCGTCAAGACGACCCGCCTGGCCGGCACCCGGGCCGTGCGGGAACTCCACGCCGTCAAGGTCGACTGGACCCAACAGAACGGCCGCTGGGTCATGACCGATGTGCCGGGCAGCGAATTCGCCCTCCCGGCCGAGCTGGTCCTGCTGGCGCTGGGGTTCGTCCACGTGGTTCACTCGGGGCTGGTCGAATCGATGGGCCTGGCGCTGGAGGAGAACGGCAACATCGCGACCGACCACTACCACACCAGCGTCGAGGGGGTTTTCGCCGCCGGCGACGCCATGGCCGGGGCATCTCTGGTCGTCCGCGCCATCGCCGCCGGACGCGAAGCCGCCGACGCCATCGACGCGTGGCTGCGGGAGCGGATGTAGCTCAGGCGGGGCGCCCCGCCCCGTTGGCCAGGTCGGCGAAGGTGGTGTCGTCGCAGATATCCGTGACGGCCTGGCCGATGCGGCGCCACAGGCCGGAAAAACTGCAGTTGTCGGCCAGCGGGCAGGTGTCTTCGCCCCCGCAGAGCCTGCAACTGACCGGCGTCTGGTTGCCGTCGATCAGGCGGATAATGCTGCCGACGCTGATCTCGCCCGGGTCGCGCGCCAGCGTGTAGCCGCCGCGGGCCCCCCGGTGGGCGGTGACGACGCCGGCCAGCCGCAACTCCCGCACGATCAACTCCAGGAACCGCCGGGGGATCGCCTGGGCGGATGCCACATGGGCGACGGAGACGGGCGTGTTGTCGTGGTGGCGTGCCAACTCCAACAGGCAACGCAACGCATACTGGCATTTGCGCGACAGCGTGGTCATAGGCCTTCCATTACGTCAGTCCGGATCGCCATTGTACGGATGGCCTGCCGGGGGGCAAGTGTTCTTACCGGGCTGCGACGAAGGCCACGTTGACCAGTTCCCCGGGTCGGAGCCCCGGCGCCTGGATCGCGATGCAGACCGGCACGCCCCATTCGAGTCGCTGCTGGTCGCGGAGTTGGCGCGACGGGACGGGCACGAACCCGGCCCCGACACGCACGACCCTGCCGGAGATCACCCCGGGGGGGCCGCTGCGGGGGCGAAGGCGGACCTCGTCGCCGACGCGGGGCATCCGCTGGGCCCCGTCGCGGACGTAGCTGATCACCTCGATGCTCGGCTCGGCCGACACGATCGTCATGATCGGCTCCCCGAGGCTCACCGCCTGGCCGGGGCGGCGGTAGACGGCGGTGATCTGCCCGTCGATGGGGCTTGCGACGGTCAAGGCCTCCCGCTGCAGCTCCAGTTGGCGGACCCGCGATTGTTGGGCGGCGATCGCCTCGCGGATCGGCCCCAGCATGGCGCCGAGGCGCGGGTCGGTGTCGGGCAGTTCGCCGTATGTCGCCAGGCGCTCGTTGAGGTCGGCCAGGTGGGCTTTCGCCCGTTCGAGGCCCGCTTCGCCGCCGACGACCCGCTGGCGGGCGACGTCGCGCTGCAGCCGGATGTTCTCCAGGGTGTAATCGGTTTCCGCCCCGACGGCGTGGACGGCTTCGATGGCGTTGAGCTCGGCCTCCAGGGCGAGCAGTTCGATGCGGTCGGTCTGGAGCTGGGCGCGCCGATCGAGGATGTCCAGCTCGTGGCGATGCACATCCAGCGCCAGCCGCCGCAGGGCGAGCGCCTGGTCGCGCTGGTCGCGCGCCTGATCGAGGGCCAGCTCGGCTTCGGTGGCCTCCACCTGGGCGCGGAGGGCTTCCAGGTCCCCGCGCATCGCGTCGATCTCCGCGGTCAGGGGCCCGCTGTCGAGTTGGGCGACCGTGTCGCCCTCGCGCACCTGTGCCAGCGGCTCGGCGGTGAAGGGGATTCGCGACAGCATCCCATCGGCCGGGGCGGTCAGATCGATCGAGACGGCATACGCCTCGCCCGTGGCCCACTGCCGCGTCTGCTGGGTGTTCCACAGCGCGCCCAGCCCGACTAACAGACCCGCGAAGACCAGCACGGGCAGCCCTTGATGGCGGAAGCGACGGAAGTGCTGGCTCAGCGGCGTTGGAATACGGGCGGGGCGTGTCATGGGGCGTCAGATCTCCGATTCATCTTCGCGCAGGTACAGCGAGGCATGTTCGACACCCCCCATCGCTCGCAGTTCATCCAGCAATTCCTGGCTTCGGGCGGGGTTGCGAAGCAGCAGGCGGTAGGACAGGTCCATGTCCCCGTCGCCGCCCCGCTGGCTGACCAACTGCGCCCGGGCGGCATGGCGCTTCAGCAACGGCGACAGGACCTCGCGGGCCGGCCCCGAGCCCACCCACTGCAGCGAGAGCATCACGTCGTAACGGTGGCGGATGCCGAACGCCGTCAGCCGCATGTAGAGGAAGACCGCGCCGATGAACAGCCCCCCCATGATGGCCGCCCCCAGCAGCCCGGTGCCGACGGCCATGCCCTCGACGATGGCCCAGAGGATGAACACGGTATCGCGGGTGTCTTTCAGGACGTTGCGGAACCGGACCACCGCGAAGATCGCCAGCAGGCCGAAGGCGACGACCAGGCTGTTGGTCATCAGCATCATCACCAGCGAGACGATCACCGGCAGCACCATCAGCGAGGCGACAAACGTGCGGGAATAGCTCAGGCCCGTGTGGGTGAGCATGTACACCCAGGCGACGATATGTCCCAGCACCAGCGCCAGGCTCATCGACAGCAGCGCGGTGACCCAGTCGCCGCCGCCGCCGCCGTTGCCGTTGAGAAACAGGTCCAGCAAGGCGTTCATAGTCTCATCTCCCGGCCGAGCGGCAAGGCGATCCGGGCCTCGTCCGACCGCAGCGCCCGGGCGCAGGTGACATACTTGGCGAAGGAGCGGCGATCCAGGTCGAATGCGCGGACCATCTGGCGCATCCACTTGGGGAAGCGGTTGGTGAATTTCAGTTCCAGCACCACCCCGCCGACCCGCGGGGCGAAGCGTTCCCGGTCCGATGGGATGGTGAGTCGTCCGTTGAACGGCGCGGCCTGCAGGTTGCGGTCGAAGGTCAGCCGCACCGCGTTGCTGGCGGTCGACTCGTAGGCTTCCCGCCAGTAGTACACGTAGGTCTGGCCGTACGCGCGGATCGACGCGGCCAGTTCGCAGAAGCGCTCCAGGGCCCCGAGTTCCTCAGCCGTGAACGTCAGCAGGTCTTCGCGTCGAGGTCGATACGTCCGCAGCAGGCGGTCGACCGCCTCCCGGCGAACGGCGGCGCGGCGCTTGAGCACCACGTTGGCGTCGCGGCGCTTGATCTCGAAGAACACCGGGCGGGACGGGTCGTCGTCGTACATGCGGATCCGCAGTTTGAAGCGGTTCCGCTGTCCGGTCAGGGTCGCACGGCACAGGGCCAGGTCGTGGTTGTCGAGGTAGAGGCTGTTGATCAGATAGTCGCGGGTGGGCGTATCGGGGGCATGTTTATCGGGCGCCAGGTAGCTTCGGGCAAAGTCCCGGATCGCGCGAGCTTGCATCTCGTTGATCAGGTACTTTAGCTCAAAGCGGCTGCTCTGCAGGCGGTGTGGTAACGCCATGGTCCTGCGGCTCCCTTCGTCGGTGGCCCGACCAAGTCGGCAACCGCTGTCCGTAGGGTTGACGCGGCGGGCACGTCAACAGGCAACGCCACAAGGGCAACGCTGCCGATTCCCTGAGCGGAGGGACCAGCCTGCCGGCTCGCCCACTGCGGCGCCGGTAGGCATGGACACGGTTGTCATGCTTGAATTTAACACAATCTTCGCCTCCCGTCAAACCAAATAAACCATCGCCGTCGAGGTAGATACTCAGTAAGCGATGCCGCTGGAATCAGTTGTGATAAAACGCTTTGCGGCCCCGCCGCCGCCGGCGCCGCCGGGACTATTGACGGTCCGGGCGAACGAGCCGGATCGTCGAAAGCACTTGGCAAACGACCCGCGATACGCTACCGTCAGTGGTGCACGCACCCGTAGCTCAATTGGATAGAGCATCGGTCTTCGGAACCGAGGGTTGCAGGTTCGAGTCCTGCCGGGTGCGGTCCGCCGGCGTGGCCTGACCGGCGGTCGTTTCCCAGCCGCAAGACCCCGAATTTGCGGGGATTACGTACCCAAAGCGGCCGGCAGGTTCACTGGGCGCCGTGGCGGCGCGGCGCGGGACGAGGGCTTCAGTAAACGGAGGCCATGTCGGCGGCGATGGCCTCGGCGGCGGCCTGGAGCCGCTGGACGAGGGCGGGGACCTCTTTGGCGTAGATCCGCTTGCGCAGCGGGCCGTGCCGGTTCAGTGCCAGGCCCGCGACCGCCGGAGTGCCGATGGGGACCGCCAGCGTATCGCCGTCGCGGCCCATGGCGTAGCCTTTCTTGCGGGCCTTGGCGAGGATGCCGGTCAGGGCCTCCAGGTCGTAGGCCCCGTCGCCGCACTCGTCATACATGGTTTGGATCTGCTCATCGGTCATCTGGGCCAGCAGGATGCGACCGATCCCCGAATGCTCGGCGGGCGTGAGCACCGTCCCGGGCCGCAGCATCGCCGGCTCGCGTCCCTGCTTGGCGTAGCGGAAGTAGGTGACGCGGGCGCGCCACAGGACGCCGACGCAGACCTCGTCCTTCAGGTCGGCGCGGAGGGCCCTCATGTGCGGCGCCGCGCACTGGACCAGTTGGGATCCGTGCAGGCTCATCGCCGCCAGCACGTGGACGCCGGGGCCGGCGACGTATTTGCGGCCTCGGGTGCGTTTGAGCATTCCCAGGTAAGCGAACGTGCCGAGAATGCGGTTGACCCGCGTGACATCAAGACTGAACTCCCGCGCCAACTGCGTGCAGCCCACCGGTTCGCGGGCCCCGACCGCCGCCTGGAGGAGCATCAAGCCATCAATGATACTTTGATTGGGTTGGGCAGGTTTTTTCTCGATCATTCACGTTTTGTAATAGAGGGGTAGGTCCCTGTCAAGGCGTTACCTGTAAACCCTTCCGTCGCCAAAATCCAACCTCACGAGTCGGATCGATGGGAGAGTTGATTTCCGGCCACAGCCCCCCATAATGGCGGGGTGCCGGACAAACAGGCGAGCCGGCAATGGGAGACGCCATGACACCGCTGACCACCCAGACGATCGCTTCGGCCCCCTCCTGGATCCTGCGCAACGACACGGTCGAGGTCGCCGTCACCCAAACCGGCGGCCACATGGCCCCGGTGACCTTCGCTCGCCGCACCGACAAGCCGATCCGGCCCTATTACGTCAATCCCTGGCACGGAGAGGGGCGTGCCATCGACGATCCGGTGCTGCGCCCGCTGCGGGGGGACTTCTTCTGCCTGCCCTTCGGGGCCAACGCCGAGCGGTGGCGGGGAGAAAAACACGTTTTGCACGGCGAGCCGGCGACGGGGCCGTGGCGGCTGGTCGAGTCGGGCCGGTCCGGGTCGGTGACGTCGCTGACGCTGACGATGACCACGACCGTCCGCCCCGGAGTAGTCACCAAGCGGCTCTACCTGGTCGACGGGCACAGCGTCATCTATCTCAGCCACGCGCTGGCGGGCTTCTCGGGCGCGATGCCCCTGGGCCACCACGCCACGCTGGCGGTGCCCGACCGGCCCGGCAGCCTGCGGATCGCCACCAGCCGCATCCGCTTCGGGATGACCCCGCCTGAGCCGATCGACGATCCGACGATCGGCCACTACCAGTCCTTCCGGGCGGGCCGGCGGTTCCGGAGCCTCGATCGCGTGCCGCTCCAGTGGATCGACGACCGGTGGGCCGATGCGACCGCCTTCCCGGCGCGGGAGGGGTTCACCGATCTGCTGGCGGTCTTCAACGCTCCGCGGCCGGTGCCGGCGTGGACGACGGCGGTCAACACGGTGGGCCGCTACCTGTGGTTTTCGCTGAAGGACCCGGCCGTGCTGCCGACCACGGCGGTGTGGGCGTCCAACAAGGGCCGCCACTCGGTGCCGTGGTGCGGACGGAACCGCTGCCTGGGGCTGGAAGATGTCTGCGGGTACTTCGCCGAGGGGCTGGCGCCGTCGCTGCGGAAGAACCTGCTGCGCGACGCGGGCATCCCCACGGCCGTGAAGCTCTCGAAGCGTCGCCCGACGGTGGTCAATTACATCCAGGGCGCGGTGGCGGTCCCCCGGGGGTTCGACCGCGTCCGGGATGCGCGCTTCGAGCCGGGGGCGGTCATATTTCGCTCCTATAGCGGCAAGACCGTGACCGTGCCGGTCTACCACGCCTTCCTGACCACCGGCGAATTGACACGGTGAGGCAAAAAAACGGCATAGATTTGCACAAGGTCGCCGGATGTGGTATGAGGGGGCTCCAACGGGCGTGCGAACGGGACGGGTGATCCCGAGGGCTCGCCCTATATTATTGCTGTGATTCCAGCATGGACGGCCGTGACGACAAGGCGGATTTGAAGACGACGGTGCGGGACGTAGTCCGCATCATCGGATTCCTCAAGCCCTTCAAGAAACAGTTCCTGCTGGTGCTGTTGATGGTCGTGGTGATGAACGTCGCCGGTCTCGGCCGGCCGCGTATCGTCGGCTGGGGGATCGACCAGCTCGAGGTCTTCGAAGGCGGGCGAGTCAGCGGAAGTGAGATGCTGGCCTTTGTGGGCATCCCGGTGGCGTGCTACGCGGTGTTCGGCCTGGTGCAGGCGTTCCTGATGCGGATCCAACCGGTGGTGGCCATGCGCCTGAACGTGGCCTTGCTGCGCCACCTGCGGACGCTGGTCTACAACAAGACCCAGCGGTTGAGCTTCAACTACCTCGACCGCCTGACCAACGGGCAGATCATCGAGCGCGCCACCGGTGACGTCACGCAGATCCAGAACTTTCTGACGATGTCGTTCGTTCACATTTTCGACGCGGTGGTCACCATCGCCGTGATGCTGGTGTTCATGTTCTCGATGAACGCCGAACTGGCCCTGGTGGTCCTCGCGCCGTTCCCGCTGCTGATGTTCGCCTTCGCCACGATCAGCCGCCACATCCGCATTCGCACCCGCCGCATGCGCGACCAGGCCGATGTGATGACCACGGGCCTGGCCGAGGGCATCGCCGGTGTGCGGGTGATCCGTTCGTTCGGCACAGCCCCTCTCGTGCAGCGGCGGTACCACGAGGCGCTGGTGGAGTTGTTTCGCCGGTCGATGCGCGTCTTCAAGCTGCGGTCGTTCGCCCTGCTGGCGGTCTTCCAGAGCGCCCGCCTGGTGCAGGCTCTGCTGTTGGCCTATGGCGGGTGGATGATCATCAACGGCACGGGATTCTTCCTGGACGGGACGCTGAAGGTCGGGTCGTTCATGGTGTACATGTCTTACGTGGGCATGTTCATCTGGAAGGTCCAGCCCCTCATGCAGGCCGGCGACAGCGCCCAGGTGGCGCGGGCGGCCTTCGAGCGCATCGTCGCGCTGCTGGACGCCGATCCGGACGTGGCCGACCCACCTGGCGCGCACGACCTGCCTCCCGGCGGCGGGGCGGTGGTCTTCCAGAACGTCAGCTTCGCCTACCAGAATCCGCCTCACCCCGACGCTGACGTCACCGAGCGGATGATCATCCAGACGCCGCCGTCGACCCCCGCGGCCATCAGCAACGTGACGCTCAGCGTCGAGCCCGGGGAGGTGATCGCCCTGGTCGGTCCCACCGGCGCCGGCAAGTCCACCGTCGTCAGCCTGCTGCCCCGGTTCTACGATCCCACGGCCGGGCGCATCCTGATCGATGGGGTAGACATTCGGAACGTCCGCCTGGAGAGTCTCCGGCGGAACATCGCCCTGGTGTTCCAGGAGACCTTCCTGTTCCGCGGGACGATCGCCGAGAACATCGCCTACGGCCTGCCGCACGTGTCCCGGTCGGAGATTCACATCGCCGCCCAATTGGCCCAGGCTGATGAATTCGTCCGGCAACTGCCCATGGGCTACGACGCCCCGATCGGCGAGCGCGGCGTGAGCCTCTCCGGCGGCCAACGCCAGCGGCTGGCGATTGCCCGGGCGATCCTGATGAAGCCGCGGATCCTCATCCTCGATGACGCGACCGCCAGCGTCGACGCGACGACGGAGTACCGCATCCGCCAGGGCCTCAAGGAACTGATGAGCAACCGCACCACGTTCATCATCGCCCACCGTCTGCCCACCATTCGTTCGGCCGACCGGATCGTGGTATTCAACGGAGGGCGTATCGAGGACATCGGCACGCACAACGAGCTCCTCAAGCGCAATACCTTCTATCAGACGCTGTACGAGGCCCAGATGGCCGAGCAGGACGACGGGGAGGCCATCGCATGAGTGCCCGGGCCGACAACAGCACGGTGACTGTCGCGCCACCGGTCAAGGCCCCGCCGAGGGAAGCGTCGACGCGCCCCCTGCAGATGACGATTATCAAGCGCGTGATCGGCTGGGTGAAGCCCTACTGGCTGACCATGGTCACCTCGCTGGTGCTGATCGTTGCGGCAATTCTGTTGGAGCTTTCGATCCCGGTGCTCATCCAGCACGCCCTCAATGAAGACCTCCCCGACCGCGATTGGCAGGCGCTGAAGCTGACCGCGGCGCTGATGGTGTCCGCGGTGATCGGCATCTATCTGTGCATGGCGTTTTCCGGCTACTTGCTGCATTACTCGACCGAGAAGACCTTCGTCGACCAGCGCCAGGCGGTCTTTGACAAGCTCCAGGTCGCCGACATGGCCTACTTCGATCGCACGCCGGTCGGCTGGCTGATCGCCCGCGGGCACCGGGACCTGATGTTCATGGTCACCTTCGTGCTCAGCATGTTCCACACGCTGGTCGCCGGATTGACGACGTTCGTGGGCGTCGCAATTCTGCTGCTGCTGGCCGATTGGCAGGTGTTCTGCGTGGTGCTGATTGCCGCACCGGGAATCTGGTGGGCGTCGTGGACGTACCGCAAGCGGGGGCGCCCCGCGTGGCGGCGGGTGCGACGGGACCTGTCGCGCCTCACCGCCTCGGTTGCCGAGATGGCCTCCGGCGTGCGCGTCGTCCAGGCCTTTACCCGCGAGGATGAGAATCTCGGGCAGTTCGACGAGTTGAATCTCGTCAACGCCCGCAGCTACATGCGGACCGCCCGCTACCAGGGCTGGTACACGATGATGGTCGAGGGGATGGCCACGCTGGCCGCCGGGGCCGTGCTGGCGATGACCGGCTGGAAGGTGGCCGTCGGCATGATGGAGATCGGCACCTTGTGGCTGTGCTGGCAATTGACCGGGCGCTTCTTTCAGCCTATACGGCGGATGACCCACATGTACGGCCACCTGCTGCAGGCGATGGCCGCCGGCGAGCGCGTCTTCGGCCTGCTCGACCGGCCCGTGCACATCACCGACGGCCCCGACGCCGTCGACCTGGGACGCATCGAAGGCCGCGTGCAGTTTGAGAACGTCACCTTCGAGTACGAACCGGGCCGTCCCGTTCTCAAAGAGATCAGCTTCGAGGTCGAACCCGGCCAGACCCTCGCCCTGGTCGGCCACACCGGGTGCGGCAAGACCACCGTCGTCAGCCTCGTCAACCGGTTTTACGACGTCACCGGCGGGCGCATCCTGATCGACGGGGTCGACATCCGCAAGATCAAGGGCCAGTGTCTCCACCGCCAGACGGGCCTGATCCTCCAGGAGAACTTCCTGTTCGACGGGACGCTGATGGCCAACCTCAAACACGCCCGACCGGAGATCTCCGACGACGAGGTCATCGCCATGTGCGAGACCCTCGGCTGCCACCGGATCTTCGAACACCTCGTCCAGGGCTACCAGACCCAGGTCGGCGAGCGGGGCGAAAACCTCTCGGCCGGGCAGCGCCAGTTGGTGTCCATCGCCAGGGCCATGATCGCCTCGCCCCGCCTGCTGATGCTTGACGAGGCCACCAGCAGCGTCGACACTCAGACCGAACTGGCGATCCAGTACGCCCTGGAACGCCTCATCGAAAAACGCACCAGCTTCGTGGTCGCTCACCGCCTGTCCACCGTGCGCCAGGCCGACCTGATCCTCGTGATGGAGCAGGGCCGCATCCTCGAGCGGGGCACCCATGCCGAGCTGCTCGAGATGGGGGGGCTGTATGCCGGACTCCACGAGGAGTTCATGCGCGTGCAGGATGAGTGATTCGAGGAGAGCAGCATGGCCCAGGCGTCGCTGTGGCGGACGGCGTTGGCGAACTTCGAACAAGCGGCCGAACTGCTGGCGGGGGAGGTCTCCCCGGCGGCGCTCGATCGCCTGCGGCACCCTCGCGAACGCATCGAGCTGACCCTCTCGCCCCAACTGGCCGACGGCGTGCCTCACGTGTTCCGCGCGTTCATCGTGCGCCACAGCGACGCGCTCGGCCCGGCCAAGGGCGGCATCCGCATGACCGATTCGGTCACGCTCGATGATGTGACCGGCCTGGCGATGGAGATGACCTGGAAGTGCGCCCTGATCGGCGTGCCCTTCGGCGGCGGCAAGGCCGGCATCGTGGCCGACAGCCGCGGGCTGGGCGCCGCGGACAATGAGATCGTCCTGCGCAGCTTCGCCCACAACGCCACCCGCCACATCGGTCCGCAGGTCTACGTCCCCGCGCCCGATATGGGCACCACCGAGGCGGGGATGGGCTATATCAAGGACACCCTCAGCTTCGCCGCCGGCCTGGCCACCACCCACGGTTGCTTCGTCACCGGCAAACCCGTCATCCTCGGCGGGATCCCCGGCCGCCGGGAGGCCACCGGGCGGGGCGTCGCCGTCACCGCCGCCGAGGCCCTGCGCCAGACGGGCACGCCCGTCGAGGGCGCCACCGTCATCCTCCAGGGCTTCGGCAACGTCGGGGCCTATGCCGCGTCGATCATGGCGTCCATGGGCATGCGGATACTGGGGGTGGCCGACCTGGAGGGGGCGGTCTGGAACGCCGGGGGGCTGGATGTCGGGGCCCTCGTCGCCCATGCCGGGCGGACCGGGTCGGTCGACGGCTTCGAGGCCGCGGAAGCGGCCGATCCGGCCGAACTGCTGACACGCCCCTGCGACGTGCTGGTGCCCGCGGCGGCGGCCAACCAGCTCACCGCCGACAACGCCGCGGCCATCCAGGCCCGCATCATCGCCGAGGGCGCCAACGGCCCGACCACGCCCGAGGCCGACGAGATCTTCAACGACCGGGGTCTCCTCGTGGTTCCCGACATCCTCTGCAACGCCGGCGGGGTGTTCGTGTCGTACCTGGAGTTCACCCAGGAGACCCAGCAGGAGCAGATGACCGAGGCCGACGTCCGCCGTCGTCTGACGCGGCGGATGACCGAGCGCTACGCCGCGGTTGCCGGCCTGGCCCGCGAGCGGTCGCTGAGCCTGCGCCGCGCGGCCATGGTCAAGGCGGTGGGCACCGTCTGCGAAGCGCTGGCGGCTCGCGGCAACCTGCCGTGACCGGCGGCGGTCAGGCGAAGCTGATGGCGATGGCCATGAAGGCGTTCTTGACGATGTCCATGCTCAGGCGCATGACCCCGTCGTAGGGGTTGGCGTCGTAAGCGGTCGCACTGTCGACGCCCCAGGGGTTGTGGACGGTGACGTACCGCACGCCGTTGACGACCTCGGCGCCGAGCACCGCATAGGCGTGGTTGCCGGCGATGGGCGCCGGGGCGGTGCTGTAGCTGCCCAGGCTCACCGTCGCGCCGGCGGCGATCTGGTCGGCGATGGTGGTGAACATCGTCGCGGCGGTCATGCCGCTGGTCCATCTCAACGCCGCGTTGCGGTTGGTGATCTCCTGGTAGACCGTCGACATCCACCCGCCCGACAGCGAGTCGTAGCTGTTCTCCCCGTAACGGAAGTAAGCGTAGGCCTTCTCGGCGAGGGCCACCCAAGTTTCGCCCTCGGCGCCCAGGCCGGCGTAGGCCGGGCGGGAGTAGCGAAGCGGCAGGTCGGCGTCGATCCGCAGGTAGACCTCGCGGCCGCCGCGATGGAAGCGCACCACGTACGTGCCGTCTCCCAGCGGGGCGATCATCTGGCGGATGATGTTGGGGTCGTCGTGGGCGTAGCCGGCCAGGGAGGCCAGGAAGTAGCAGTCGCCGACGTTGCCCTGGTCGACGTCGCTGTAGCTCGGCGCGCCGTTGAACAGCGGCGCGTCGGCGTAGTTCCGCCAGCCGTTGACGTAGTTGCTGACGGCCGGGTCGGGCAGGTTCTGCCCGGCGATGGTCATCGGGATGTAATTCGCCGACGACGTGTCGGTGGTGTAGGGTTGGTAGAATTCGGCGATGCGGTGGTAGTTGCCCCCGGCGTGTTCGGCGGCCGACAGGTCGGTCACCGTGTCGGCGGTATCGATCCAGAAGCTGTCGAACCCGCTGCCGCCGGTGACGCGGTCGCTGCCGCGGCTGCCGACGGTGACGATCAGATCGTCGCCCGCCCCGCCGTGCAACTGGGCGGCGGCCCCGGCGTGGAAGAGCATGTCGTTGCCGGGCCCGGCGTCGATGTATGTTGCGACGGTGACCGTGTGGGTGGTGCGGATCACGTCGTCGCCGTCGAAGGCGTAGATGACAACGGTCGTCGGGGTGTCGGCGAAGGTATACGTCTCGCTGTCGGTGGTCAGCGTCAGCGTGGCGGCGTCCTGCGAGAGGATGATCGTGTCGGCCCCGTCGGTGCCCAGCACCAGCAGTTGCGGGCCGTAGGGGGTGTCCTGGACCTCGGCGACGATCTCGCTGCCGGGGATGAAGGCCGGGTCGCCGTCCGGATCGGGCGCCGGATCGGTATCGTCATCGGGCGTGGGCGCGGGCGGCTCGGGGTCGGGCGCGGGCGGCAGCTCGTCGGTCTGCACGGTGATGAGGTAGCGCCCCACGCTCTGGTCGGCGCCGCTGGCGCGGACGTAGTAGACCTGCCCGGCCGTCACGTTGAGGGCCAGTTGGGTCTGGGACGCCCCCACGCCGCTGTTGGTCAGCACATTGGCGTCGGCGTCGCAGACCGCCAGGTCGCCCGCGAGGGTCGTGTCGCGGCCCAGGGCGGTCATCGTCACGTTCATCACCCCGGTCTGTCGGGCGACCAGGCGCATCAGGTCGACATCCTGCTCGTAGTTGACCTGTCCCCGGCGCCCGCCCCGGCCCTGGGGGTTGACCGGCAGGTGGCCGGCGGTGTCGTTGGTGTCGCCGTAATCGTCGAACGGATCGCTCGTCAGGCGCAGCGTGTACGCGCCGGTCGTGCCGTCGACGCCGCGGGCGGTCGCGTAGAACATCGTGCCGGCGCGGGCGCGCAGGCGGACGATGCTGTTGCCGTTGGCACGGGACCGGTTGTCGTTCCGCCGCCGCAGGCGGCCATACGTGTCGTACAGGTCGAGGATCGGATCGAGCGTGCCGTCCGTGGCGGTCAGTTCGACGGTGAACCACCCGTCGGCGGGCACCACGAAGCGGTAGACGCCGCAGTCGGTCGACGAGGTGATCTGGCCGTCGACGGTCACGACGGCGTCCGGCTCGATGTCCACGTGCACCGGCTCGGCCGTCGGGTCCTCCACGGCGGGCGGGCCGATGGTGTCGACGAGGACGCGGTACGGGCCGGTGCTGTCGGCTTCGCCGGCGACCTGGACGTAGTACACCTCGCCCGCCTCCACGTCGAACGCCATATCGACGGTCGAGTCGCCCGCGGTGCCTGTGGCGAGGATCTGCCCCTCGGCGTCGGTCACCGCCAGGCTGCCCGACAGGGTGGCATGGCGGCCCAGGGCCAGGAGCGAGACGTCCATCGACCCGGTTCGCGGCGACTCGAAGGCCAGCACGTCAACGTCGCCGTCATAGTGGATCCGGCCCCGCCCGCCGCCCAGGCCCAGGCGGTTGACCCACAGGCGCCCGGCGTCGTCGCGGGTGTTGCCGTGCTCGTCGAACGGGTCGCTGGTCAGGCTCAGGGTGAAGGCGCCGGTGGTCTGGTCGGCGCCGGAGGCCTTGACATAGAACGTATTGCCGGCGCGGCTGCGGAAGGAGATGGCGCTGTCGGTGCTCTGGCGGGAGATGTCGTTGTTCCGGCGGATCCGCCGGCCCCACCTGTTGTACAGGTCGAGGAACGCGTCGAGGTCCCCCGCCCCGTCCATCGCAATCGTGAACCGGCCGCCGGCCGGGACCACGAAGCCGTACATGTGGCTGTCCTCGGCGTCGTCGATCTGCCCGTCCACGATGGTGGTGCTGGCCGGAAGTACGTCCAGGACCTCGGGTTCGCCCGTGTCGCCCCACGTCGAGGCGCTCAACAGCACGCGAGGCTCCAGCGGCTCAAGCCCCTTCGTCCATGCCCGCGTCGTCGTCATGATGGTGCCCTCGCAAGTCGGTTCGCACGTCGTTGGGACCGCCTCCGAAGGCAGCATCACGCCGCGACCCGCACATCAGGGGCCACGGCTCCACATGGACCGTAAGATTCCCCGGAGAGGGAGGCAAACTGGGGAAACTAGGCAAGATAGGACGATGACCGTCCGCTGTCGCTAGAATCGGCTCAAGTCCGGTATTTCAAAGCAGTTAATGGAAAAAAACCCTGCCGGGCGGCCGATTCCTCGTGGACGATCCGCCTCCGGCGGTCACTGGATCGTGCAGTGCCGTCCGACCGGGCCGCGCGCAAGGTTACGCGCTCGACGCCGCGGTTGTTATAATGGGCGGCTTGGCGAAAGCGACCGAGACCCAGGCCCCCGCAGGAGGACCGATTTCGTGAATGGCTGGCCCCACCCCCACACACGGCATCCCGCAGGCGCGCCCGCGTTCGAAGCGCTGGAAAGACGGTGGCTGCTCGCGGCCGATCCGACCTTCGCGACGGATCTGGCGGACTACTACGTCATCGACGCCGACAGCCCCCTCACGCTGGCCATCGACGGGGCCGACGCCGACGCCGGCGACGCCCTGAGCATCACCGCCACGGTCGACGGCGAGCACCTCACCGTGCAGACCTACGACCACACCAGCGATAACCGCTTCGCGGTCTTGAACTTCGAAGACAGCGACGGCAACCCCATCGGCGAGATCCTCGTCCAGCTCTTCGAAGGCCGCAGCCCCCTGGCGACCGAGCGGTTCATCACACTGGCCACCCGCGCCTTCGACAGCGACGGCGAGCCGATCACCCCCGACGAAGACAACCCGGCCTTCTACACCGATGTGGTCGTCCACCGCGTGATCCCGGAGTTCATGGTCCAGACCGGCGACGCCGAAAAGGGTGACGGCACCGGCGGCAGCCCCCTGGGCGAGTTCGACGACCAGTTCGATCCGTCGCTGAGCTTCGCCTCCCGCGGCCTGCTGGCCATGGCCAACTCCGGCGACGACACCAACGACAGCCAGTTCTTCCTCACCGATGTGCCGACGCCCCATCTCGACGGCGATCACACCATCTTCGGCACGATCATCAACGGCTGGGACGTCTACCAGCAGGTGATCAACGTCCCCACCGACGCCGATGACACGCCCCTCGACCCGCCCGTCCTCGCCTCCGTCGACATCCTCGACGACAGCGACCAGGACGGCTCGATCACCCTGATCGCCGACGAGGACCTCGACGCGCCCACCGAGGTGACCATCACGCTGGACGACGGCCACGGCGGACAGGTGGCCAGGACCATCACGCTGGTGCCGACGACCGAACTGGACGACGACGACGACAACGACTACACCAACGACCTGCCGGAGGTGGCGACGATCGACGAGGTGGTCTTCTCACCCGGCGACGCCCACGAGGAGACCTTCACCGTCACCTATGCCGGCGACCGCCCCGTCGACGTGCGGACCTGGACCAACTACAGCGGCGAAGGCAACGTCGTCGTCGACATCACGCCCCCGGCCGCCGAGGACGATCCGTACACCTTCACCGTCGATCTGCCCGACGAATACGACGGGACGCCCTTCGAGGTGGCGATCTCGGCGACGCTGGCCGGGTACGGCAACCTGAGGCCCTCCGTCCAGCGCTTCGACCTGTCGCTCGGCGATCGGCCCACCATCGACGATCCCAGCCCCGTCGGGATGCTGCCCGGCGAAACCACCACCATCAGTCTGGACATCGCCGATTCGGACGAAACCGACTTCATCGTCACCGCCGAAACCGACCAGGACGGCGCCACCGTCGCCATCGACCCGGACACCTATGAACTGAGCCTCACCGCCCCGGCCGATCTGCTGGGGTCGTTCGAGGTCACCGTCACCGCCGTCGAACAGGGCTTTGCCGCGTGGACGTCCCTGACGCCCGGCGAACAGACGATCACCGTCCACACGCTCGGCGAACGCCCGGCCATCGACAACGTCCCCGAGCGGCTCCACCTGACCGGCGGGGAGCTCCACACCTTCGACGCCGGCATCACCGACGACAGCGGCGTCGACCTGACCGTGGACCTGACCTGCCGTCTCAATACCGATACGACCGACTACGCCTGGATCGAGGCCGTCGAGGATGAGCAGACCGGCGAGGTGCTCCGCTACGAGATCACCGTCGACCTGCAGAACCTGCCCAGGAACTTCTCCAGCACCTTCGAGGTCACCGTCACGGCCGTCGAGGCCGACTACACCGACATCGTCGACGAGGCGACCCGCGTCTTCCACGTGATCACCGGCATGGACTACGACCCGCAGGTGCTGGACTTCCTCGTGCCCGAGAAGAAGGTCACCGCTACGACCCTCGTCGGCGACCTGCTCTACGTCGGCACCGAGGGCGCCCTGGAGATCTACGACCTTGCCGCCGCCGACGGCCCGGCGCTGCTGGATACCTACGAGACGCCCTCCAATCTCAAGGTCGTCGACGTCGTCGTCGACGGCGATACCGCCTACGTCGCCACCTACGGCGCCGCCTACGGGACGTGGGTCTACGACGAGGGCGGGCTGATCAGCCTGGACGTGACCGACCCGTCCGCCGTCGAGAAGCTCGACGAGGTGACCACCGACAGCGTCGTGCGGGACATCACCCTCCAGGACGACCGGCTCTACCTGGCCAACGCGATGGCCGGCGTGGCCGTCTACGACATCGCCGAGCCCGACGACCTCGAGCGCCTGGGGACCTTCACCACCGACGGCAACTTCAGCCTCGGCGATGCCGCCGCCGTTGCCGCGGCCGATGCCTACCTGTACGTCGGCGACGCGGAAAGCGGCCTGGTGGTCCTGGATGTGTCCGATCCGGCCGCCATCGAGCTGGTCCGCCAAATCAGCACCGACATTCGCGTGCCCAAGAGCGATCCGAGCTGGGTGGACCTGTACGCAGGCCGTCTCTACGATTACTACACCGGCACACCGGCGGCGGTGGCGGTCGCCGACGGGATGCTCTGCCTGGCCGACAGCTCCACGGGGCTGCACGTCTATGACCTGGCCGACCCCGCCTCGCCGAACAAGACCGGCTGGTTCGGTTGGCCGTCGACCTACCTGGCGATGTCGGGGGACCTGGCAATCGCCAGTCAGGGCGGGTTCCACCGGATCGTCGACGTGTCGGACCCCGAGTCGATGACGCTGCTGCATTCGCAGTTCGCCCCCGACTACGTCGGCACACCGGCGATCCGCGACGACGGGCTGCTGGCCGCGCCCAACGGCGACGAAGGGATCGCCCTCCTGGACGCCGCCGACATGATGGACGTCCAGGCCGTCGACGAACGCCGGGTGATCCTTGACGAAAACGGCACGCCCGTCACCTTCGCCATCCGCGGCAGCGGGCACCTGCGGGTCCACCGCGACGACGCCACCGGCGCCATCCTCGGCATCGACGTCGCCGCCTCCACCGAGCAGACCCGCATCGTCATCACCACCCCGCGCGGACGAACCGCCGAGATCGGCGACCTGCACGTGTTCAACCACGTTCATTCGGTCCTCGCGCCGACCACGACGGTCACCGGCGACGTGACGATCGAAGGGTCGGCCGTCGGCCTCACCTTCGGCGGCGTCGCCGGCGCCGGCGAGCAGGTCCTGCGCATCGATGGGCCCGAGCGGCTCGGGCCCGGCGACCGGGTGTGGCTGAAGCTGGGGCGCGTCAGCGATCTGACCGTCGAGTCGGCGATGCCGCTGCGGCTGCTGCAAGTGGTCGACTGGGTCGACGACGAAACCGACGTCGCCGACACCGTTCACGCCCCGTCGCTGGATCGGCTGGTCGTCACCGGCGCCGGCGAGACCGCCGGGGATTTCCAGGCCGACGTGGTGCTCAACGAAGACGGCACCGCCGTCGACACGCGGGTGCTCGGCTTGGCGCGCGTCGCCGGGGCGATCACCGAGTCCGACTGGACCCTGTACGGCACGCACGGACCGATCCGCGTGGGCGTCCCCGACGGCGACTGGAGCCCCGAGGTCGATCAGAGCCTCCAGGAAACCACCGTGTACGGCCGCCGGCTGTTCGACCTCGGCGACGGCAGGACCCTCACCGTCGCCATTGCCGGCGGCGGGACCGTCCGGCTGACGCCCGACGACGGCGGCGCCGACGATGTGGCGTCGCTGGTCGTCGAGAACCCCACCGACCGCACCCGCGTGGTGGTCTCCGCCACCGGTGGGGCGCGGGTGGCCGACGTGATCGTCAACGGATCGCTGAGGCGCCTGGCGGTCGATGACGGCGTCGTTGTGACCGGCGACGTCACCATCGACGGCCACGTGGATCACCTGGTCCTGGCCGACGTCGGCGGCGACGGCGCCGCCGCCGGCGAGCAGATGCTCCGGATCGCCGGCGACGCCGAAACGCCGCCGGCGCGCCGGACGTCGATCGCCCTGGGCGACGTGGTCGACCTGTCGATCGATTCGGCAGTGCCGATCCACCGCCTGGACGTCGAAAGCTGGACCGACGACGAGACCGACAGCGCCGACACCGTCTACGCCCCGTCGATCAACGTGCTGACCGCCGCGGGCGTCTTCCAGGCGGACCTGACGCTCAACGACCTCGGCGACGCCATGGACGCCACCGTCCTCGGCCGTGCGTGGGTCGACGGGCCGATCGAGGCGACGTGGACCGTCTACGGCCAGGCCGGTCCGATCGTCCAGACCGACGAGCTCTGGGAACCGTCAATCGACACCAGCTTCCGCGCGACCACCGTCTACGACCGGCGGTCGTTCACGCTGGACGACGGGACCGTGATGACCGTGCGGATCACCGGCGGCGGCACCGCGCGGGTCGCGCCGGACAGCGACGGGGACCTCGACGTCGACTTCATCGACATTGAAGGCTCCACCGACCGCACCCGCCTGTTCATCGACAGCGACGAGCGCCCCGTCACCGTCGGGGAGATCAACGCGATCGAGTCGGTCGGCTGGATCCACGCCCCCGACGTCACCCTTGCCGGCGACCTGATCGCCGGCGGACGGCTGAAGCGGCTGACCCTGGGCGACGTGGCCGCCGCCGAGCGGTACGAGCACCTCATCGCCGTCGACGGGTATCCCACCGGCGGCCGCGACACGGTCACGATCACCCTGGGCCGTGTAACCGATCTTCGGATCGACTCGGCGATGCCCATCGGCGCCCTGACCGTCACCGAGTGGCTCGATGCCGAGACCGACTGGCTCGACGGCGACTGGCAGGACGGCCTCTACGACGAGGCCGACACAATCCTCGCCCCCTCGCTGGACCGCCTGATCGTCACCGGCGGGGACATCCAGGCGAGCCTGGCCCTCAACGAGTACGGCGACGCGCCGTCCCAACAGGTGCTTAAGGTCGTCCAGGTCGCCGGGCGGATCGACCAGGCCGACTGGACCGTCCATGATGGCGACGCCGTCCGGATCCGCGCGGCCGGGACGTCGAACACGTGGAACCTCGACGTCGACGGGACCGTCCATCGCGTGCACGTCGACGACGACCTCGACGGGACGCTCAGCGCCAACGTATACAACGCCGTCATCGTCGGCGACGTCATGGCCGCCGACCTGACCGCCGTCGACGCCAACGGAGCCGACGTGTCGCTGGGGGTCCTGCGGGCCGACAGCGCCACCGGCTGGCTCGACTTGGCCGGCGGCGGCCGCGCCATCGTCGTCGGCCAGTGGACCGAGGGGACCCTCGACGCCGCCTGGCTGGGCACCGTGCGGGTCCGGCCGGAGCGAGGCAGCGACGCGACGGGCGAGTTCATCGTCGACATGACCCTTGCCGAGACGACCGGCTCATCCACCGCCGCCGGCGCCGTCGATGCCATGATTATCGCCGGTGACGCCGGCGGGCAGTGGGAGGTCGACGCGATCGGGATCCTCGCCGTCGGCGGCGACGTCGACGCCCTCGAATTGACCGCCTCGCGGACCACCGACGACGGCAACGGCGTCGCCGTCGGTCGTCTGACCGTGGACGGCACGGTCCGCGACAGCCGTATCCTCGCCGCCGGTCACGTCGGCAACGTCACCGTCGGCGCGATGACCGCCAGCACCCTGTTCGCCGGCTA
>CAZHRW010000077.1:0-4512 GCA_964535025.1 uncultured Planctomycetales bacterium
GGGGTACTCCGGCGGCTTGAGCGTGGGGTCGCGCAGCCACGATTCGCCCCACATGCCCCGCATGATGACGGTGTCGAACCGGTCGACGTCGGAATCGCCGAAGAAGTCGGTCTCGAGCTTCGTCGGCCCGTAATCGGCCTCAAAGGTCATGCGGAAGTTGAACTTCGCGTTGCAGATCACCCACCGGGCCAGTTCCCCGCTGATCCGCGCCCCGGCGTTGAGGCTGAAATCCGTCTCGCCGGCCGGGTCGATCAACTCCAGGGAGGCGGGCTTTTCCCAGACCGGGTCGACGTCGGTCTGGACGTGCTGGATGGGGTTGACGTAGATGCCGGTGGCCGGGTCGAACAGGTCGTCGTTGGTGACCGTCAGGGCGATCGCGGGAATGTCCAGCAGGTCCGCCGCCGTCAGCGGCACGTCGGGATCGACCTCGTAGTCCCCGTCGCGGACGAACCCCTCGGGGTTGGAGGTGCTCGACCCGCCGTTGGTGTTGTACCACGTCGGGGGCATGCCCAGCTCGGACTGGTCCGGCCCCTGGTCGAGGACCGAGTCGAGGAAGATGTACGTCTGCGTCGTGATGACCGACGGGTCGAAGCCGCTGCGCATCCCCGCCGCGCGGATGACCCGCGTGCGGTCGAGGGTGATCGGCCCCGTATACGCGGTGCGGGTGCCCGCCGGATCGGTGGGGTCGTCGCCGTTGACGGTGTACCAGATCGTCGCGCCGGCCGTGGGGGTGGTCAGTTCCAGCGTGAAGGCGTCTGAGGCGTCGAGGAAGATCCCGTGATCGACGCTGAACGTCACCGGCATCACCAGGCCGTACGGGGCGGCGTTGGGCGCGCCGGGCGTGGGAGTGTCGAAATAGTGCGACTCCCCGCCGTACAGCCCGTAGGAGAAATCGCCCATCTGCGGGGGAAACTGCGGGTCGTAGGCGTGCACGACCGCCCCGGCCGCGTCGATCAGGGCAAGGTACTCCCCGTCCCCGGTGAGCTTGAAGCTGGTGTGGAGCTCGCCGTCGGTGCGATCCTTGTCCGACGCGTAGACCAGCAGGTACCCCCCCGCCTCCAGCGAGACGTCCGGGAAGGTCCACCGGAACGGGTCGTCCGCGTCGTCGGTCAGGTGCCAGCCGTCCAGGGCCACCGCCGAGGCGGTGGGGTTGTGCAGCTCGATCCAGTCGACGTACTGGCCGTCCTCGTCGGCGAGCGTCGTGTCGTTGATCGCCTGGAACTCGTTGATGACCACCGATCCCGACAGCAGCAGCCGCCGCTCCAGCGTTTCGCAGACGGGGATTGCCCCGGGGCGACGTGAGACGGGTGATTCCGAGCCGTTCGCCATGATGCCGATCCTCCCAAAGCCAGGCAGGTGCACACAGATAGAGGCTTAACGCGACCTTCACAGTATACCACAACCCCGCCGGCGGCGGAAGGGCCCGAATCACGCCCGGTGGGCGAAGTAATGCAGGAGGATCTCGTCGGCGCTGCGCAGCCGCCGGCAGGCCTCGCGGGCGATGTTCAGGATGAGCATGCCGAAGAGCTTCGGATCGGTGTCGTAGAGGCCGAACAGCACCGAGCGCGGCAGGACGATCAGGTCGGTGTCGGTGCGGGCGACGGCCCCGGCGGTGTGCCGCTGGATGCCGATCACCGCCGTCTCGCCCAGGCAGTCGCCGACCTCGAACACCCGCTCGGCCAGGTTCGCCCCGCCGACGTCGAGGACCAGTTCCACGCGGCCGCGCCAGACGATGTAGATCTCGCTGGGCTCGTCGCCGGCCTCGAAGATGAACTCCCCCTGGCGGTAGTGGGTGTGCAGCAGCCGCCGGAAGACCGCGTAGAGCTGCGCGTCGGTCAGCCCTCCGAACAGGGCGATCCGATTGAGGATCGGCAGGACGTTCTCGACCTCGGTCAGCGGCAGGCCGGGGCGGGGGGCGGCCATGGCGGGGCCCCTTCCCTACTGCTCGCCCAACTGCAGCGTCGCCAGGGCCGTGGCGGTGTCGTCGGTGACCTCGAAGACCTTGTCCAGCCCCGTCACCAGGAAGACCCCCCACACCTGCGTGTTGATGCCGCACAGAACCAGCCGGCGCTCCGCCGTCAGGAGCATCTTGCGGAGCTTCAACAGCCGGGCGATGTTCGAGCTGTTGAGGAAGTCCACCGCGCTGAAGTTCAGCACGACGTGCCGCGGCTGGTCCTCCAACTGCGCCATCAGCGCGGTGAGGTCCTCGGTGAAACTCGGCTCTTCGGCCAGCTCGGCTATCACGATCTCGTCCGACCAGTTCTGCAGTGCCATCACCTCAGGTCTCCCAATACCGTCCGTGGTTCTACCTGTAGGATAAGGGCCGCCGGCCCCCGCGGTCAAGCGCGCCCTGGGGGATTGTTCGCCCGCGGCGGCGGCGCCGTCTTGCGGACGGCCCGCGCGAGTGGTAGGTTGAGGCCATGACCGACCCGGCCGGCCAGAGCGACCCCGCCCCCGCGTTGGACCGCGCGCGGGCCGTCCTGCGCGACACCTTCGGCCACGCCGATTTCCGCGACGGGCAGGAACCCGTCGTCGCCGCCGCCCTCGCCGGACGCCACCTGCTGGTGGTCATGCCGACCGGCAGCGGCAAGAGCCTGCTGTACCAACTGCCCGCCCTGCTGGCCGACGGGCTGACGCTGGTGGTCTCCCCGCTGATCGCCCTCATGAAGGACCAGGTCGACGAACTGCGCCGCAAGGGGGCCGCCGCGGCCCTGATCAACTCGTCGCTGAGCCCCGACCGTCAGCAGGACGTCATCCGCCAGTGCGTGGCCGGGGCGATCCGCCTGCTGTACGTCGCGCCCGAGCGGTTCCGCTCGTCGTCGTTCGTCCGCATGCTCCAGCAGGTCCGCATCGCCCGCCTGGCCGTCGACGAGGCCCACTGCATCAGCCAGTGGGGCCACGATTTCCGTCCCGATTATCGCCGGCTGCGGCAGTTCCGCGAGATGATGGGCGCCCCGCCGACCTCGGCGCTGACCGCCACGGCCACGCCGACCGTCCAGGCCGACATCCTCCGCGCCCTGGGGCTCGATCCGGCCGACGTCGAGGTCCACGTTCGCGGCTTCGACCGGCCGAACCTCATCCTCCGCGTGGCCCGCACCCGCGGCGACGCCGCGAAACTCGAGGTGCTGACCGATCTGCTGAAGACCCAGCCCGGCAGCGGGATCATCTACGTCGGCACCCGCAAGAAGACCGAGGACATCGCCGCCGCCCTCGCCGCCGTCGAGCCGTCCCTGGCCGTCTATCACGCCGGAATGGAGCCCGACCAGCGGGCCGCGGCCCAGGAGGCGTTCCTCACCGGCAAGGCCCGCGTCGCCGTCGCCACCGTCGCGTTCGGCATGGGCATCGACAAGGCCGACGTCCGCTTCGTGGCCCACTACCACTTCCCCGGCTCGATCGAGCAGTACTACCAGGAAATCGGCCGCGCCGGCCGCGACGGCAAGCCCAGCCGCTGCGTGCTGCTGTACAGCGCCGCCGACCGGTCGCTGCGGGAGTTCTTCATCGACCTGAGCTACCCCCGCCGCGAGCAGGTCCGCGCCGTCATGGACGTCCTCTATGCCGTCCCCGACAACCCCGTCATGATGACCTACCGCCAGATCGCCGCCGCCTGCGACGAGCCGGTCAAGGACGGGCAGGTCGGCCCGGCCCTGCGGCTGCTGGCCGAGGCGGGGATCGCCCGCGCCCTCGACGGGGACGCCGCCGCCGTCGTCCGCCTCGACCGGCCCGCCGCCGAGATCCTCCCGGCCCTGCGGGGCAAGATCCAACGCGGGGTCTTCGAGGCCCTCGCCATCGCCGGCGACCTGGAAACGCCCGGGGAGCTGTCGGTCGACCTGGCGGCCGTCGCCAAGGCCGCCGGCCTGGCAACCCCGCAGGTCCAGCGGGCCCTGGCCGCCCTCGACCACGCCGGCCACCTGGCCTACCACCCGCCCTTCCGCGGCCGCGGGGTCCGCAAGCTGATCGACCCGCCGCCGGTGTTCGAGGAGGCGGCGATCGACTGGCAGCGCCAGGAGTTCCTCCGCGGGCTGGAGGAGGAAAAGCTCGCGGCGATGGAGGCCTACATCCACGGCCGCGACTGCCGCCGCGCGCACATCGTGCGCTACTTCGGCGAGGATACCGACCTTCGGTGCGGCACCTGCGACCGCTGCGCCGCCGGCGGCGCCGCACGCGGCGACAGCATCCTCGACACCCACGGCCGCGTCGCCGCCGCCGCCCTGCTGTGCGCCGACGGCCTGCGGTTCCCCCTGGGCGTCGGGCGGATCGCCCAGGTCATCACCGGCTCACGCGACAGCAAACTGCTCGGCTGGGGGCTCGACCGCAACGTCGCCTACAACCTCGCCGCCTGCAGCCAGGACGACGCCAAGGCCGTCATCGACCGCCTCGTCGAGGAAAACTACCTCCGCCCCGGCGGCGCGGCCGACCGGCCCACCCTCGAGCTGACCGCCGCCGGTCGCGACGCCGTCGATCGGATCGACCCCCACGACCTCCCCCGTCGCCGGCGCGGGGCCCCCCCCCCCG
>CAZHRW010000078.1:0-26690 GCA_964535025.1 uncultured Planctomycetales bacterium
ACCGAATGCCTTGCGGGCGAGCTTGGCGCAAATGGCCTGCCGGCCGCACGGCAAACCTTCGCCGGCGGATCGTACCGCGCCGCCCCCGCCCGTCAAGGATGGGGATCGGCGGCGGAATCTCGCGCCCGCGGTTGACTGGCACGGCCTTTTACCTACAGTGTGAGCATTCGCACAGCGGTGTTCCCCCAACGATGCGGAGCGTCAGTCTTTGAACGGGCTTATCATCCAGATGATCGTCCAGGTCGTGGGCGGGCTGGGGCTGTTCCTGCTGGGCATGAAGTACATGTCCGAAGGTCTCCAGACCATCGCGGGCAATCGCCTGCGCAGGATGATCGGGGCGGTCACGAACAACCGCTTGATGGCCACGGGGGTGGGCGCCGGCGTGACGACGCTCGTGCAGTCCAGCCACGTGACCATCATTGCGGTCATCGGTTTCGTCAACGCAGGGTTCATGACTCTCAGCCAGGCCATCGGCGTGATCATGGGCGCCAACATCGGCACCACGATCACCGGCTGGGTGCTTGCGCTGAACATCGGCAAGCAGGGCCTGCTGATCCTGGGCGTCTCCGCGCTGGTCTTCCGCTTCACGGTCAAGGACAAGCTCCGCTACGTTGCCATGGCCGTGATGGGCCTGGGGATGATCTTCTACGGGCTGGAACTGATGAAGGGCGGCTTCGCGCCGATCCGCGACATGCCGGCTTTCGAGGCCTGGTTCCACAAGTTCCAGGCCGTCGGCTACTTCGGTGTGCTCAAGTGCGCGATGGTCGGCTGTGCGCTGACGCTGATGGTCCAGTCGTCCTCGGCCACGCTGGGCATCACGATCGGCCTGGCGTACACGGGCGTGATCCCCTTCCACACCGCCGCGGCCCTGGTGCTGGGCGAGAACATCGGCACCAGCATCTCGGCCTCCCTGGCCAGCATCGGCACCACCACCAACGCCAAGCGTGCTGCCTTTGCCCATATCGTGTTCAACATCCTGGGCGTGGCGTGGATCACGGCGTTGTTCGGCATCTACATCGTGCTGGTCGAACACCTCGTCGGGGCGTTCGGGTTTTATCCGGCCAGGGCCGTCATGGTGGAGGGCAAGGAGACCTTTCCGGACGTCACAGCCGCGATCGCCGCGGTGCACAGCGGCTTTAACATCGCCAATACGCTGCTGTTCCTGCCCTTTACGGGCGTGCTGGCCCGCGTGCTCGTACGCCTGGTGCCCGACCGCGACTTCCAGGAGGAGCCGCACCTGACGCTCCTGGACGATCGGCTGATCGCCACGCCCACCATCGGCATCGAGCAGTCCCGGCGCGAATTGATCCGGATGGCCGACACCGTCGATAAAATGCTCCGGCGGGTCCGACGCGTTCTCGCCGGCGAACAGCTCGAGGACCGCCTGGTCAACAAGGTCTTTCACAAGGAAGAGGTCGCCGACATCATGCAGAAGGAGGTCACGGTTTTCCTGACCGGCCTGCTGGCCAGCAGCGTGCCTCGCAGCGTGGCCGACGAGGCGCGGCGGATCATCCGGATGGCCGACGAGTACGAATCGGTGAGCGATTACGTCGCCAATATCATGAAACTGCTCCTGCGCCACCAGAAAGCGGGGCTGACCTTCAGCCAGGCCGACCGCGATGACCTGCTCAGACTGCACGACGAGGTCGTCGGCTACGTCGACATGGTTACGACGGGTTGCGCCGAGAACCACCCGGAGATTGTCTCCAAGGCCCATTCACGCGGGGACGGGATCACGCACCTCGTCCGCGACCTGCGCAGCAAGCACCTGACCGACGTTTCCGAAGCCCCCGTGCCGCCGCTGACCACCGTGATTTTCATCGACATACTCAACGCCTACCGCCGCGTCAAGGACCATGCCATGAACGTCGCCGAAGCGTTGGCCGGGCAGAAGTAAACGCCAATCACAGGAGCCCTCGATGGACCGAAGTCTTCTGTCGCTCATCATGATTCTGGCTCTCGTTGCGACCGTGGCACAGGCCGTCGCGGCGCCGACGGAGCCGGCGACGACACAGGCCGATGCGCCGCCCGCGACGCAGGCCCAGTCGGCGGCGGAGGAGCCCGCCGCGGAGGAGTCGGTGTCCGTTGTCATGATGGCCCTCAACGTCGTTGGGGGTCTGGGGCTGTTCCTGCTGGGCATGAAGTACATGTCCGAGGGGCTCCAGGCCATCGCGGGCAACCGCTTGCGGAAGATGATCGGGGCGGTCACGACCAACCGGCTGATGGCGACGGGCGTCGGCACCGGCGTGACGATGCTCGTGCAGTCCAGTTCGGTGACCACCGTCATGGTGGTCGGTTTCGTCAACGCCGGATTCATGACCCTCGCCCAGGCGATCGGCGTGATCATGGGCGCCAACATCGGCACGACGATCACCGGCTGGATTCTCGTGCTGAACATCGGCGCGTACGGCCTGCCGATCGCCGGCATTTCGGCGCTGGTCTACCGTTTCACCCGCAAGGACAAGGTCCGCTACATTGCCATGGCCCTGATGGGGATCGGGCTGATCTTTTTCGGCCTGGAGCTGATGAAGAACGGCTTCTCGCCCATCCGCGGCATGCCGGAGTTCAAGGCCTGGTTCCACAAGTTTCAGGCCGACACCTACTTCGGCGTCCTCAAGTGCGCCCTGGTCGGTTGCATGCTGACGATGATCGTCCAGTCGTCGTCGGCCACGCTGGGCATCACGATCGGCCTGGCCACCACGGGCGTGATCCCCTTTCAGACCGCCGCCGCCCTGGTGCTGGGCGAGAACATCGGCACGACGATCACCGCCTGGCTGGCCAGCCTGGGCACCACGACCAACGCCAAACGGGCCGCGTACGCCCACGTGGTGTTCAATCTCATAGGCGTTGCGTGGATTACGGCGCTGTTCGCGCCGTATCTGGGGCTGCTGCGGCATCTGGGTTTCGCCCCCCAGACCGCGGGGGCGGCGGTGGGCAACGAGGTTCGCATGACGGCGGCGATCGCCGCCGTGCACACGGGGGTCAACGTCGCCAATACGCTGCTGTTCCTGCCTTTCACAAGCATCCTCGCCCGGGGCCTGACGCGCCTGTTCCCCGACCGCGAGTTCCAGGAGGAGCCGCACCTGACGCTGCTGGACGACCGATTGGTCGCGACGCCCTCGATCGGTATCGAACAGTCCCGCCGCGAGCTGATCCGCATGAGCGAACAGATCGACAAGATGCTCCAGCGGGTCCGTCAGGCCGTCGCGGGCGAGCAACTGTCTGAGAGCGAGGTGAACAAGATCTTCCACAAGGAAGAGGTCCTGGACATCATGCAGAAGGAAGTGACCATCTTCCTCACCGGCCTGTTGTCCAGCAGCGTTGCCCGCAGCACGGCCGACGAGGCGCGGCGGATCATCCGCATGGCCGACGAGTACGAATCGGTGAGCGACTACGTCGCCAACATCATGAAATTGATCCTCCGCCATCAGAAAGCGGGCCTGGCCTTCGGTCGGGACGACCGCGAGTCCCTGCTCAAACTGCACGACGAGGTCGGCGCCTACGTCGACATGGTCGCCCAGGGCTGCGCCGCCAACCACCCCGAGATCGTCTCGAAGGCCCACTCCCGCGGGGACGGGATCACCCACTTGGTCCGCGACCTGCGCAGCACGCACCTGAGCGGCGTGTCCGAAACGCCCGTCAACCCCTTGACGACGGTGATTTACATCGACATGCTCAACGCCTACCGCCGCGTCAAGGATCACGCCATGAACGTCGCCGAGGCCCTGGCAGGGCAGAAGTGACGGTGCAGGGGTTATGCCTGCATCGATGGCCGCGCCGCCTCCGGCGCAGAAAGGGCTCCCGATGAACGCACAGGACAACGCATCCAACGTCCGCCTCACCGACGCCGCGTCGATTCCCCGGGTCATTGCCGCGATGACCCTCGAGGAGAAGGCCGCCCTCGTCGGTGGGGCGACGCCGTTCCGCAGCGCCGGCGTCGAACGGCTGGGCATTCCGCCGCTGGTGATGGCCGACGGGCATAACGGAATCAATGTTTTCCACCTCCTGCAGAACTACATCCACGACGCGGCCGCCGAAGCAGGGTTGAGTCGCGAGCAGGTCCACCAGGTCACCCTGCCGGTCCACCGCAAGGGCGTCGAGGGGCTGCTCGCCCTGATGGACAACGGGCCCGACGACCCGCACTGGCGCGACCTGGCGGGCGACCGGCGCGCCTTCCTGGCCGCCCTGCGCGAACACCTGCGGCGGGACCTGGCCCCCGCGGGGCTGCCGTCCTGTTTCCCCGTCGGGATCGTCATGGCCGCCACGTGGGACCCGGGCCTGGTCGCCGAGTGCGGGCGAGCCGTCGCCGCCGAGGCGCGGGCGTTCGGCATGGACATCCTGCTGGGGCCCAACGTCAACATCCACCGAGACGGCCTGTGCGGCCGCGCGTTCGAGAGTTTTTCCGAAGACCCGCACCTGTCGGCCGCGATCGGTGTCGGCTATATCCGCGGCGTGCAGGACGAGGGCGTCGCCGCCGTCGTGAAGCACTACGTGGCCAACAACCAGGAATTCGAGCGGCGGGGCATCGACGAGATCATCTCCGCCCGCGCCCTCCGCGAGATCTACCTGCCCAGCTTCAAGGCCGCCGTCCAGGCCGGCGGCGTCTGGATGGTCATGAGCGCCTACAACAAGGTCAACGGCCGGGCCTGCGCGATGAACCGCTGGCTGCTGACCGACGTGCTCCGCGATGAGTGGGGCTTCGAGGGCTTCGTCGTCTCCGACTGGGGCGCCGTGTACGACCGCATCCAGGCGCTGGAGGCCGGCAACGACCTGGAGATGTCCGGGCCGTGCGATCCGCGGCCCATCGTCAACGCCGTTCAGGGCGGACGGCTGGACGAGGCCGTCCTTGACCGGCGCGTGGCGGCCATCCTGCGGATCATCCTCAAGCTCCCGGCCTTCCGCGGGGAGAAGCGGCCCGCGCTCGATCGCGAACGCTCGGCCGCCGTGGCGCGGACCGTGGCGGCCGAGGGGATGGTGCTGCTGCGCAACGAAGGCGATGCACTGCCCCTGGACGGGGGGCGCCTCGCCGTATTCGGCGCCAACGCGACCGACCCGATCGCCACGGGAACCGGCTCGGCCGGCGTGGCCAGCCCGCACGTGGTGTCGGTGCTGGAGGGGCTCACCGGGCGGTTCGGCGAGGCGAACGTCGTCCACGACGACCTGCCCGACGACGCGACCGCGGCCGTCGTCTGCATCGGCGTCGTCAGCGGCGAGGGCGGCGACCGGCGGACGCTGGACCTGCCGGCCGAGGACGTCGCCCTGATCGAAGACGTCGCCCGGCGCTGCCGCGCGAAGGGTATTCCGAGCGTCGTCGTCCTCAACGTCACCGGCCCGGTCATCATGGCCGACTGGGTCGAGCAGGTCGACGCGGTCCTGCTGGCGTGGCTGGGCGGCATGGAGATCGGCCATGCCGTCGCCGACATCCTTTCGGGCGACGTGTGCCCCTCGGGCAAGCTGCCGCTGACGTTCCCCCGGCGGTACCGGGACACGCCCACGTGGCTGAACTTCCCCGGCGAGTTCGGCCAGGTGGTCTACGGCGAGGGCATCTTCGTCGGCTACCGCTACTACGACATCGCCGAGGTCGCCCCGCAGTACCCGTTCGGCTTCGGCCTGTCCTACACCCGCTTCGACCTGTCTAACCTCGCCGCCAGCGCCGAAACGCTGGACGTCGACGCCGGCGGAACGCTGACGGTCAGCGTCAACGTGACCAACGCCGGCGACCGCTGCGGCAAGGAGGTTGTCCAGCTCTACGTCGCCGCGCCTGAGGGGAACGTCCGCAGACCGGTCAAGGAGCTCAAGGGCTTTTCCAAGATCGAGTTGGACCCGGGCGCGACCGCCACGGTGCGGTTGGCGTTGGCCCCGTCCGATTTCGCCCACTACGACGCCCGCGAAGGCCGCTGGCGGGTGGTCCCCGGCCGCTATCGCCTCCTGCTGGGCGTCTCGGCCGGCGACATCCGCGCCGAAGCGGCCGTCGACGTCCGCGGGGGCGCGGCGGACTAGGGTCGCCGCGGCCTTGCTTTCCGTGGTCGGATTGTGGATAGTAGACCCATTGTGACGCGCGCCGGCCGGACGGGCGGCGATGAACCCCTGCGCCATGGAGATCGTATGGCCACGAGCAACCAGACCGGATCGAAAGACCCCGCCAACGCGCCGGGTATGTCGCGGGTGCTGGTGGTGGACGATAATCCTCAGAACCAGGAACTGTTAGCCGCGTACCTGGAGACCATGGACGTCGAGGTCGCCACCGCCGACGACGGCGTGACGGCCCTCCAGCAGATCGCCGCCGACCCCCCGGACCTGATCCTGCTGGACATCATGATGCCGCGGATGAGCGGCTTCGAGGTCTGCACCAAGCTCAAGAGCGACCCGGCCACCCGCGACATCCCCGTGATCATGGTGACGGCCCTGGACCGCATGGCCGACATCCAGCGGGCCGTCGACTGCGGCACCGACGACTTCCTCAGCCGTCCGCTCAGCCGTCTTGAACTGGTCACGCGCGTCAGGAACCTGCTCAAAGTTCGGCACTTGAAGAACGAACTGGACCGGACCCTGGAGTACCTCAGCGAGATCGAGAAACGGCCGACCCCGTCGTCGTAGACGGTCTCGCACCCCAAGGGCTTCAGGGGACCGCTCCGTTCGGGGAGCACCGATTCGATGATGAACAGTCCCCTGGTATCGTTGTTGGCCTTCGCCCTGGCGGCCTCGGGCCTGCTGGGCTGCGCCGGTCCGGCCGCGCCGCCGGCCTCCCAGCCGGTGCCCGAGACGCCTGCCGAGGCCCCCGAGCCGCTCGAGGTCGTCCGCCGCCAGGTCAGCGACCGCGGCGTGACCGTCGCGACGCTGGCCAGCGGCGCCACCGTCATCGTCCAGGAAAGCCATACGGTCCCCGTCGTGACCGTCCAGGCCCACGTCCGCACCGGCGGGATGCTCGAGGGACCCTACCTCGGCGCCGGCATCAGCCACCTGGTCGAACACCTTGTCGCCAAGGGCGCCACGCGCGGCGAAGGCCACCTCGCCGGCGAACAGTCCACCCGCAACCGCCTCGACGAGATCGGCGCGCAGTCCAACGCCTACACGTCGCTGGACCACACGGCCTACTACATCAACGGCGCGTCGGAGCGGACCGCCGATGCGATTGACATCCTCGCCGATTGGATGGCACGGCCGTCGATCACCCCGGAAGACTTCCAGCGGGAGCACGGCGTCGTCCAGCGGGAGCTGGAGATGGGGCGGGATAACGCCTCGCGTCAGATGTGGTATGCCCACATGGCCAACGTCTACGGCGGGCATCCGGCCGCCGTGCCGGTCATCGGCTATCTCGAAGCGGTCCAGGCGCTGACGTACGAGGACGTCCTGACCTACCACGCCCGGACCTATGTCCCGCAGCGCACGGTCGTTGTCGTGGCCGGCGACGTGAACACCTCCGACGTGGTCGATCGCTTCGCCGCGGCCCTGGCCGACTGGCCGGCGGCTCGCAGCGAGGTGCCGCTGCTGCCGGCGGTGCCGGCCGTGGCGGACGTGCGGCGTGTCGTGGTGCCCTCCGAGGCCGTCAAAGAGGCCAACGAATACCTCAGCTTCCCGAGCATCCCCCTGGTGCACGACGACCTGTACGCCCTGGACGTGCTCAGCTACGTCCTGACCAACGGGACCTCCAGCCGCCTGCATCGCACCATTCTGCGTGAGAAGCGGCTGGTGACGCAGATCGGCAGCGCGTCGATCACGCCGCCGTGGGGGACCGGACAGTTTCTCATCACCTTCCGCGCCGAGCCGGACCGGATCGACGCCGCCGAGGCGGCCATCCTCGACGAGCTGCGGCGGGTCGCCGAGGAGGGCGTGACGGCCGACGAACTCGCCCGCGCCAAGCGGCAGAAGGTGGCTGACGAGGTCTTCGGCAATCAGAACGTCGAAAGCCGTGCCGCCACATTGGCCGGCGACTTTCTGGCAACCGGCGACGTGGACTTCTCGCGGCTGTACACCGAGCGGATTCAGCGGGTTACCGCCGAGCAGGTCCGCGCGATGGCTCGCAGGTACCTCAACGAGGATGCGATGGTCATCACGCGGATGCTCCCGGCGGGCGTCGCGGCCGCCGAGGCCGTCGAAGTCGGCGAACGCCGCACCGAGCGGACCGAGCGTTTCATTCTCGATAACGGACTGACCGTCGTGCTCAGCGCGACCGACTCGGTGGATGTGGTGGCTATGAACGTGGCGGTCCTGGGCGGGGTCATGGCCGAAACAGAAGCCACGAACGGCCTGGGGATGCTGATGGCGAACCTCTCGACCCAGGGCGCCGGCGATCGGACCGCCGAGGACATTGCCGCCTTCTTCGACGCCGCCGGCGGGTCGATCAGCGCGATCTGCGGGAACAACAGCTTCCTCTGGTCGGCCGAGGTCCTCGCCGACGACGCCCCCGAGGCGATCGACGTGGTGGCCGACGTGGTCATCCGCCCGACGTTCGGCGAGGACGAACTGGCGATCCACCGCCCGCGGCTGCTGGCGGCGATCGACCGGGTCGACGAGGATTGGGACAGTCGGATGCGCCTCCACTTCCGCCGCAGCTTTTTCAACGGGTCGCCGTACCGGTTCAATCCGCTGGGTTCGGCGGATGTCGTCGCCGCGGCCGATCGCGCGGCCCTCATGGCCCACCACGACCGGTGGGTGCGGGCGGGATCGGCGGTGTTGACGGTCTACGGGAACTTCGACCTCGAGGCGATGAAGGGGCGGATCACCGAACGCTTCGCCGCCATGGCCCCGGGGACCAACGCGATCGACCCCCCGGCGGCACGGACGGTCGACGGCGGCCCCGAGCGGCACGTGCTGCCCACGACGGGCGAGGTGGCGGCGATCATGATCGGTTATCCGGGCATGACGTTCAGCGACACCGCCGACCGCGACGCCATCACGGTGCTTGACACGATCATCAGCGGCTACGGGCTGCCCCGCGGGTGGCTGCACACCCAACTGCGGGGCAACGAGTTGGTGTATGTCGTCCACGCCTACAACTGGGCGGGCTACGTGCCGGGGGCGTTCGTGATTTACGCCGCCACCCAACCACAGACGGCCGAGCGGGTGGTCGATACGATCACCGAGAACATCGAGCGGACCCTGACGCACCCGTTCGCGCAGGCGGAGATCGACGAGGCGGTCAACATCATCCTGACGGCCGACCTGCTGAGCAGCCAGACGATGGCGGATCTTTCGGCCCAGGCGGCACTGGATGAACTGTACGGGCTCGGCTACGATTACAGCCGGTCGCTCGCCGAACGCCTCGGCAGGATCACGCCCGAGGACGTCCGTCGGGTGGCCCGGACGTACCTGGCCGGGCCGCCGGTGATCACGCTGACGATGCCGAAGACCCAACCGGAGGCCGCGACGGCGAGCGAGTAGAGCGGAAGGAGACGGTTGTGGACGATGACCTGTTGGCCCGGTCCGTCGCGTCCTTCGTGGAGGCGACCGCCGCGCGGACGACCACGCCCGGGGGCGGCAGCGTCGCCGGGGTGGTGGGGGCGCTGGCGGCGGCGCTGGGGGAGATGGCGCTGAACTTCAGCCGCGACAAGACCGCCCTCGCGGGGTACGCCGCCGATTACGAGCGCCTCGGCGTCCGGCTGCCGCGGGCGCGGGAGATGCTGCTGGCACTGGTGGCCGAGGACGTCAACGCCTTCGAGTTGTACACCGAGGCGATGAAGGCCGAGGGACCCGCCCGGGATGACGCCGTCCAACTGGCCCTGGCCGCGTGCATCGACGTGCCGCGCGAGATGGCCAAGATCGCCCTGGCGGTCCTGGGTGACCTGGCGCTGATGGCCGACCGCTGTACGAAGTGGCTGCTGACCGACCTGGCGGCCGGGGCGGTGCTGGCCGAGGCGGTCGTCAAGCTGTGCGACTACAACGTTCGCATCAACGCCGCCGGCTGTGCCGACCGCCGGACCGCCGCCGAGGTGGTCGACTCCAGCGCCGACGACTGTCGCAAGGCCCGCGATCTGCTCGAGCGGATCGAATCGCAGGTCAAGGCACAACTGGAGTAGCCATGGGTGACGGCGAGGACATCGTCGATATTCCGGGTGTGAGCGGCGCGTCGCAGGCCGACGGCGGTCGGCCCCGCGCCGGCTCGGGCGGCAGGCCGTTCATCAGCGTGAAGTTCGAGTGCTGCAACGTGTACCAGCGGATCTACCGCAACGCCGCCGGAACCGCCTATGTCGGCTGGTGCCCCCGCTGCATGCGGAAGGTTGTGGCGACCATCGGCCCCGACGGCGTCGATACGAGGTTCTTTCGCGCGCAATAGGCTTTCGGGAGGATCATGGCCAAGGAGTACAACATCGCCCGCTCCGCCGGGCACTGCGCCCGGTGCGAGAAGACCCTGGAGCCGAATGAGGCGTTCATGGCGACGGTCGTCGAGCAGGACGGCGACCTGGTCCGCCGCGACTGGTGCCTGGCGTGCTGGAACGGCGGCGACCACGGAAACGCCGGTGAGCTGTTCGGCCAGTGGCGCGCCGTCGTGCCCGAGCCGACGGCCCGGAAGCGGCTGTTCGTCGACGATGACGTCCTGATGAACTTCGTTGTCCGCCTGGCCGGTGATGCTGATGAAAGCCGTCAGGCGTTCCGGTTCGTGCTCACGCTCGTGCTGATGCGCAAACGCCTGCTGACGTACCTGCGGAGCCGTCGCGACGACGAGGGGCGGGAGATCTGGACGCTCCGCCAACGCGGCGGCGGCGAGCACGAGGTGGTCAATCCCGAGTTGGACGAAGACCGAATCGCCGAGGTCGGCGCGCAACTCAGCGAGATCCTGGAGGGGGACCTGGAATGATGCGACGCATGCTGCCGGGGTGCCTGCTGGCCGCTGTGGCCGTCTGCCTGACGGGCTGCCCGCCCTGCGACGTGGAGCTGGTGGGTCGCGAGGTGCTGTTCGCCGCTCACAACCGCAACGCCGACGCGATCCCCGCACTGTGGGCGATCGCCGACGTCGAGATCAACCTCACCGGCGAGGGGCTGTTTGGCTCCTACCGCCTGCCCGACGGACGGCTGTACTTCCGCCGGCGGGGCGACGATCCCCTGGGGCCGCACTATTTCATGCTGCGGGGCAAGGAGATCGACCAGGAGGTCTTCCGCCTGGGCATCGACGCCGACGCGGGACTGTTCTACTACTGGGTGAACGTTCCCAACGGCGAGTCGTTCGCGCGGTGGGGACCGCTGGAGGCCCTGCACACGATCGACGGCGAGGGCATCCCGATGGACCCCACGCAATTGCTCAACGCCCTCGGTGTGGTAGCCTGGCCGACGGACCCGGACGCCGCGGCGCACGTCGTGCTGCGGACGCCCGAGAAGCCCTGCGTGTACGAGATGCTCACCGTCGCCCGCCGCGACGCCTGGGGCGGGTGGTACCTGGCGCGCGAGACGCTGATCGACCGGCGGGACGAAGAGCGCCACCCCCACAAGACGATGCTCTACGACCGCCAGGGGCGGATCGCCATGACGGCCGACCTGGACGCCTATGAGCCGGTCGCCACGGGCGGCGACCCGGCGGAATGGCCCGAGGTGCCCACCGACATCCGCCTGACATGGGTCGATTCCGAGCCCATCCGGTCGATCCGCCTGCGCCTCAGCGGGATGACCACGGGCAGCGCCGATCAGCCCGTCCCGCCGCCGCGGGCGTTCCGGCTGGACGTGCCGCCGACGATCCGCGATGCCCGGCCGCTCGGCGAGACATCCGGGCCGATCGGCGGGGAGGCAGCGCCTTGACGCCGACGACCCGGGGATGTGTGGCGGCCCTGCTGTGCCTGGCGGCGGCGGGATCGGCCTGCGCGGCGGAGGTGACGCTGGCGGCCGACGACACGCGGCTGTGGCGGGTCGTGTACGACGAGGCGGCCGACGTCAGCGACGTCTACGCCCGTCACACCGAGGGACCCTGGGTCCGCCAGGCCCGCAGCCGTGGGCGGCCGGCGGCGGTCTTCGCCGCCAACGGGCGCCTGTACGCCTTCTTCGTCACCGGCGGCTGGGCCTACTACGGTCCCGACGCCGAGGGCGCGACCATCGGGACCCTCTGGCCCGCCGATTGGCGCGGCCGCCGCGTTCTGACCGCCTGCGCCGCGGCCGACATGTCCCATGCGGGCGGGCTGTACGTTCTGCTGGGTCCGCCCCCGGGCAAGCGCCAACCCGCAACGGCGCCGGTCGAGACCCGGCCGACGACGGCGCCGTCTCAGACACAGCCCGCGACCCGGCCGGCGTCGCCCGCGGCGGCGCTGCTGGCGCGGCGCGGGGGGCAGTGGTCGTTCGTGGCGGGCCTGGACGCCCGCGAGGTCGACCTCGACGGACGCATCTATCTGGCCGACGTGCCCGGCAAGGGGCTGTTCCTGCTGGTCTGCACGTCGCAGGGGTGGCCGAAGGCGACGTTCCGCTGCGACGTCGACGCGGGGACCTGGACGAAGGTGGGCCCGCTGCCGTGGGAGCCCGACCAGCGCGTCGGATGGTGGATAACCGCCGGGACCGACCTGCTGGCGGCCGGGCTGAGCGAGGCGGGCCCGTGGGTCCGCCGCGTCGATCCGCTGCTCGGCACGCTGGGCGACGAGACGGCCGTCCTGACGCATGAGGGTAAGCCCCTGCCGGTGGATGACTTCGAGGCGATGAGCCTTGCGGCGTTCAAGCTGACGCTGCCGGTGGCGTGGCGCGACGACGACACCTGGCGCCTGGGCATCGCCGATGCCGGCGACGGGACGGTCACCGACGTCGAGCCCATGCTCGTGCCGTCCGGGACGGGGGCCGAGGTCCACCTCGATCGATGGCTCCAGGGATTGTTCGTTCTGACGACGGTCATCGTTCTGGTCATGCTCGCACGGCGTCTGAAGGGCACCGCCGCGGCGGGTTTCTCGCTGCCGGTGGAACTGGTGCCGGCCCTGTGGCCCGTGCGGATGCTGGCCGCGGCCCTCGACGCGCTGCCGCTGATGGTGGCGGTGTCGATCGTGGGGTCGCTGGTGGCCCCGCAGGCGGTCGAGCAGTTGCCGCGGCGATTTTCCGACATGGTCGCCACGCAGGTCAACGACCCGCTGATCGGCTGGCTGACGCTGGCGTGGGGCAGCGCCTGCGTGGTCTACGGGATCCTCATGGAGGCGATCTTCGGCGCGACGCCGGTGAAGATGCTGCTGGGCATGCGGGTGGTGGGCACGGAGGGCAAGCGACCGCCGGTGGTGGGCGTGGTCCTGCGGAATCTCACCAAGCCGCTCGAGCTGATGCTGATGCCGGTCTTCCTGGTCTGGCCGCTGCTCTCGACGAACCGCCAGCGTGCCGGCGACATGCTGGGCGGGACGGCGGTCGTCACGCGCGCATCACTGGAGGCGTTCCGCGGCACCGCCGGCGCCGCCGGCGGGGGCGATCACCTCGGCCCGCCGCCGCCCCCGCCGCCGGCGTAGGGCGAGCTGGAGTTGGAGAACCGTCGGGAGTGACGCGGTGTTTGAGTTGCTGACGTTCCTGGCCCAGGTGGTCGTGATCTCGCTGTCAGGCGTCATGGCCCCCGGCGCGATCACCGCCGCAACCCTGGCGGCCGGGATGCGCCGGCGGCACGCCGGGGCGATGATCGCGGTCGGCCACGGGGTCGTTGAGCTGCCCCTGATCATCGGCATTGTTCTCGGCGTCGCGCCGCTGCTGAAAATCGAGGGCGTGCGCGTCGGGATCGGCCTGGCCGGCGGGGCGATCATGCTGTGGATGGCGGTCGGGCTGTTTCGCACCCTGCGGACGCCGGCATTTCAGGCCGTCGCGGCGCCGCAGCGGCACCCGGTCTGGATCGGCATCGTCCTGACGGCCACCAACCCGTTCTTCCTCGTTTGGTGGGCGATCGTCGGGCTGAAACTCTCCGCCGATGCCATCGAACTCGGGCTGGTGGCCTTCGTCCTGTTCGCCGTGGTCCACTGGACCTGCGACCTGATCTGGCTGGAGACGCTCACGGTGGCGTCGTACAGCGGCACCCGCCTGTTGGGCCCGGTTGTCCAGAAGGTCATCCTCGTCGTGTGCGGCATCGCCATGGCGATGTTCGGCGGCTACTTCCTCGGCACCGCCGTCGGCATGCTGGTCGTCTAACTCACCAGCGGCGCAGGCGCAGCGACACGTCGCCGGTCATATATTTTCGCTCGAACGCCGCGCCGCCGTCGTCGGCGAGATCGGGCCCGAGGCTGTAGAGGACGATTCCGTCGGCCGCGGCGACCAGCTTCAATGGCTCACCGGTGAACGGGTCGGTAAGCACGAGGAGGACGTACCGCGGCACGAGCTGATCGAGGTCGGTCGGCAGGACGCCTTCGGCCTGGCGGTACCGCTCGGCGGCGATCGCCAGAGCGACCAGCCTGTGGCGGGCGTCGGCGAGGGCGGCAAGCTTCGACGCCCTGGCGAGCGGAAATGTCAAACACCGCGTCATCAACCCGCTTTCTCGCTGATTCAGGAATGTCTCCGAGAACGTCCGGTCGGGCCCCAAGAACGTCTGCGACAACCTCCGGTCAAGATCTCGCCACAGGCGTTCGTTCTTGTAGTACGGCTCGGACGAGAGCTGCTCGTAGCGGCGCATCCATCCCAGGTGGGCCTCCAGGTCCTCCTTCCACAGGAACACCCGGTAAGGTGCAGCCGTGCGCGCGGTGACGAGGGGGAACTCCGGCAGTTGAGGATGTACACGTACCACCGATTCGGCGATCAGGTCCGGCATCGATGCAAAGGTCGCCATGCCGAGGGCCGTGTTCATCAGAACCCCCCTGTGCAGGGCCTCCCGGTAGCTCGGGGTCAGCAAGTCAGGGCCCGCGTCGAGGGCGTCGACGGGCAGCGGGCCCTGGTCGAGGACGTACTGGAAAGCGTCGAATGCCTTGTCTTCCGCGGATACGCCGATCAACGTCGCAATGATGGGCGGTTCGGCGGTGCAGTGCCGAGATATGGCCCAGGCGGCGTGCAGATCGGCCATGGCATCGGCCATCCTGCCCTCGCTGGCGGCCACGCGCGCCGAAACGCTCAGCAGTCCGCCCAGATCGGGAATGCTGGACGGCCACGCCATCGTCACACGCAGGGACGGCGGGCTATAGTGGACGCCGAAGTTGCAGGCCGGGCGCTCGGCCGCTCGGTGAAGCAGGTCGATCACGGGCCGGGATTGGGCCAGGAGCGAAAGCACCTCTTCGTCGGCCGGGTCGAATTCATCGGCGGCGTAGGGGAAGGCGAACCAGTAGGACACCTTCCACCACGGCAGGCCTTGTGCTTTGCGGGCCTCCAGGATCTCCGACGCCCGCCGATACAGCGGGGCGGCGTTCTGAGCGTCGGGCACGCGGGGCGGCGCGAGCGACAGGGCGATGGCGCCGGCCTCGACGCGAAGCGTGGCCATCCGCTGGCGCACGGCCAGGTCGAGGTTCCAGAAGGTCATGACGGTCAGGAACACGCCGGCCACCCACGCCAGGGCCAGCCGGTTCACTGGCCAGGCGGTCGCGGCGGCCCGGCGCCCGCGGATGCGGATGATGGTTGCCGCGATCAGCACCGCGGCGCCCGCGACGGTCGACGCGATCAGGGGACGCCGCGCCCCGCCGGCCCAGTGTTGCACCCAAGCAAACGCGCCGATGGCGACCAGCCACGGCCCGAGCAACAGGACGGCCCACACGAGGCGCAACAGCCCGCGCCAGACGCGGTCGGTGATGTGAGACGCCAGGGCGACGCCCAGCGCCGCGAACAGGGCGGACGTCACGGCCGCTTCGAGCCAGAAAAGCAGGTGTCCCATGGTCGATCTCCTGTCGAATCAGAACGGTTCAAGCATGTTGTCGGGCGTCCGGCCGTAGGGCCGTCCCATCGGCAGCAGGCGCTCGCCCGCGGCCATCAGGCGGCACTGCCGGGCGATCTCCGCCTCCGAGAGCCCCAGGTCCATCCCGCGGAGCTGCTCGGCCAGGGCTGCCGTTCGAGCGGGCGGGGCGTCGGCGACGGGTCCGGCCGGCGTGGTGAGGCTGAGGCTGACATTCATCGCCAGCAGGACCGCCGCGGCTACACCCGCGGCATACCGCCGGAAGGGCCGCCGTGCGGATCGGCTCAACTCGTCGTCCACCCGCGCCAGCACCCGCGCCCGCAGCGCCGGGCTCGGTGCGGGGCCGCCGGTCAGTGCCTGCTCGATTGTTTCCAGGTCGTGGGGAAGTCGTTTTTCTGTCATGGCTCTGTCTCCAGCATCCGCTTGAGCTTGGCCAGTGCGTAGCGATACCGGCTGGCGGCCGTGTTGGGGGTGATCCCGCAGGCCGTGGCGATCTGGCGGAACGTCAGACCGCCCTGGGTCCTCAGCGCCACCACGTCCCGTTGCCCGGACGGCAGACGATGCACCAGGGCCCAGAGGGCCTCGCCGCCGTCGCCGTCGTCCTGCCGGCTCGCCGCGGCCGCGGGAGCGTCGGCCAGTGCTGCGGTCTTGTGACGGCTTCGCCGCCGGCGGATGCCTGTCGCCACGTTCCGCAGCGACGCGAACAGGTACGCGTCGAGGTCGACCACGTCCCTGAGCCTGTGGCGGCTGCGGACCACGCCCGCGAAAAGCTCCTGGACGGCGTCCTCGGCGTCATGACGGCTGCCCAGCAGGCGCAGCGCCGTGCGGAACAACGCCGCAGCGTAACGGTCGTAGGCTTGCTCATACGCCGTCGCGTCGCCGGCGGCCAGGCCTGTCCGAAGCTCGTCGTTCAAAGGGCGGGTTCCTTCACACCCTTGAAGAGACCGTGATCGCCCGTCTTTGTCTACAGCGCCGGATTTTTCCGTGCTGCCGTGCGGCCGGGCTCGGAGGTTCGGTTCTAGGCGCATCGGCTCGAGGGGGCTATAGTGCTCGAAGCTGACACAGCCAACCTCGCTTCCGGGAGACATATCATGGCCCCCAGGCACATCGTCCGAACAGTCCTGATCGTCCTGATCGCCCTGGCCTCGGCGCCGCGGCTTTCGGCTCGCGGGGAGACGTACAGTTGGAACCGGCCCCATGCGACGGTCCTGCCGACGGGGAATCTCCAGTGGCGGCCCGAGCCGTTCGTCTACCGGCCGGGCGAGGCCGTGCGCTACATCGACTTCGCCGCCGGCGACGACGCCAACCCCGGCACCCGCCAGCGGCCCTGGAAGCACCATCCCTGGGACACCGCCGCCACGCACGCGGCCGGGGCCGACGAGGCCGTCGATACCTACGTCTTCAAGCGGGGCGTGATCTACCGCGGCGAGATCCGCGTCGCCGCCTCCGGGCGGCCGGACAAGCCGATCCGGCTGACCAGCGACCCGTCGTGGGGCGACGGCGAAGCGCTCCTCTACGGCTCGGCCCGCCTGACCGGCACGTGGAAACGCTGCACGGCGGCCGATGCGCCGGGCATCCCGCAGCCGCACCAGGTGTGGTACCTCGACCTCGGCGACGACTTCGACACCGATTCGAAGGACACCCGCCTGTCGGCGCTCTGGCGGATCGTCGACGGCCGGGCCGTCCGGTTGAACATCGCCCGCGACCCCGACTGGACCATCACCGACCCGGACAATCCCTTCACCGGCTGGTACCGCTGGAAGACCTTCACCGGCACCGTCAGCGATGGGTGGCTGGCCGACGCGGAGCACCTGGCCGGCAAGGACGGCGGCTTCTTCGACGGCGGGGTCGTCTGGACCCAGCACCGCAACCTGATGGGCTCGGTCCACCGGGTGAAGATCCGGCGCTACGACCCGGCGGCGGGGGCGGTGTGGATCGACTCGCCGGGCGGCGCACAGTATCGCTCCCGCTGGCGCGGCCGCCCCAACGAGCCGTTCGAGCTGGACCGCCCGATTCACTACTACATCGAGAACGTCCGCGGCTACCTCGATTCGCCCGGGGAGTACTTCTACGACGTCGACGGGCCGCACGGCGGCAGGCTGTACCTTCGCCTGGACGACGACTCGGACCCCAATGATGCCGTCCTGGAAGCGGCCCAGGTCCGCTCGCCGATCCAGATCTTCGATCGCAGCCATATCGAGGTCAGCGGCCTGTCGTTCAGCTTCAACGACGACGATGACGGCCTGTACGGCTACCCGTGGTACATCTCGGCGTCGCCGATGGTCCGCATCGTGGGCAACTGCACCGACGTGGCCGTCCGCAACTGCCGCTTCACGGACGTGATGAACGCCGTGGTCGCGTTCCCGCGCCCGACGGCCGTCGGCGGGCCGGCCCGGGCGTCGCAACGCGACATCGGCGCGTTCGACGATGACGTGATGGGCGACATCGCCATCACCGACAACGACATCCGCAACGCCGACATGGCCGGCGCGATCTGGGTCAACGGGGCCAGCCAGAGCGCCGCCGGCGAGGCGTACGGGCGGCTCGGCCACGTCGACGTGCTGCGGAACCGCGTGATCCACTGCGGCTACCGGCCGGGTAAGAGCCCCACCTCGTCGATCCCCGCCATCAGCGTCATCCTGGCCGAGACGGGCGAAATCGCCGGCAACATCGTCGACACCAGTTGGGGCAACGGACTGTTCACACTCGGCGGCAAGCTCAACCGAACCGTCAACGAGGTGCCCCTGGCGCGGCTGCTCATCCACCACAACCAGCTCGACAACACCATGCTCGGCTGCAACGATTACGGCGGACTCGAACTGTTCCAGGGCGGGCCGGCGTACATCTACAACAATGTCAGCCGCAACACCGTCGGCACGCGAACCTTCACCGCGGCCAACCTGGGCTACAACCTCTACCTCGACGGCGCGTTCAAGGTCTACAGCTTCAACAACATCCTCGCCGGCAAGGTCAAGCCCGACCAGCCGCAGTCTTACGGCCATTGCGGCTATTTCATGGTGTTCGGCTTCCTCGACCAGTTGTTCAACAACACGATCTACCACTTCGAATACGGGCTGAACGGCAGCAGCGGCAACCGGTCCTGCATTCTCGGCAACGTCCTGGTCGACTGCTCCAGGAGCTTCATGGGCCAGAACCGCCCGGGCGACGTGTCGATGCTCGGCGGCGGCGACACCGGCGAAATGGGCCGCCGCGGGATCCCCACGATGGCCTATGCCAATAACGTCTTCCACGGCAGCCCCCAGGGCGGCCGCCGCGACGAGGGCGCCTTCGGCTTCGTCGGCGGTATCGGCCCCAGCGCCGGCGGCGGGGCCGAGGTCTACTCGGGCGATACGCTCGAGGAGCTTCGCGAGGCGCTGACGGCCATGAACTGCCGCCTGGCGACCCTCGGCGTCCACGTCCGGCGCAATCCCCTCGTCGACCCGGCGAACTTCGACTACCGCCTCGCCCCGGACTCGCCCGCGACGGATCGCGGCGTGACGTTCTTTGTCCCGTGGGCGCTGTCGCGGGTGGTGGGGGAGTGGCACTTCTACGGCGGCGGCGCCGACCCGACCGTCGTGCTGGGCGAGAACTTCTACATGCAGGGCGAGCACATGGAACGCGGGATGTACTACTTCATCCCCCGAAACGACCTGACCGTCTCGACGGCCGCCGCCGCCGACTACGTGTCCGGCCCCCTGGAGGACTGGATCGACGGCGCCCTGCGCTTCGACGGGGCCAGCCGGTGGGCCGTGCTCACCCACGCCGAGATGACCCGCGACGGCCGCTACCCGGTCACGCTCGGCACCGATGGGCGGGTCACAAACGCCGAGCCGCCCGCGGTGTTCCCCGGCGCGCAGCGCAAGACCCTCGACATGGACACCAACAACTTCCTCATCGAGGTCTACGTCCGCTGTCGCGACGGCCACACCGGCGGCGGGCTGGCCGGCAAGTCCGACGGGTCGACGGGCTACGACCTGGGCATCGATGATGCCGGCCGGGCGGTGCTGACGCTGCGGTCGCCCGCGGGCGGCAGCACGCTCGCAGGGGGAAAGGTCAATGACGGCCGGTGGCACCACCTGATCGCCGAGGTGGATCGCCGCGCCGCTCGGGCGACGCTCTACATCGACGGTCAGCAGGCCGCCACCGACGGCATCGCCCTGGCGGGGGATGTCTCGCTGAGCAACAGGGGCGATTTTCTCGTCGGCAAGGCCTCCGACGGGCGATGCTTCGCCGGGGACATCGATTTCCTCCGCGTCTCGCGCGGCACGCTCGCCGACGCCCGAACGACGATCAACGAGCTGGCCGCCTGGCAGTTCGACGGCCCGCACCTTCGCGACTTCACGGGCCGCCGTCCCACGGGCAAACGCGACGCCGGGGCACTCGAACTGAGTCGTTGATGCTCGCCCGCCCTTACCTTGACGCTATTGATCATCCTTTGTTACAATCGACAAGTCAAACGTTGCCCGCCGCCTGCGTAATGCCTAGGCTGTTTCCGGCGGCGGCGCGGGTGTGACGCAGACGGACCTTCGCCACCGCCGGCCGCCGTGTCGGCATCCCCGGCGAGTTCGTGTAGACGGCTGTTTCCCGTTGTCGCCCGGTGGGCGTCTGTCGGCCGGCCGTGCATTACGCCGACCGGCGGAGGCGGCGACTGGCGTGCGGATTCGGAAAGGACGCGAGATAAGCTCATGGCACGACGCAAGAAGCGGATCGGCGAGATTCTCAAGGGGTGGGGGCTGGTGACCGACGCGGGCATCGAGGAGGCCTTGGGCTACGCTCGCAGCGAGCATGTCCGGATGGGCGAGGCGCTGGTGGCCCTGGGGCTGGTCGACGAGGAGGATGTTACCAAGGCGCTGGCCAACCAGTTCGACATGGAATATGTCGACCTGAACCACGTCTCGACGCCGTCGGAACTCGGCTCGATCCCCGAGCGCGTCATCCGCGAGCATTTGATCCTCCCGCTCAGCCGCGAGGGCAACCGGCTGAAGGTGGTCATCACCGACCCGTTGGACCTGGAAACCCTTGATATGCTTCGATTTCGCCTCAATTGCGAGATCGACACGGCCCTGGCGTCCAAGACGCAGCTTCGCGAGTATCTCGACCAGTTCGTTCGGCCCTCGGACGTCTCAATCGACGAGGTGGTCAAATCGGTGGGGGCCCAGACCCCCGACGAAGACCTGGAGATCGATGACGGCCAGGACTACGACGAGACGTCAGGGCCGATCATCAAGCTGGTGCAAATGATGATTTCCGAGGCGGTTCGCATGCGGGCCAGCGACATCCACATCGAGCCGATGGCCAACCGCGTCCGGGTGCGTTACCGCGTTGACGGCGTCTGCCGCGAACGCGACGTGGTGCCCAAGCACATGCAGGGCCCGGTGCTCAGCCGTCTGAAGATCATGTCCGGAATCAAACTGGATGAGAAGCGGCTTCCCCAGGACGGTCGGATCAAGATGATGCTCGGCGGCGAACCGATCGACTTCCGTGTCTCGTCCCTCCCGGGCTACCACGGCGAGAGCATCGTCCTGCGTATTCTCCGCAGCGAGAGCGCCAAACTGGGCGTCCAGAGCCTCGGCCTCGACGCCGAGGACTACGCCAAGTTCATGCGGATCATCAAGCAGCCGACGGGCATCTTCCTGGTCACCGGCCCGACCGGCTCGGGCAAGACGACGACGCTGTACTCGGCGCTGCAGGAACTGAACCGGCCGGACCGCAAGATCATCACCGCTGAGGACCCCGTGGAGTATCACTTCACCGGGATGAACCAGTGTCAGGTCAACGAAACCATCGGTTTGAGCTTCGCCTCCATCCTGCGATCCATGCTCCGTCAAGCACCGAATATCATCCTGGTGGGTGAGATTCGCGACTTGGAGGTCGCTGAAGTCGCGATTCAGGCCGCACTCACCGGACACTTGGTTTTCAGTACGCTTCACACGAACGATGCGCCGTCGGCGCTGACGCGTCTGATCGACATGGGCGTCAAACCCTTCCTGGTCGCCAGCGCGATCCAGGCGGTTCTGGCTCAGCGGCTGATCCGCCTGATCTGCCCCAACTGCAAGGAGCCCTACACGAACCCCGACCCCAAGCTGATGCGGGTGCTGGGGTTCAAGCCTGAGGAGCTGAAGGACAGAACGATTTACCACGGCGCGGGTTGCGACGCGTGCGGGGGGACCGGCTACCGAGGGCGACAGGGCATCTTCGAACTGTTGACGATGGATACCACACTGGCGGAGCTGGCGTTCCGGCGGGCACCGCTGAGCGAATTCCGAAAGGCGGCCCGTGCCAGCGGGATGCGGACGCTCCTGGAAGATGGCCGGCGGAAGATTCTTGCCGGCGTGACGACGCCCGAGGACATCATGCGGGTGGCTCAGGCGGAGGATCTGGTGGAAGGCTGAGGCGATGGCGGAGGCCGATGAGTTTGCAACCCTTGTTGAAATAGACGCTTACATGAGCGTCTCGGCGGACCGGGCGGAACTGGCTTTGCCTAGGTCCTTGACGAATAATGAGTTGTGAGGGGGCGCGGGAGTAAGCATGGCGACGATTCACATTGACCGGCTGCTGGAGACCTGCATCAAGCGGGATGCCAGCGACTTGCACCTGGCCGTCGGACGGCCGCCGTGCCTGCGTCTCCACGGGCGGCTGCGTTCGCTGGAAACGAAGGTCCTCGAGCCGGAGGACACGGTTGCCCTGATGAAGGCGATCACCCCCGAGCGCTGCCAGCAGGAGCTGCAGGAGGTCGGCGGGACGGATTTCGGCTTCGCCTACGGCGACGCCGGCCGGTTCCGCGTGTCGGTCTTCCAGCAGAAGGGCAACGTCGGCCTGGTCCTGCGTCTGATCCCGTCGCGAATCCTCACCTTCGAGCAGATCGGGCTGCCGCCGATCGTCAAGAGCCTCTGTCGGCGTCCGCGCGGGTTGTTCCTGGTGACCGGGCCGACCGGGTCGGGTAAGACGACGACGCTGGCGACGATGGTCGACTACGTCAACATGATGTTCGACAAGCACATCATCACTGTCGAGGACCCGATCGAGTACTACCACAACCACAAGATGTCGGTGATCAACCAGCGCGAGGTGGGCGTGGACGTGCCGAGCTTTGCCGAAGCCCTCCGGCGCTCCCTGCGTATGGACCCCGACGTGATCCTCGTCGGCGAGCTGCGCGACCTGGAGACGATCGAGGCGGCCCTGCGGGCGGCCGAGACGGGCCACCTGGTGTTCGGCACGCTGCACACGACCAGCGCGCACGGCACGGTGACGCGTATCATCGACATCTTCCCGGTCAACCAGCAGGAGCAGATCCGCGTGCAGTTGGCCTCGTCGCTGATCGCGGTGCTCTGCCAGGCCCTGATGCCCCGCGCCGACGTGCGGGGGATGATCGCCGCCTTCGAGTTCATGGTGGTCACCCACGCCATCGGCAACCTGATCCGCGAGAACAAGGTGTTCCGCATTCCCAGCTCGATTCAGACGGGCAGGAAGCTGGGCATGCGGCTGCTGGACGATCACCTCTTCCAGTTGTTCAGCGAAGGGAAGATCTCCAGCGAAGACGCCCTCGACCGCAGCCACAGCCCCGGCGAACTGCAGGAGAAGATCGAGCTGTTCAACAAGGGCCAGTTTACCCTTGACGACGACGGCCAGATCGATCCCAACGCCGTCGGCGAAGACCAACTGAAGAAGGGATAGCCCATGGCGGCCATGGAAAAGCTCGACATCGGCCAGCTCCGCGGCCGTCCGCTTGGCCGGATCCTGGTGAAATTGCGGAAGGTCAGCCGCGATCAGGTCCAGGAAGGCCTGGAGGTCCAGAAGGCCAAGGGCGGCCCGCTGGGGCAGATCCTGGTCGACCTGGGCTATATCGACGACGACACCCGGGCGATGGCCCTGGGCTACCAGGCCGGGATGGAGTGGGTCGACCTGGAGAAGCTCGATCTGGCCGAGGACGTCGTCCAGCAGATTCCCGCCCAGATGGCCACGGCCTACAAGGTGATCCCCATCGCCTATGACGCCGACGCCCATCACCTGACGGTGGCGCTGTCGTCGCCGGACAACTTCCGGGCCGTCGACGATCTGCGCACGCTGATGGGCTTCGACGTCACTGCGAAGGTCGCCGCGACGTCGGCCCTGGACCGGGCGTTGTCGCTGTATTACGACGTCGGCGCGGGCGATTCGATCGCCGACCTGATCAACGAGCTGGCCGAAGACACGGAACTGGGCCAGCTGGAGGGCCGCGGCGAGAGCATCGACCAGGAGACCATCCGCAACGCCGCCGACGCCAACCCCGTCAAGCGGCTGCTCAACACGGTGCTGCTGCAGGCGATCCGCGATAAGGCCTCCGACATCCACTTCGAGCCGTTCGAGGACGAGTTCAAGATGCGCTACCGGATCGACGGGATGCTCTACGAGATGCTCCCGCCGCCCAAGCACATCGCCGTGGCCATCGCCAGCCGCATCAAGGTCATGGCCGAACTGGACATCGCCGAACGCCGTCTGCCCCAGGACGGGCGGATCGAGCTGGTCATCGACGGCAACCCCGTCGACCTCCGCGTGGCGGTCCTGCCCACGATGTTCGGCGAAAGCGTCGTGCTCCGCGTGCTGGACCGCACGCAGGTGAGCCTGGACCTGGAGCGGATCGGGTTCCGTTCGGACGACCTGGAGACCTTCCGCCGCCTGATCCACCAGCCCAACGGGATCATCATCGTCACCGGCCCGACCGGGTCGGGCAAGACGACGACGCTGTACGCGGCCCTGCAGGAGCTCAACACGGTCGAGCGGAAGATCCTCACCAGCGAGGACCCCGTCGAGTACGACCTCGACGGGCTCATCCAGGTGCAGATCAACTCGGACATCGGCTTGACGTTCGCCCGGTGCCTGCGGCACTTCCTGCGGCAGGACCCCGACATCATCCTCGTCGGCGAGATCCGCGACCTGGAGACGGCGAAGATCGCCGTCGAGTCGTCCCTGACGGGCCACCTGGTGCTCACGACCCTCCACACCAACGACGCGCCGTCGACGATCGCGCGGCTGGTCGACCTGGGGCTGGAGCCGTTCCTGCTGACCGCGACGGTCGAAGCCATTGTCGCCCAGCGGCTTGTGCGCCGGATCTGCACGCGGTGCAAGGAGCAGTTCACCCCGACCGAGGAGATGCTGCGGGAACTTGAGCTGAAGCCGGAAGACGTCGAAGGCCGAACGTTCTACCGCGGGGCCGGCTGCGACTACTGTCGCGGGACGGGCTACCGGGGACGTCTGGCGCTGTTCGAGATCTTCCTGCTGGACGATAACATCCGCGATCTGATCATGAACAGCGCCTCGACGAACGTCCTCCGCGAAGCCGCCCGCAAGCGCGGGATGCGCACGCTGCGGGAGTCGGGGCTAATGTCGATCTATGACGGCGACACCACGATTGAGGAAGTGGTGGCCCAGACGGTGATGGAAGGGATTGTGGACTAGCGCCCTTCCGTAACGCAGGAGTGACCAGATGGCCACGTTTGCCTACGAAGCGATGAACAGTGTCGGCCAGGCCGTCAAAGGCGAGGTCGAAGCCACGGGCAAGGAGGAAGCCGTCGCCAAGATCCGGGCGATGGGCAACTTCCCCACGAAGGTCCGCGAGAAATCGGCCCCCGCCAAGGCCCGCGCCAAGGGCGGTCGCAAGGACGCCCCGACCAGCGCCACCCCGCGCCGCCGCGCCGCCGGGCGGGTGCGGGTCAAGCAGTTGACCACCTTCACCCGCCAGTTGTCCACCCTGCAGGACGCCGGGCTGCCGATCCTGCGGAGCCTGCGGATCCTCGAGCAGCAGCAGAAGCCCGGCTCGCTGCGGAACGCGTTGAAGTACGTCGCCGAGGACGTCGAGTCCGGCGCCACGCTCAGCGAGGCGATGGCCAAGCACCCCAAGGCGTTCGACCGCCTCTACACCAACATGGTCCAGGCCGGCGAGGCCGGCGGCGTGCTGGACATCATCCTCCAGCGCCTGGCCGACTTCATGGAACGCGCCCAGGAGCTCCGCCGCAAGGTGATCGGCGCGATGATCTACCCGACCGCCGTCATCAGCTTCGCGGTGTTGATCGTCACGGGCATCATGTACTTCGTGATCCCGCGGTTCGAGAAGATCTTCGAGGACTTCGACACCGAGCTGCCCCAGCTGACCGAGATCCTGCTGACGATCTCGCGGTGGATCACCGGCGGCGGGTGGATGGTGATCCTGCTGTCGCCGATCGGCTTTGTCCTGCTGGCCAAGCTGATTCGCCAGAGCCAGGGCGGCCGCTACGTGATGGACAGCCTCAAGATGAACATCCCGGTCATGGGGCAGATCGTCTCGAAGTCGTCCATCAGCCGTTTCAGCCGGACGCTCGGGACGCTGCTGGCCGCCGGCGTGCCGATCCTCGAGGCGCTGAACATCACCCGCGACACCGTCGGCAACGAGGTCTACGCCAAGGCGATGGGGCAGGTCCACGACGCCATCCGCGAGGGCGAGAGCTTCGCCGGGCCGCTCCGCCAGGCCCGCGTCGTCGACGCCATGGTCGTCAACATGATCGACGTCGGCGAGGAGACCGGCGACCTCGACAAGATGCTCATGAAGATCGCCGACAACTACGACAACGAGGTCCAGGCCCTCGTGGACGCCCTGGTGAGCCTGCTCGAACCGGTGATGGTGATCGTCCTCGGCGTGATCGTCGGCTTCATCGTCATCGCCCTGTTCCTGCCCCTGGTCAAGCTCATCACCGAGCTGACCGGCTGACCGGACAACCGAAAGGCAACGCACCATGACACGCCACACACGCACGCGACCGGCCGGCGGGTTCACGATCGTCGAGCTGCTGATCGTCGTCGCCATCATCGCCCTGCTGGCCAGCATCCTCCTGCCGGCCCTCGGCAAGGCCCGCGACCTCGCACGCGCCAGGGCCACCGGCGTACGCGTGCAGACGCTCGCCCAGGCCTGCGAAAGCTTCAAGCAGGACCACGGCGCCTACCCGGG
>CAZHRW010000079.1:0-6418 GCA_964535025.1 uncultured Planctomycetales bacterium
TCCGGGCAGCCGGACGCCGCCAGGCGGGCCTGGGCGTGGGCGCAGACCCGCGAGACGTTCTCCATCAGGGCCGGCACGTCGGTGAAGATCGTGTGGTTCACCCGCTGGAGCAGGTAGCGCACCGGCGCGCCGCCCTGGCGGCAGGTCATCGCGTACGTGTCGTTGATGTGCCCCGAGCCGTACGGGACGGCTGACACGAAGTCGCCGTACAGGTGGAACGCGGCGGCGATGGCACGGAGATCGGGCGATGCGGCGGTCATGGGTCTCCTCTCAAAGGCGACGGGTAGACGCCGGCGTCGATGAGGTCGAGAAGGTGCCGCTGCACGCGCGGCTTGTCGGGGCGATAGGTTACGCCGAACCAGGTCGCGTCGCAGTCGAGCACGGCGACCCGCGCCCGGCCGCCGGCGACCAGGGCATTCACGGCGGACGGCAGGTAGAACTCGGCCGCGGGCTCGTCGAGGCGCTCGCGGAGGAACTCGGCGAACAGGGCCTCGAGCTGGCCGAACACCGCCGGCGTGAACGCCCAGAACGTCATCGAGACGATCTCCTCGCCGCTCAGCGTGACCTCGCGGCCGTCGGCCGTCCCGCGGATGACGCCGGCTTGCCGGCGGATGTCCAGCGTCTCGACCACGCGTTCGAGCTCGCCGGCGCCGCCGACGCGGCAGAGACCGCGGGAAACCCCGCCGAACTCCGACAGCGTGTTGGCCAGCCGGTAGCCCACCATGCCGTAGTCCGCGGCGCCGGTGTCGTCGAGGCCGCCCAGAAACGCCGCGGCGGTTTCGTGGGCCCGGCGGCCGTAGAAGTCGTCGGCGGTGATGACGGCGAACGGCTCGGTGATGAGATGCCGTGCCGCCAGCACCGCGTGGCCCGTGCCCCAGGGCTTGACGCGCCCGGCCGGTGGGTCGACGCCTGCGGGCAGGTCGCCCGTGTCCTGGAACGCATAGTCGACGTCGATCATCACGGCGGCGCGGCTGCCGACGCGGGCGGCAAACGCGTCGGCGATCTCCCGCCGGAGGACGAACACGACCTTACCGAACCCGGCCCGTGCGGCGTCGAAGACCGAGTAATCGATGATCGTCTCGCCGTGCAGGCCGATGGGGTCGAGCTGCTTGAGCCCGCCGTAGCGCGAGCCGAGGCCGGCGGCCAGGATGAGCAGCGTCGGTCGGCGGGGTGTCCGGTTCGGTGCCTTCACGCGGTCCATGATGCCCCACGAACTTGGACGGTGGCAACGGAAAACCCGCGGCGGGCGGCGTGGTTCATGGGGCCGGCGCGTCGACCCATTCCAGCAGGCGGGCGACGGTGTCGCGGGCGTCGCCGAGGAGCATCCGGACGTCGGATCGGTCGTAGAGGGGGTTGGCGACGCCGGCGTAGCCGCTCTGGCGGTCGCGGTTGCAGATGATCAGGTCGCCGGCGTCGGCGGCCGCCAGGATGGGCATGCCGTAGATGGGCGTGCCCTCGGCCGTCCCGGCCGCGGGGTTGATCACGTCGTTGGCGCCGACGACGATGGCCAGGTCCGTCGCGGGCAGCTTGGCGTTGGCCGCGTCGAGGTCGAGCAGCTTGGCGTAGGGCACGTCGACCTCGGCGAGCAGGACGTTCATATGCCCGGGCATGCGTCCGGCGACGGGGTGGATCGCGAAGGTCACCTGTTTGCCGCGTTGTTCCAGCCCGTCGGCCAGGGCCTTGACCGCCCCCTGCGCCTGGGCCAGGGCCATGCCGTACCCGGGGATGATCATCACCGACGCGGCCGCGTCGAGCAGGCGGCGGATCGCCGCCTCGTCGTCGCCGTCATCGGCCGGCGGGGGCGTGTTGTCGGCCGCGGCCTCGGCGGCCGGCGCGGCGGCGGGGGCGGATTGGCCGATGCCGGAGAGCACCTGGAGGAGCGAGCGGTTCATCGCACGGCACATGATCTGCGTGAGGATCAGCCCGGCCGCCCCGACGATTGCGCCGACGGCCACGAGCAGCAGGTCGGCCACGACGAACCCGGCGACGGCCGCGGCGAGCCCCGAAAGAGCGTTCAGCAGGCTGATCGCGACGGGCATGTCCGCCCCCCCGATCCGGATGGCGAACAGCACGCCGCCGGCGATGCTCACGACGGCCAACGCGCCCGCAGCCCACCCGCTGAAGACCGCCGCCGCGGCCAAGGCCACGGCCGTCGCGATCAGCAGCCCCGCGAGGATCGGGTAGTGGGCCAGCGTCCGGGATCGCGGGCCGATCAGGCCCTGCAGCTTGCCGGCGGCGACGAGACTGCCGCTGAGCGTCGCGGCGCCGATCGCCACCGCCGCCGCCGCCACCGGCGCCGCGGCGCCGGCCGACGACGGCTCGGCCAGCACGGCGCCCCCGACCAGCGCCGAGGCCGCCCCGCCCAGGCCGTTGAGCGTCGCGACCATCTGGGGCATGGAGATCATCTTCACCCGCAGCGCGGCGATCAGCCCCACCGCCGCGCCGATCCCCACGGCGGCCAGGGGCGCGACCAGGGCGGCCGGGTCCGCCTGGGCCATCGCCGCGGCCAGGGCGGCGGCGACGGACGCGGCCAGCAGGCCGTTGCCCGCGATGGCCGTCCGGGGCGACTGCAGCAGGCGGATCCCCGCCAGGGCCGCGAGCACGGCCGCGACGGCGACGAGCAGGGCGAGCGGGGCGGTCATGACGTCTTGTTCCTCCGGCCGGCGGCGAACATCCTCAACATGCGGTGCGTGACCACGAAACCGGCCGTGACGTTGATCATCGCCAGGCACGCGGCGACGGCGGCGACGGCACGCCCGGCGGGGTGGGCGGCGCGGGTCGCGGCGAGCACCGCGGCGACGACCGTCACGCCCGACAGGGCGTTCATCGCCGACATCAGCGGCGTGTGCAGCAGGCTCGGCACCGCCCCCAGCAGGCGATAGCCGACCGCCGTGGCCGCCACGAACGCGATCACGAGGACCGTGGTGCTCATGACGCCGTCCCCGACGCGGCCGGCTCGCCCATGGCTTCCAGCGCCCCGGCGTGGACGACGCGGCCGTCGCGAGTCACCAGGCACGCGGCGAGGATCTCGTCGTCGAGATGCACCCGCCCGTCGCGGATGAGCAGGCCGACGAAGTTGACCATGTTCTCGGCGAACAGCCGGGTGGCGCTGACCGGCACGCGGCCGGGGATGTTCTTCGTGCCGTCCAGGCTGACGCCCCAGCGCACGACCACCTCGCCCGGCGCCGTGGCGGCGCAGTTGCCGCCCTGGTCGATGGCGATGTCCACGATCGCCGAGCCGGGCTTCATCGATCGCACCATGGCCTCATCGACCAGCACCGGCGCGCGGCGGCCGGGCACGAGGGCCGCGAGGATGACCACGTCGGCGGCGGCCACGGCGTCGGCCAGGGCCTCGCGCTCCCGGCGGAGCCAGTCGTCCGGCAGCGCGCGGGCGTAGCCGCCTTCGCCGACCGCCAGGTCGTCGGGGATGCCCAGGTCGTGGATCTCGGCGCCGAGGCTGCCGGCCTGCTCGCGGGCGGCGGGGCGGATGTCGGCGGCGACCGTCACGGCGCCCAGCCGCCTGGCCGTCGCCAGCGCCTGCAGCCCGGCGACGCCCGCCCCGACCACCAGCACCCGCGCCGGCGGCAGCATGCCGACCGCCGTGGCGACCATCGGCACGAACGACCCGAGACGGTCGGCCGCCATCAGCATCGCCTTGTAGCCGGCGACCGTGCTCATCGACGTCAGGGCGTCCATCGTCTGGGCCCGCGTGATCCGCGGCACCGAGTCGAGCGTCAGGGCCGTCACGCCCCGCCCCGCGAGCTGGCGAACCATTTCGTGATTGGCCGGCGAGGCCGGGTGAAGGAACGTCACCAGGACCTGGCCCGCCTTCATCATCGACACCTCCGCCGTCTGCGGTTCCTTGACCTTCAGGATCACGTCGGCCGCGGCATAGATCCGCGCGGCCCCGTCGGTCGGCGTCGCGCCCGCGGCGGCGTAGGCGTCGTCGTCCAGGTGCGCGCCGGCGCCGGCGCCGCGCTCGACGAGGACCGTTGTGCCCTTGTCGATCAATTTGCGGCAGGGGTCGGGCGTGACCGCGACACGCCGCTCGCCCGCCATGATTTCCTTCGGAACGCCGATCGTCAGCGTCGCTTCGGCCATGGTTGGTTGCCTCGCTTTCTCAACGGATCCCCGGTCATCGTTTGCGCACCAGGCAGGCCGCATCCACCCAGGGATCGGATTTCTTCAGGCAGATGAACGTCTCGGAATCCCGGATCCCCGGCACCTTCGCCAGCTTCTGCGTGATGAACTCGGCCAGGCGCTTCTGGTTTTCCAGCAGGAGCGTGGCGATCAGGTCGAACCGGCCGGTCACGATCATGGTGTTGACCACCTCCGGCAGGGCGCTGAGCTGTCGGGCGCACTGTTCGAGCTGTCGTCCCTCGATGCTCAACCCGACGAGCACCAGGTGCCACTCGCCGAACCGCTCGGCGTTCAGCAGCGGCTGCATCCGCAGCACGTGCCCGCCGACGAGCCGCTTGAGCCGCTGGCGGATCGTCGATTCGCTGACGTTCAGGCGCTTGGCCATCTCGACGTTCGACATCCGCCCATCCTGCTCGAGCAACTGCACGATACCCACATCCACGTCGTCCATGATGCCACTCCCGTACATGTAAAGGCATGCTAGCGCCGCAATCCGGGCGTCGCCAGCATGAAGGCTACGATTATCGTTTTATCGTAGATGAAAACAAACGATTTACGCATAAGGCCGCGAAGTGCCCCCTTTGATATCGACACAGACGGCCGCGGGGCGAACTCACCCGCGGCCGTCGCTACGGCAACGCCGGCTTGTTTGTCAGCCGATCGCTTCGGAGCCCTCCTCGCCGGTGCGGATGCGGATGCAGCGTTCGAGGTCCAGGACGAAGATTTTCCCGTCCCCGATGGTGCCCGTGCGGGCGCCGGCGATGATCGCGTCGAGGGTCGGCTGGACGAACGGCTCGTTGACGGCGATTTCGATGCGGACCTTCTTCAGGAGGTTCACCTCGATGTCGACGCCGCGATAGGTCTCCTGGTAGCCCTTCTGCTGGCCGCACCCGAGGGCGTTGGTGACGGACATCTTGTAGACCGCCGCGGCATAGAGGGCCTGCTTGACGTCCTTGAGCCTTTCCGGCTGGATGTAGGCGATGATCAGCTTCATGGCACGTCTCCGTTCTAAGCGGTGGTGAAGATCTGGAACCCGGCGTACGACTCCATGCCGTGCTCGCCGATGTCCAGGCCGCGGAGCTCCTCGTCGCGATGGACCCGCAGGCCGACGGTATGCTTGATGGCCAGGAAGACCAGGCCCATGGCCGCCAGGGAGAAGCCCGCGCCGGCGACCGTGCCGAGGCTCTGAATGCCCAACTGCCGCAGGCCGCCGCCGTAGAACAGCCCCGGCGTCATGGCCCCGCCGACGAGGTCCCCGCGTGCGAACAGGCCGACGGCGATCGTGCCCCACAGCCCGTTCATCCCGTGGACCGGCACGGCTCCGACGGGGTCGTCGACGTGGATCCTGTCGAGCAGAGCGACGCCGGCGACGACGATGAGGCCGGCGACGCCGCCGATGAGGATCGCGGCCGTCGGGGTGACGAAGGCGCAGGGGGCGGTGATCGCCACCAGGCCGGCCAGGGCGCCGTTCATCGTCATCGACAGGTCCGGCTTGCCGTACGCGACCCACACGGCGACCATGGCGCTGACGGCGGCGGCGGCGGCGGCGAGGTTGGTGTTCATGGCGACCAGGCCGATGAGGGTTTCCTGGCCGTCAACGCCGAGCGTCGAGCCGGGGTTGAAGCCGAACCAGCCGAACCACAGGATGAACACGCCGAGGGTGGCCAGGGGGATCGAGTGGCCGGCGATGGCGCGGACCTCGCCGTTGCCGTTGTACTTGCCGATCCGCGGGCCCAGCAGGACGGCCCCGATGAACGCGGCCCAGCCGCCGGTGGCGTGCACGACGGTCGAGCCGGCGAAATCGCCGAACCCCAACTCCGCCAGCCACCCGCCCCCCCAGACCCAGTGGCCGATGATGGGGTAGACCACGGCGCTGATGACGACGGTGTACATCAGGTACGCCGGGAACTTCATCCGCTCGGCCATCGCCCCGGCGACGATCGTCGCCGCGGCCCCGCAGAACGCCGCCTGGAACAGCCAGAACGCCCATACCGGCAGGTTCGACGGGCAACTGCCGGTGCTGCTGAGGCCGAACGCCGAGAAGCCGATGAACCCGTTGCCCTCGCCGAACATGAACGCGTAGCCGACCAGGAAGAACATCAGGCTGGCGATGCAGTAGTCCAGGAAGTTCTTCGTCAGGATGTTGCAGGCGTTCTTGGCGCGGATGAAGCCCGCCTCGACCATGCCGAACCCGGCCTGCATGAAGAACACGAAGAACGCCGCGATCAGCACCCAGACCGTATCCAGTCCGCTGATCGGCGACGCGCCGGCGGCCTCG
>CAZHRW010000080.1:0-4274 GCA_964535025.1 uncultured Planctomycetales bacterium
ATGAAGTGGTTGGTCGCCATCCTGACCGCCTTCTTCCAGGCCCTCCTGCCGTGGGTCGCCAAGCAGCGGCCCACGGCGGGGGACGCCGACCCGGACCGGGAAACCCGCGACACGCTGCGCGATCGGATCCGCAAGCATTGGGTGATCGTTGTCTGCCTGCTGCCGTTGCTGCTCGGCGGTTGCGGCATCCGGACGGTCTACATCCCGCACGGCACGCCGGTGCGTCTGCGGGAGACGGTCGAGGATGTGAAGGTGTGGGTCAAGGACGGTGACGGCCATGCTGTGCCCGGGCGGATGGATCTGCCCGAAGGCTGGTTTGCGCTCCCGTTGGAAGAGGAATAGAACGCCCGTGGTCTGCAGTGCCCCCAACAACATCGTCAGCTTCTCCGGCGGCAAGGACTCGACCGCGATGCTCCACATGATGCTGGAGCGCGGCGAACCCCTCGCCGACGTCGTATTCTTCGACACCGGCTGGGAGTTCCCCGAGATGCTCGACCACATCGCCCGGGTCGAGGCGAACACAGGAGTGCAGATCACCCGCCTTTGCCCTGACCGCCCCTTCGCCCACTACATGTTCGAGCGGCCGATCAAGGCCAGGAAGGGCCCGGACAAGGGCTGCGTCCACCGCATCGGCAATGGCTGGCCCAGCCCGTCCCGCCGGTGGTGTACGCGCACCAAGGTCTGGTCCATCGACAAGCACCTGGCCCGCTGGCCCAACCCGGTCTCCTGCATCGGCTTCGCCGTCGACGAGGTCCAGCGGACGCAGACGAAGGCCCAGCGGAGCGGCAAGTACCCCAAGCGCTACCCGCTGATCGAGTACGACGTCGACGAGGCTGAGGCCCTGCGGTACTGCCGGCGGCTCGGCTACGACTGGGGCGGCCTGTACGAGCTGTTCGGCCGGGTGTCGTGCTTCTGTTGTCCGCTGCAGCGGATTGGCGAACTTCGTCGCCTGCGTCGCCACCGGCCCGCGCAGTGGAAGGCCATGCTGAAGATGGACCGCATGGCCCCCGAGCACAACCGGGGCTTCCGCAACTACGACACCGTTCACGACATCGAGCAGCGGTTCCAGGCGGAGGACAAGCTCGCCCGGCAGCTGCGCCGGGGACGGCCGGGGAGGAACTGATGGCTTCCACCAGTGGCATTCGTGCCGGTCGCGCCTTTGTCGAACTGTTCGCAGACGACAGCCAACTTGTGCGCGGCCTGCGTCGTGCCGAGAAGCGACTCAAAGCATTCGGCGACCGCATCCGCAACTTCGGGCTGAAGATGGCGGGCCTGGGTACGGCGATGCTCGCGCCGCTGACGGCATCCGCGAAGGTTTTCAGCGGCTACGGCGACCAGGTTGCCAAGATGGCCAAGCGGACGGGCCTGTCGGTCGAGGCGCTCAGCGAGTTGCGCTTTGTCGCTAGCCAGACGGGCACCTCCCTGGAGGCGATGGAGACCGGCTTCCGTCGGATGCAGCGGAGCATTTACGATGCCGGGCGGGGCTTGTCCACGCAGACCGATGCGTTGTCCGATCTCGGCCTGGAATACAAAGACCTCGCGGGTCTGGCCCCCGAAGACCAGTTCAAACGTCTGGCCGGCGCGATCGGCGATCTCGAGGATCCGACGCGCAAAGCGGCGTTGGCCCAGGCGCTGTTCGGCCGAGCGGGCACCCAACTGCTGCCGATGTTCGCCGCGGGCGCGGAGGGCATCGAGCAACTCCAGGCCGAGGCGCGACGGCTGGGGCTGACGATGTCCGGCGAGGACGCCCAGGCGGCCGAGGAATTCACCGACGCCCTCGACGCCCTCTGGAAGGTCGTCAAGATGGGCGTGTTCAACGTCGGCGCAGCCCTGGCCCCCGTGCTGCAGCAGGTCGCCGAGACGATCACCGACGTGGCGATCCGCGTGTCGGAATGGATCAAGGCCAACCGCCAGGTCATCGTGACCGTTCTCCAGGTCGCCGCCGCCGTCGTCGCGGGCGGGATCGCCCTGGCGGCGCTGGGGACCGTCATCAGCGGCCTGGGCTCGACGATCGGCGTCCTGATCACCACGATCACCACCGTCGGCGGCACGTTCAAGCTGTTGGCGGGCGTGATCGCCTTCCTCGTCTCGCCGATCGGCATGGTCATCACGGCCCTAGGGGCGCTGGCGGCATACCTCGTCCACGCCTCCGGCGCGGGCGGCAAGGCGCTGGACTGGCTGGGCGATCGGTTCGGTTCGCTGAAAGACGACGCCCTCTCGGCCTACCAGGGCATCGCCGACGCCTTCGCCGCCGGCGACCTGGCCCTGGCGGTGAAGGTCCTGTGGCTGACGCTCAAGATGGAGTGGGCGCGTGGGGTGAACTTCCTCGAAAAGGCGTGGCTGAACTTCCGCAACTTCTTCATTCGGATCGGCTATGACGCATGGGACGGCCTGCTGGCCACCGTCCAGGTCGTCTGGAACGCCCTGGAGGTGGGTTGGATCGAAACCACTTCGTTCTTCTCCAAGCTGTGGTCCCGGTTCACCGGCTTCTTCGCGCGAACCTGGGAGAACATCAAGGCTGGGGCCCAGAAGGCGTGGAACTGGATCAAGTCGCTGTTCGACGACTCGATCGACCTGCAGTCCGAAAACCGCTTGGTCGAGCAGCGGAAGGACGCCGCGATCGCCCGGATCGAGGACGACCAGCAGCGCCAGCTCGCCCAGCGTGAGGCCCGCCGTCAGCGCGAGCGCGAGAACGCCGCGGAGTCGCACAACGCCACGCTCGCCCAGATCGGCCAACAGAACATGGACCGCCACGCGGACCTCGACGCCGAGTACGCCCAGCGGATGGCCGACAATGAAGCCGACCTGGCAGCCGCCCGCCAGGAGTGGCAGGCGGCGCTCGCCGAAGCCCGGGGCAGACGCGAGGCCGCCGAAGCGGACGGCGGCCCCGAAGGTCCCGGTTCCTCCGACGACCTCCTCGCCCGCGCCCGCAACGCTCTGGCGGGTGTCGGCGATCAACTGGCCGACCAGGCGGCGAAGATCGGAGCGAAGGGGACGTTCAACGCAGCGGCGCTGGCCGGTCTTCAGGCCGGCGACGCGACCGCCAAGACGAACGAGCTGCTTGGGCAGATCGAACGCAACACGCACCCGATCCGCAATTCGACCGGCCCCACGTTCAGCGCGGAGTGACCCATGGCGACACTGACAGAGAACATCGAAAGCCGCGAGTGGTCGTTCGGGCCGAAGAAGACGGTCACGATGCACTACACGCTCGTCGGGACAGCCGACGACGTGGCGATGCGGACGGAGTTGGAGACGGTCCTGGCGTCCACCTACGACGGGCTCAAGCGCGACGAGATCCGCATGGAGCCAGTTGTCGTCGACACGGTGGCGGGCACCGGCACGTACAAGGTCGAGGTTCGCTACGTCGAGTTCCCACCGCTGACGTGGCCCTCGACGGGCGAGTCGTCGTTCTCGTTCGACACGGGCGGCGGGACGCAGCACATCACCCAGAGCCGCAGCACGATCTCCCGCACGCCGGCCAGCGGCACGGCCCCTGACTTCAAGGGGGCGATCAACGTCTCGAAGGACAGCGTCAACGGCGTCGATATCACAGTTCCCGTCTACAACTTCTCTGAGACGCACTACATCGACGACAACGACGTGACGCAGGCGTACAAGGTCACCCTCTTCAACCTGACCGGCAAGATGAATAGCGCCGCCTTCCGCGGCTTCGCGGCCGGTGAGGTGCTGTTCCTTGGGGCATCCGGGTCCGCCCGTGGCTCGGGCGACTGGGAGATCACCTTCAAGTTCGCTGCCAGCCCCAACCGCACCAACATCCCGGTCGGCTCGATCACCGTGCCCTCGAAGCTCGGCTGGGACTACCTGTGGGTCCGCTATCGGGACGATGTGGACACCAGCGCCAACATGGTCGTCCAGGTCCCCGCGGCCGCCTACGTCGAGCGCGTGTACGACTTCGGCGACTTCACGGGGCTGGGGATCTGACCATGGGCGATCATCTCAAGAAGGTTCGCTCGGGCGACCCGTTGAAGATCCCGGCGTCCACGTACAATGCCTTCATCGACGCCGCCGCGTACGCACGGAATCGGATGGACGCCGTGGGCCACAGCGACGGCATGCCGTCCGTACCGAACACGGTGTTGGTACGGAACGCCAGCATCTCGACCGTCCAGCGCCACAGCGTCCTGGGCATCACGGGCGTCGAGATGGACCCGAGCAGCAGCCTGCCCATCGCCTACAGCGACCCGGTGCTGACATGCGACGCACCCGCCGAGGGCGGCGAGGGTAAGTTCGTCATCACGGCCCAACCGATC
>CAZHRW010000081.1:0-12637 GCA_964535025.1 uncultured Planctomycetales bacterium
GCCGTCGCCGCCCTCGCCGCGGCGCCTCGGCGTCGCCCTGCGCTCACCCCGTCCGCGCGCCGCGCCCGCCGCGGCGCGCCGCGGTGGGCTCGAGCTTAATTTGTGCTATTATAGCTCTCTCCAGCCCCGCCACCACAAAATCGCGCCGATGTTCAATAAAGTACGCCCGCGGCCGCACAATCTCGCACGATCGCTTCATAATCTGGTATGCTGGCTCAATAATATTAACCCTTCGTTGAACATTCTGTTCGCTTGCCCCCGGAGCCGTGACGAGCCCGGAAATGCCACCTGACAAAATGCGGCGGCAGCTTCATAAAGTAACGGACTCCGTGAATAAACTGTCGCTCACGGTTAACAATCTGCGCGATCTGGCCACTATTCTTCACCGTTCCATGAACATTCTTCTCCCGGACACCCCCGTTTACCCGTCCCTGTTAGCTTGGGTACTCTGCGCAAGCCGCACAAGGGGCGGTGTCTGGGTAGGATGCCGCGCGCGAGCATCTATGTGGGGACAGTAGAGGCCCAAATCCCGCGATTGCGAACATGTCGGCGTTAAGCTGGGTAATTCGGGCAAGCTGGGGGAATTGAGTTTTCGGAGAATTCGGAGAATTCGGGTTTTATGCCGTTTAAACTGGGTAATCTGTCGGATTATTCGGGTTTTATGCCGGGGCGGCGGGCCGTTTTCGGCGTGCGTTGGGGGCTGTCCTGTCCCCCATAGTGGCGGTCGCGGCGGCCCCTCAGCCGCCGCGGCGGAGGCCGTCGCCGATCGCCCAGAAGCCCTCCAGCTCGCAGGGGAGCTTGCCGGTGATGGGGATTCGCCCGAGCAGGGCCTTCGCCGCCGCCCGCTGGCTGGCCGGGCAGGGGCTGTAGGTGACGAGGTAGGGGTCCATGAACGGCAGCTCGTAGAGGTGGTAGGGGTTGGAAAAGCTTATCCACACAGGGGTTGTGTCCGGATGGGCGATGGGAAAGCCGCTCATCACGCAGCGGGAGGTCGGGCCGTGGATCCGCGTGGTGTTCCAGCCGTACTGAACGGGGTAGTAAAACGCCGTCACGACCACGTCGAACTCCCCGGCCGCCACGCGGTCATGGATGACGTCGGTCTGCGGATCGCGGATGAACGTCACATCGCAACCGCCTTCCTGCAAGGCGCTTACAAAAACGTCCGGCGTGAACCGCTCCGGCGGCTGGTTGGTGATCAACACCACCGCCACACGCGCTCCGCCGGCCAGGTCCACCGGCACCCGCCCGGCGGTGTCCCGCACCAGCGTCACCGACCGCTCGGCCAGAACCTCGGCGTCGGCGCGGCCGGGCAGTGCGCGGTAGACCTTGCCGCACGTGGGCCCGTCGACCACCCGCTCGTCCTGGAGGCCCAGGCGGGCTTTAAGGGACAGCACGCGTCGGACCGACGCCTCGATCGCCGCGGCGTCCAGCTCGCCGTGTTCGACACAACCTTGGAGATAGTCGAGGGTTGCGTTCACATTGCGAACGAAGATGATCACGTCGTTGCCGGCGGCCATCGCCAGGCGGTAGCGCTCGAGCTGGCGGTGGCGGTAGCTCACGCCGCCCATGTTCAGCGCGTCGGAGACGATCACGCCCTCGAAGCCCATGCGTTTGCGGAGGACCTCGCTGATCAGCGGACGGCTGACCAGGGCCGGGACGGGGTTGCGCGGGTCGCCGCCGGCCGGGTCGAGCGACGGTAAGCCTATGCACGACACCATGATAGACCACACGCCCGCGTCGATCGCCGCCTGGAAGGGCACGGCGCTGTTGGCCTGCCACGCCTCGGCCGTCAGCGGGTTGACCAGCGTCATGAGGTGCTGGTCGCGGTCGTCGAAGCCGTCGCCGGGGAAATGCTTGGCGCAGGCGGCGAGGCCGCCGGCTTGCATGGCGGCGATCTGGGCGACGGCGAGTCGCGCAACAGCTTGCGGGTCACGACCATACGAATCGACCTGCCGCTGGTAGTCCTTGACGGCGGCCAGGTCGACGATGGGCCCGAACGCCCAGTTGTACCCCGCCGCGGTCGCCTCGGCGGCGATCGAGCGGCCCATCGCCGCGGCGAGGGCCTCATCGCCGGCGGCGCCGAGGGCCATCTGGCCGGGCCAGGCGACGGCCTCGGCGATCCGCGGGCCGCACCCGGCCTCGAAGTCGCCGGTCAGCAGTAACGGAACCTTTGCTGCTTCCTGGGCTTCCGTCGCGCGCTCGCGGATGGCCTCCACCGATCCGCCGAAGAGGTGACCGCCGCCGATCCCCGTCGTCGAGACGAAATCGGCGATCGACAACGGCGCGGCGGTGTGCTCGGTGAGCATCGGCACGATGAGCTGGGCGATCCGCTCGCGGAGTGTCAGATCAGCCAGCGTCGCGTCGACCCAGCGCTGCTGGGCGTCGGTCAGGGGCTCGAGCATGGGTCAGCTCCTCCCGCGGGCCAGGTGGGCCGCGATGAACGAGTCGGTCAGTAACTGTAGAAAATGAAATACGATACACACGATGACCGCCCCGGCCCCCACGCCCGGCAGGGCCGTCAGCACCCCGAGGGCGACCGGGAGGGTCTTCTGCGAGCCGACAAACAGCATCGCCCGCCGCTGAGACGGCCCCAGCCGCAGCGGGACACTCCCCGCCACGCACGCGGCCATCAGCACCAGGTGCACGGTCAACCCGCCGACGGCCATCAGGCCGAGCGTCGATAAGCTCAGCGAAAGCAGATCGTTGCGCTTCATCATGCAGGAGATCCACACCGTCAGGATCACGCACGTGCTGGGGATGTATTTCATCGCCGGCGCCAGCCCCCGGCCGCCGACGAGCCGCTTGGCCAGCCCGCCGACGAGGAACGGCGCCAGGACCCACAGCATCAGCTTCGTCAGCAGGGCCGCCGAGTCGACCGCCACGCCGGCCTCGCCCGGCGCCCGCGGTGCGGCCCAGGCGAGCATGAAGGGGATGGCAAAGACGCCGACGAGGTTGATCCCGACCGTTAACATCAGCGCCCACAAGCCGTTGCCGCCCGCGACCTCGGTGAGGACAATCCCCGACGACAGCGTCGGCGGCATCGCCGCCATCACCACCAGCCCCAGCGCCACCGCCGCCGGCAGGCCGTACAGCTCGGCCACGCCGCGACCCAGCCACGGGCCGGCCCCCAACGTCAGCACCGCGACGGTCGCGAAGGTCAGCGGGAAGGTCCATCCGCGGGGGGCCTCGCTCAGGCGGGTCTGGTAACCGTTGACCAGGAAGATGGTTATCACCAGCCACGGCCGAAACCACCCCAGGGCCGCCACCACGCCCGCCGGCAGCGGGACAGCCAGGGCCGCGGCGATCGCGGCCACCAATCCGATCGGCAGGAACAGTCGTTTGAACATGGCGGCGGGTCCTCGGTTCGATCCGACGTTGAGGCATGAGCTAACGCCAAACGCCCCCGCGAGGCAAGACGGCAGTTCGCCGCAAATCCCTCCCCGCCGCAAATCCCTCCCGGCCGCAGAGCGACAGACCCCCTTCATCCTCTTTGGGCTGTGTTCTTAGCTCTTGGTGCCGCTCTGCCTTTGTGCTCTTTGTGACGGTCTCTGTCGTCAACCCCGGCACCAGGCAAGCGATTACGAAAATGGGCCGCGATCCCCCTAAAAAAGACGAGCCCGATCCCATCGAGGAACCGGGCTCGCCATGAAGCTCATCAGGCCGACGGTCGGGGGAGGGGGAGGGCCCAACCGTCGAGCCAAAGGAGCCTCACTATCGTTCACGCGGCCCCAACGCGCTCTAAGCAGCGCGATCACCGCACACTACGCGGCCCACGGGAGCCACAGCGCTATGTATCCTTCGTACGAGCGAGCGATCGCCACAGCACCCGAGCAGCGCCCCGCGGCGGGCATCCCTTCCCGGCTGGATCCGCCGCCGAGTCGAGCGCAAACAAGGGCTTCGGCGCGAACCACTCAACTTCAGTATATCGCGATCCTGGATTTCGCCAAGTGAAAAACGCCGCATTTTCCGCCGCGATCGAAAGATAAACCTCCCGGGGCGGATCAACCCTTCCGCCGGGCGGGTCACGCCGCCGTCACTGCGGCGTACCCGTAGTGTTCGCAGATGCTTATAACATGATCGGCGGCGGCGGCCGCCGCCCCATTGCCGACGGTCGGCCGCGGCGGCCGTGCAATGGCGTGCGGTTTTTTGCGTTAGACGGGTGGCGATTGCACAGGCGTTTAGCTAGCATAGACATCCTTGCTGGTGCTGTGCAGATGGGCTCCGGCGACGTGCTCCCCGACAGCGGCGACGAAGTTGAGGACCTTCCTTTGGGACGGATCGGCGGTTCCAAGCAGACCCTAGCGCTCGGCGCGTGGCTCGGCGCGATCGGCATGATCGCTCTAACCGGTTGTACTCCAGCCCATTACGCCGAGCAGGCCGACAAGGCGGCCTACGGGCTCATCGAGGAAAAGCAGGATGCCGCCCTCGGCGGCCCGCGGTCATTCACGATCGACGGCGACATCCTCGACGTCGCCGCGGTCGATGGCCAATCGCGGCTCATGCTGCGGGGCGAGCCGCTGCCGGTCGGCGATGAGCCCATCCGCCTGGTGTCGTTGTCGGAGTGTCTCGAAATCGCCTCCCTGGCCAGCCCCCAGTTCCAGGATGAGAAGGAAGCCCTGTATATCGAGGCACTTGCGCTGGCCAACGTTCGCCACGACTGGTCGGGCTTCTTCGGGTCGCTGACGGGTCTGGTCAGCCACGAGAAGGGTTTCGACGGCGCCGAGACCAACAGCCTCGAGGGCGAACTCGATGTCGGCTTCGCCCGGCGATTCGCCCAGGGCGGGTTGGTGACCCTCGGGGCGGGATTGACGCTATTTTCTGATCTGACAGGGATTAACAACACCGAGTTCGGCTCGTCCCTCACCGCCGAGCTCACCCAGCCGCTGTGGCGCGGGGCCTGGCGGGACATCGCCTACGAGGACCTCTACCGCGCCGAGCGGGACCTGGCGATCAGCGTCCTGGAGTACGAGCGGTTCACCCAAACCTTCAGCACGCGGATCACCGCCGACTTCTACCAGGTGCTCCAGGACCTCGACACGCTCAACAACGAGCAGGCCAATATCACCCGCCTCCAGCAGGCGTTACGGCGAACGCAGGTGCAGGTTGAAGGGGGACAGGTCTCGCGGATCGAGCAGGACCAGACCGAGAAGAACCTCCTCGACGCCCAGGTCCGCCTCGCACGGCTTCGCCAGGCGTACCGCACGAGCCTCGACCGCTTCAAGATCACGATGGGCCTGTCCACCGCGGTCAACGTCGCTCCCGACCCGACGGAGCTGGCGGCCCTGGGCCGCCGGGGCCCGGCGGCGATCCCCCTGGTCGACGAGGCGGCCCTGGCCGCCGCCGCCGAGCGGGCCGCCGCGGCCGCCGCCGCCGAATTCGACGCCCGGACCGCCGACGACGACGCGGCCGGGCAGGGCGTGCGGGAGGCGTTCATTCGCCGCCTGGCCGACGTGGCTTATAATGAGGCGCTGGAAGCGCAGGTCGACGCGGCGGCCGAGCGGGCGGTCGAGATCGCCCTGCACACCCGCCCGGCCGTGCTGCGGGGACGGGTGGCCGTGCGGGACGCCGGGCGCGATGTGCTGATCGCGGCCGACCAGTTCAACCCCCGCGTGGACCTGACGGCGCGCATCGGCACCGAGGGCACGAAGCCCCGTGAGCCGTTCCGCGTAAACTTCGGCCGTAACGAGCGATACGCCGAATTGCTGGTGGACTACCCGCTGGACCAGACGGACAATCGCGACGCCTACCGCCTGGCGCTGATCGCCGAGGCCCGCCAGCTGCGGGACTATACCACGCTGATCGACACCGTGCGGCTGGATGTGGTCGACACCTACCGCAGCCTGATCCGCGCCCGTCGGACGTATGATCTTCAGTTGCGCAACGTCGCCGTCGCCGAGCGCCGCCAGCGGCTGGCGGCCCTGGAGCAGGCCGAGGGTCAGGCCTCGGCGCGTGATGTACTGGAAGCGGAAGAGGGCCTGCGGGACGCCCAGAACGGGCTGACCGACGCGTTGGTGGGTTACGAGACCACCCGCATCGAATTCCTGGCCTCGCTGGGGCTGCTGGACGTGGACGCCGACGGGCAATACCAGGAGCGCCGCGACCCCATGCGGTTCACACGATTGAGCGACTACTATGGAAGCATCGACATCGAAACAGCCGACACGCCGCCCGTCGGGCCGTAAGTGGCTCCTGCTGGGCATCTTCGTGGTGCTGATCGTCTTCGTGGGCGGCACCTTCATGGTCGCCGGCGCCGGCGGCGACGACAACCTGCTGGCCGAGTTGCCCAAGGCCACGGTGACCCGCGGCGAGCTGGTCGTCTCGGTCGTCGAGGCCGGCGAGGTGGCGGCCGAGAAGAAGACGATCATCGCCAACAACCTCCGCTGGGAGGCGATCGTCGCCGACCGGGTCGACGAGGGCACGCAGGTGGACGTGGGCGACCTGATCATCCGCTTCGAGTGCGAGTCGCTGCTGGAGTCGATCACGCGAACGGAGCTGGACGTCACGCAGGCCGAGAACGACTACGAGCAGGCCCGCGAGCGGATCGAGTTGACCAACAAGGAGTGGGACAACCGCGTCGCCCAGGCCGAGGCCGCCGTCGAGAACGCCCAGAACAACCTCAAGAAATTCACCGAGCACGAACGGGCCCAGACGCTCCAGGAGGTCGAGGCGAGGCTGGCGTTGGCGCGTCAGGAGCTGACGCTGGCGGTGGGCAAGCTGAAGTTCATGCGGGATGTCAACCGGACCGAGGGCCTGGAAGGCACCTATTCGCAGAGCACCATCGACGCCGAGCAGCTCAAGGTCGACCGGATGGAGCTGGACGTCGCCAACGCCGAAGCCGAGCTGGCCAAGCAGCGGGACTACGAGCTGCCCCGCCAGGAGCGGCAACTGCAACTGGCGCTGCAGGAGGCCGAGCTGGAGTTGGAGCGCGCCCGGCTGGAGTCGACGGCCCAGCGGCGGCTGGCGGAGGTCAACAGGCAGTCCAAGCAGAGCACCCTGGAGATGCAGCAGCGGCGGCGGCAGGAGCTCTACGACCAGCGGGACCAGATGGAGATCCGCGCCGAGGCGCCGGGGCTGATCATTTATGACTCCGGCCGCCACTGGGACCCGCCGGACGTGTCGATCGGCGCTCGGGTCCGCAGCCGTCAGCGATTGATGCGGATCCCGGACATGTCGACGCTGCGGGTGTACTCGAAGGTCTTCGAGGGCGTCAGCGAGAAGGTGCACGTGGGCATGCCCGCCACCATCCGCCTGGACAGTCGCGGCGGCGAGGTGCTCAGCGGGACCGTCTGCCGCGTGGCGATGCTGGCCTCGACGGAGGACCAGCGCTACAACCCCTCGGTGAAGGTCTTCCCGATCGAGATCGAATTGGAGGACCCGCCGCGGGACCTCAAGCCGGGCTCCTCGGCGGAGGTCGAGATGATCCTCGCCCGTCTGCCGGATGTGCTGAAGGTCAAGATCGGCGCCATCTTCACCGAGCAGGAGCAGACCTACGTGTGGAAGGTCGACGGCGACCGAGCCGTCCGCACGCCGGTGCGGGTCGGGGAGATGAGCGACACGGAGGTGCAGATCCTCGACGGCGTCGACGAGGGCGACATCTGCCTGATGGCCCCGCCGCCGGACGAGGCGGCCGACCGCACCACGCACGCCTTCGACAAGCCGGCGCCGCTGTCGGAGACCGCGCCCCCGCCGGCGACCCGACCGGCCGCGACCCGACGCCCGACCGACGAGGTGGGCGACGAGGACGGGGCGGCCGACGACGACGAGACCCCCCAGCGACCCGACCGCCCGCGCGGCGAAGCCCCGCGCGGCGAGGGCCAACGCCCCCCGGGCCGCGGCGGCCAGGGCAGCGGCGGCGGACAGCGCGCCGGAGGCCGGGATCAGGGATGACCGAGCTGGTCACGTTACAGAACGTCGCCAAGACCTACGTCGTGGGCCACAGCGAGGTCCACGCCCTGCGGGATCTGTCCCTGACGATCCACGCCGGCGAGTATGTCGCCATCATGGGCCCCAGCGGGTCGGGCAAGAGCACCCTGCTGAACCTGCTGGGCTGCCTGGACCGGCCCACCCGCGGGGCGTACTTCCTCGGCGACGCCGACGTCAGCCGCATGAGCGACGACGGGCTCAGCGACGTGCGGAACCTCCGCATCGGGTTCATCTTCCAATCGTTCAACCTCATCCAGCAGCTCAACGCGCTGGAGAACATCGAGATCCCCCTGTTCTACCGGGGCATCCCCCACGCCCAGCGGCGGCCCCGCTCGATGGAACTGGCGGCCCTGGTGGGCCTGGGCGACCGGGCGTTCCACAAGCCCGCCGAACTGTCCGGCGGCCAGCAGCAGCGGGTCGCCTGCGCGCGGGCCCTGGCCAACGACCCGCTGATCCTCCTGGCCGACGAGCCCACCGGCAACCTCGACCAGCACACCACCACCGAGATCCTCGATCTGCTCGATGACCTGCACCGGCGCGGACGGACGATCATCATGGTCACCCACGAATCGGACGTCGCCGCCCGATCCGAGCGGATCATCACGCTGCGGGACGGACGGCTCGACTCGGACCGGCCCACCGAGCGGATGGCACCACGCGCATGAAGGCCCTCAACAAGACCATCGACGTGATCCGCCTGGGGCTGGCCAGCCTCACCGCCCACCTGGTGCGCTCGATCCTGACGGTCCTGAGCATCGTGTTCGGCGTCTGGAGCGTCATCGCCATCCTGGCGATCACCGAGGGCTCGGCCCGCAAGAGCCAGGCGGAACTGGCCCGCCGGGGCAGCGACAACATCATCATCGAGTCGGTCAAGCCCTCCGCCGACAGCGAGCAGACCGGGACCACCTCGTGGGCGGCGATGTACGGGCTGACCTACGACGACGTGACCCGCCTGCGGGACAACGTCCCGGCCGTCAAGCAGTGCACCATCGTCCACAAGACCACCCGCACCGCCATCGCCCCCACCCGCCAGGTGGCCGTCTCCGTCCTGGGCACCGAGCCCAGCTACCTTCGCGCCGCCCGCTTGAAACTCGCCGACGACCGATCGCGGTTCCTCAGCCACGCCGATCTGCTGCGGCGGCGGAACGTCTGCGTGGTCACGGCGGATCTGGCCCGGCGGCTGTTCGGCCCGGCCGACCCGATCGGCCAGACGGCCCGCCTGGACGGGGTGGAGTTCCGCGTCGTCGGCGTCGTGGCGCGGGCCGCGGTGATTCGACGCGTCGGCGAGTCGGTCGTCGCCAGCCACCAGGTGTTCATCCCGCTGTCGGCCGACCTGCAGCGCTTCGGCGACTTCGCCGCCAGCCGGACCGAGGGGTCCCTGTCGTTCGAGAAGGTCGAGGTCTCCCAGATCATCCTCCAACTGGCCGACGAGGACGCCGTGCTGCGGGCGGCCCATATGATCCCCTCGCTGATCGACCGGTTCCACGACCGCCAGGACTACGAGATCGAGGTGCCGATGGAGAAGATCGAGGCGCTCAAGCAGCAGGCGAAGATCTGGAACGGGATGTTCCTGGCCATCGCGGGCGTCTCGCTGGTCGTCGGGGGGATCGGGATCATGAACATCATGCTCTCGTCGGTCACCGAGCGGACCCGCGAGATCGGCATCCGGCGGGCGTTGGGGGCCAAGAAGCGGGACATCGTGGTGCAGTTCCTCGTCGAATCGGTCGCCCAGACCTCGGCGGGCGGCCTGCTGGGGGTGCTGATCGGCTGGCTGGTCATCCCCGCGATCATCAAGACCGTCGCCCGCGACATGGAGGCCGTCGTCGAGCCGCCCATGCTCATCGTCCCGTTCTCGATGGCCCTGATCGTCGGCCTGGTCAGCGGCATCTACCCCGCCCTCCGCGCCGCCAACTTCGACCCCATCGTCGCCCTCCGACATGAATAGCCGCCTGCGGCGGAAATTCGAAGCTCGAAACACGAAATACGAAACAAACTCGAAACGGCGAAACGGAAAAACATCAAACGATGGGGCTCAGCCGTTTATCCGTTTGTCGCTTTTTATTCGTTTGCGAGTTGTTTCGTATTTCGAGCTTCGAATTTCGGATTTCCAGCCGAGCGCCCTGGGGTCCAGCGCGCAGGGGTAATCAGTAAGGCTCCTACGCGTTCGTCGTCGGGATATCGTCGATCCGAAGCTGGTGATCGTCCAGGCGGAGGGTCTGGTGGCGCTGCCAGGCGGGGTCGGTGTCGGGGTAGTCGCTGCGGTAGTGGACGCCGCGACTTTCCGTGCGGCGGTGGGCCAGCTCGGCCACGAGCCGCCCGACGGTGAGCATGTTCTGCAACTGCCAGCCGTCGGGGTGGAAGAAGCCCTTGTCCAGGACGTAGCGGCCCCAGAAGTTGACGATCTCGACGGTTTCGGCCAGCGGCTGGGCGGCGCGGGCGACGCCGACGTTGCGCCACATGATCGCCCGCAGGCTGTTGCGGATGTCCGACAGGTCCAGTTCGGTCCGACGGACCGACGCGAAGGCGTACTTCGTGTCGGTGACGGCGAGTTGGTCGCTCGCCTCGCAGGCGGCCCGGCCGGCCAGGTGGCCGCAGCGCTTGCCCAGGATGAGCGCCTCGATGAGACTGTTGGACCCCAGCCGGTTGGCGCCGTGCAGGCCGGTGTGCCCGCACTCGCCGCAGGCGAACAGGTGCGCCAGGTTGGTCCGCCCCTGCAGGTCGGTGCGGACGCCGCCGATCATGTAGTGGGCCGCGGGGCGAACGGGGATCAGGTCCACGGCCGGGTCGATCTCGAACTTGCGGCACTGCTCGTAGATGGAGGGGAACCGCCGGGCGAACATCTCGCCGCCGAGGGGGCGGACGTCGAGGTAGACCCCCCCGCCGGTGGTGGCGATCCGGTTGAGGATCGCCCGGGAGACGACGTCGCGGGGGGCCAGCTCGGCGTTGGGATGGACCTCGGGCATGAACCGCTCACCGTTGCGGTCGACCAGGTACGCCCCCTCGCCGCGGACGGCCTCGCTGACGAGGCTGCGGCTGGCGCCGGCGATGTAGAGGGCCGTGGGGTGGAACTGCATCATCTCCATGTCGGCCAGGATCGCCCCGGCGCGGAAGGCCATGGCGTGTCCGTCGGCGGTGGCCGCGGGCGGATTGGTGGTCTCCCGCCACAGGACACCGGCGCCGCCGCTGGCGAGGATCGTCCGGCGGGCCCAGATCATCTGCAGGCCGTACCGCTGGTGCCAGGTGATCGCGCCGAGCACCGCCGCCCCGTCGCCGCCGGCGGGCGGGTCGGTGATCAGGTCGATCACGAAACAGTGATCGAAGATCTTCAGCCCCTCGATGCCCGACGCCCGCCGCCACAGCGTGCGGACGATCTCCAACCCGGTGGCGTCCCCGTGGGCGTGGACGATCCGCCGCTGGCCGTGCCCGCCCTCGCGGGTCAGGTCCAGACGGCCGCTGTTGCGGTCGAACTCGGCGCCCCAGCCGACCAGCTCGTCGATCTGCTCGGCGGCATGGGCGGCCACCTCGCGAACGGTCGCCTCGTCGCACAGGTCCGCGCCGGCGGCCAGCGTGTCGGCGACGTGCTCGTCGATCGAGTCGGCCTCGTCGAGCACGGCCGCCACCCCGCCCTGGGCGTAAGCCGAGTTGCTCTCCTCGGCGTCGCCCTTGACGATCATCAGGACCTCGCCGCACGCGGCGGCCTCGATCGCCGCCCGCAGACCGGCCGCCCCCCCGCCGATCACCAACACGTCGGTAAAGATGTGCCCCACCCGGCGGGTCTCAAAGTTCACCAGGTAGCGCCGCTGTATATACGCCTGTTCCATGGGTGAACTGTACGCCCGCCGGCGGGGAATGCAAGGCTCTGGGCGACGCCGGGCGCCGGTTACGCCCGTCGCCGCTCGGGTCCGGCGTAACGAACGGAGGCGGGGTCGGCGGTGCGGCGGTCGAGGATCCGCCAGAGGGCGGCGAACAGCAGGGCGCCGGCGACGGCGGCGGTCGTGTGCTCGATCAGCCCGGCCAGGTTGATCCAGCCGGCGGCCACCAGGCGGACCAGCTCGACGGCGGCCGCCCCGGCGGCGGCGACGGCCGTGGCGACGATCATCCGGCGGCGGAGCCGCCACCGATAGCGAAGGCTCAGGTAGAACGCCAGCAGGAAGCTCACCGCGCCCATCAGCAGCCACCGGCGGGCCAGGGCGTAATAGCCCCAGGCGAACTCGTGGCGATACAGCCCCCACAGCGGCCAGGCCGTCCCGCCCCCGCTCGACAGCCACGCCACGTGCGCCGCGACGACCACCGCCGCCGCGGCCGTGGCGAGCACCAGCACCGGCAGCTCGACCGTCCGATCGCCCAGCCGCGGGGCGATCAGCGCCGCCGCGAGGGCCGCCAGCGCGGCCAGGGCGACCGCGACGGCGTTGGGCGGCGGGCCCGGCGCGACCAGGCGCATCGCCTGCACGACGATCGCCACGCCGACGGCCAGCCCCACGGCCCGCAGCACCGCCGGGCAGCCGGGCGACCGCCGCGGACGCACCGCCAGCAGCAGGAACGTCAGCAGGGCGTGCGGGAGGATCCAGCGGACCATCCACGCATGCCACGGCCAGGCCGCCAGGGCCCCGCGGGGGGTGTGCGACATTTCTTTCTGGCGCGCTGCTACTCTTTATTTTACAATGACTTATGAACCCTAACCTCAAGGAGCTTAAGTCATGGAAGATCAAGGGAT